>JAZRAL010000022.1:0-38818 GCA_045634545.1 Alphaproteobacteria bacterium | reverse complement strand
ATCAAATAATTATTAAATTAGAAAACCTCCAAATACTTGACTTTTTAAACTTCATTAGCTATTCTTTTTTTGCTTTGGGAGGTTTGGTTTTATGAAAAAAGTCTTTGATTTTGTTTATCATAATTTTATGGCAAAAAGTGTATTGCTAATTGTTATTACAGCGATTAGCTACGGCTTTCTTATTAATAACTTAAATCTTTGGTCTGATGAACTTTATTCTGTATTGATGGCAAAAGATAGTTTTTCCGATATGTGGGAACTACTTACAACAGAAGATTCTAAACCACCGCTTTATTATGTATATTTAAAAGCAATAATTGCCCTATTTCCTCAAAAATATGAAATATTTGGAGCTCACTTTGGTTCATATTTAACTTTACTTTTTGCTGAAATATTTACAATAACAGCTATCAAAAAAGATTATGGCGAAAAAGTTAGCTTGTGGTTGCTTGTTATTTTGATGCTCCACCCTATTTCTTTGTGGCTTGCTTTTGAGGTTCGAACATATGGTTTATCGTCTTTTTTATTGCTTGTTTGTTTAGTATACGGCTTAAGATTAACACGAGAACCTAAAAATATTGATTACATTAAATTTGGTTTAGCTTCATTACTTTCTTTATATTCTCACTATTATGCAGCGATTTGGTTAATGTTTTTATATGCGTCAATATTATGCATTTTAGTGTATGATAAAACCTTTTCTAAGTTTGGTAAAAAATTCTTACTTACTTCTTTTGTTGTTGCGTTATTGTTTTTACCTTGGATATTTGTACCTTTAAATACAGCAAATGAAATTAGCAATGATTGGTATGTGAATATGGAGTTTGTAAAATTTAGTATTAGATATTTTACATCTCCTCTCCAGCCTGATATATTTCAATCTATATTTTTTGTTGCGACAGATTTTTGTGCTACAATTTTTAGTTTTATTGTTTTGAGTGGTATTTTTAATACGAAACTTTTTTCTCATAGACTTAGACGTACTTTTATTGTTGCTTTTACAACATTTTTCTTAAGTTATATTTTGCTTATAATACTATCTTATGCTATTAGACCAATGGTTACAGCTCGTTATCTTAAGATATTTTCTCTTATTTGGTACTTTGCAGGGGCTATTGTAATTTCTTACTTAAACAATATAAAAAAGGCATTTTTACTTGTTTTGATTGTTGGTTTCTCTTTTACTTACTGTGACATGAAGGCCGTATTTTTTGATAAAGAATATAAAAATGTTGCAGAAGACATTAACAAATATGTATCACCCAATGTAACTATATTGACTTTAGATAATTCAAATCTTTTTTGTGAATATTATTTACCAAACCACCAATGCATCTTAGCCGTTGGAGCAAGAGGAGAAATACTTAGAAAACCAACTTTGCTAAGAAATATTGATTTATATTACAAAGAACCAAATGACATTGTTCTAGTTTTATCTATATATGATTCTGTTGGCGGAGACTGTAAAGATTACAACTCAATATATAGAACTGGCAATACTGTTTCATTATGTAAAATACCTAAAGCCAAAGCAAAAAAACTTATAAAAGATAGTTTGGATTTACGTTTGAATAAATATTTAGACTATTGACTTATGAGAAAAAGACTTGTACATTCTTGTTAATGCTTTATTAACATTTAACGGGTCTACGAATATGAAAAAGCCACAAATTGTTGGAATTGGTGAAGTTGTTTATGATATCTTACCTGATAGTAGAAAACTTGGTGGTGCTCCATCTGATTTTTTAAACTATGCTTCTAGATTTGGTGGAGACGTCTATTTAATTAGTGCTATAGGTGCTGATGACTTAGGACGTGAAGTTGTTAGTGAGTTAAATAAATTTAATATTACTCCTGTGCTTGCTATTACCCCCTATCCTACCGGTAGAGTGTTGATTTTTAAAGGTGGAGAAGGATACATTGCACATATTTTAGAAAATGCTGCATGGGATTATATCCCTTATACCAACAATGCTGAAAATATAACCCAAAAAGCAGATGCCATTTATTTTGGTACACTCGCATCAAGAAGACCTTATTCTATGGGGACTATATTAGATTTAATTGATATTGCAACAAACGTTCAATATAAATTTTTTGATATAAATTTAAGACAAAATTACTATACTAAAGAACTTATTATAGAATTACTAAAAAGAGCTAATATATTAAAGATGAATTTAGATGAATTAAAAATACTACGTTCTCTTTTAAATTTGAGAGGTAGTGTTGATGATATTTGTCTTAAATTAAAAAAGACCTACGAACTAAAATATCTTATTTTAAATGATGGTGCTAGAGAAAGTAAAATTTGGGGCGAAGAAGATAATCTTACTATTAAAAAAAATACTAGATTACATCAAGCCTTTGCTTTTGGTGCTGGAAATGCCTTTGCTGGCTCTTTTTTGGGTGCAATCTTAGCTGGTAAATCTCAAGATGAAGCTCACGAAATAGCAAATGAAGCTGCTGCTAATGTATGTAAACAGTCACTAGGTGTTTTTTAATACAATTAAGTAAAAACAAACATCTTATTAAAAAAATAAATAAATGATGAAAATTGAGTTTGTTGAATTAAATGGCATGCATGTTGTATCTCTTTCTAATAAAGGGAATACTTTTTTTGAATTATCTCAAGATAACTATAAAGTAATTGAACGCTGGAAACTTGGGGCTAATAAAAAAATATATATAAAAATACATGATAGTAATATTGAGTACACATCTCTTCTTGGTGCTAAAATATATTCATTGATTAATACATTAAGAAAAGAAGGTTTTAGTATTGATATAGAAAGTATTCCAAATCAAATAAAAGAAATGCTTTTGCTTTCATTAAAAAAGACTGGCAACTTACCTCCTTTAGATGCAAATATTTCAAAACCTTCTTTTTTTGAGAAAATTGGGTTATGGTCTTATGATATATATAAAAATGTGAAAAAAGCTTTTGATTTTATCTTTAATTCATTTTCTTCTATTAAACATTTTCTAAATGGAATGGCTGTTTATAGAAAAAAAGATTTTTGGTTTATTTTTGAAGATTGCAGTTATAAAGCTGTTGGAATTGTAGCTTTAGTTAGTTTTTTAGTTGGATTAATTGTTGCTTTTATTGGTGCAATACAATTAAAAAGTTTTGGCGCTGGAATTTATGTTGCTAGTATGGTTAGCATTGGTATGACTAGAATAATGGCGGCTATTATGGTTGGAATTGTAATGGCGGGTAGAACTGGCTCATCATATGCTGCAACCCTTGGCACAATGCAATCAAATGAAGAAATTGATGCATTAAAGACTTTAGGTATAAACATTTATGAATATTTGGTTGCACCTAGAATTATTTCACTTGTTATGGTTATTCCTTTTTTAACTTTACTTGCTGATATTTTGGGAATATTTGGAGGCGCTGTTGTTGGTATTGGATTTTTAAATATTTCATCTAGCAGTTATTTTGATTATGCTTTTAAGGCTCTTAGCTTAAGTAATATATTAATTGGAATATTTCATAGTTTTGTTTATGGTATAATTATTGCTATTTGCGGATGTTATGAAGGAATTAATGCCGGCCGAAATGCTGATAGCGTAGGAAATGCAACAACAAATGCTGTTGTTTCAGCACTTATTTGGATGATTGTTGCCACAGGAATTATCACTATTTTATTGGAGGTTATTGGATTATGATAAAAGAAATCATAAAAGTTAATGACCTTATTGTACAATATGATGATTTTGTTTTATTTGATAATTTGAGTTTTAATGTTAATAAAAAAGATGTTTTTATTATAATGGGAGCAAGTGGCTGTGGCAAAAGTAGCTTATTAAAAGTACTAACTGGACTTGTCATACCCTCTAAAGGTAATGTTTTTATTGATGATAAAGAATTTTTAAGCGCAGGCTTTGAAGAAAAAAAAGAAATAATGAAAAACTTTGGTGTGTTATACCAAAGTGGCGCTTTGTTTTCATCTATGAGCTTAAAAGAAAATGTTATGATGCCTTTAGAATTGTATAGTTCTTATAGCTCAAAAGAAATATCTGAACTTGCATCATATAAATTATCGCTTGTTGGATTGGGTGGTTTTGACGATTTTTATCCTTCTGAAATTTCTGGCGGTATGAAAAAAAGAGCAGCTCTTGCTAGAGCGATTGCGCTTGACCCTAAAATTGTTTATTGTGATGAGCCTTCTGCTGGACTTGATCCGATAAGCTCTAAACAATTAGATGATTTGATTTTAGAGCTCAATCAAAAACTTAATATGACTTTTGTTGTGGTAACACATGAGCTCGCATCAATCTTTTCTATTGGAAATAATTCTATTTTTTTAGATAGAGATGCAAAAAATATTATTGGCAGAGGAAATCCTAGAGAGCTTTTAAGAAATCCTCCTAACGAAAAAATAAAAGACTTTTTAACTAGAGGAGCAAAATAATGGTAAAACAACCAAATATGAAAATGATTGGCATTTTTATTACTCTTGCTGCACTTTTGGCTGTTATAATTTTGGGTTACTTTTTTAAATCAAAGTTTTCTAATAATGAAGCAACTGTTGTTATGTATTTTGATGAGTCTGTTAAAGGGCTTGATGTTGGTGCTCCAGTTTTATTTAAAGGGGTAAAAATTGGTGAGGTTACTAATATTGAATTAGATGTTAATCTTAATAATATGAAATTTTTAACACCTGTTTATGCTAAAATTTATAAAGGAAAAAAATTAATTACTAGTACAGAAAATGAAAAAGAAATGCTTACTATATTTATTGAGCATGGTCTTAGAGCACAACTTGCTGTAAATTCTGTTATAACAGGACAATTGCTTATTGAACTTGATATGTATCCAAATACTCCAATTATTTTACATAAAGAAGCTGATGATGAAAATGAAATTCCTACTATTGATTCGCCATTTGCTGAGATTTCAAAGAGCTTAAAAGTTATGCCTGTTGCAAAAATTGCACAAGATGTTCATCACATAACCAAAGCTCTAAACAAAAGTCTTCCTCCTTTGCTTAGAAAAATGGATGACACATTTGGAACTTTAGATGAAATTTTAAAAGAAAATAAAGGTAACACAGCAAAAATGGTTAAGGAACTTGGCAATGCAGCACAAAACTTTGATAATTTGGTTGAAAATAATGCTGAAAATATCGAAGCAATGATTGAAAGTTTTAATTCGGCTGCTCAATCAATGAAAAATCTTACAGATTATTTGCAAATGTACCCTAATTCTATTATTACAGGAAAGGAATACTAAGATGAAAAAAATTATAGCCATTTTAATGGGGATATTCTTAACAGCTTGCTGTAGCCGTAGTCCTAATTTTTATCAAACTGTTGCAATAGATAATTTAGCCCCACAAATTGAAAATGTGAAAGATACAATTTCACTTAAAGCAATTACACTTCCTTCTTTGATTACAAGACCTCAAATTGTAACTTTAGGAAAAAAGGACTTTGAAGTAAACATTGATGAGTTTAATAGATGGGCAACTGGTCTTGATAAAATGATTTATGCCACTATAAATGAAAATTTAAGTTCTATCTTGCCAAATGCAAAAATAGAGCGCCCTTCTGTTCTTAGAAACAATTATAAATATAGTGTAAGTATTGATATTTTAGAATTAAATGGAAGACTTAAAGAAAAAGCAACATTAAAAGCATCTTATGAGATAAGAGATAAAAACAATAAAATTTTGGTAAAAAATAAATTTAATGATACAATAAAAATTAAAAGAAAATATGATGAATATATTCCAGCGTTAAATACTTTAATTGGAAAGTTGTCATATAATATAGCAAAAGATATTAATGAATTATAATGTTTTAATTGATTTTTAGAGGCTGTGTTTTATATACAGCCTTTTTTTTATTTAAATTATTGACAAAAAAAATATTTAACGTATGATTTCTCTCGAATTCGAATTTTTATGTTTAACAAAGTATTTTTATGGAGAAAAAAAATGTTATGACCGCTTTATGGTCAAGTAGTGAAATGGTTTTTAAAAAACTTATTCAGAGTAAAGAAGCTAAGAGCGCCAAAAACTTTATAGATTTCATTCATGGTTGCCCTTATCCTCTTATGAAGCTTCATACCATCCTTGAAAAAGGTTGTTTGTGTAAACATATCGACGATGTTACACAGTTTGCATCAATTACAGAAGACTGTAATTTGTTTGATGCATCTTGCGATACTTCTATCGATATCATCAAACGTTACTTAAGAATATTAAACAACGGAGGCAAAGTAAATTCTCTGTGGTGTTATTTGGACATTGATAAAAAAGCAGTTGTCCATTTTGTTCCTAAGAAAGGTTGGTATGCTGAAGCATATTTTTTGTGTGATGAAGAGTCTTCTGTTTTGCATCTTACTGATGATGAATATGGTAAGAATGTAATCGCTGTTAAGTTTACAAACAACATAACAAACGAACTCAAGAGAGTTTCTCTTTGTAATGGCTATTGTCTACATGATTATCTTCCTCGTGTTACCGGTGATATTTTAGGTCACTCAAGAGGAGCTAAGAAGGCAAAGAATGCTCATGAGAACACAGACTCATCTTTCCTTAAGTCTCCCCAAAAATCGAGACACGATAAAGGAGATGGTTTGTAAAGAAAAATAAGCATCTTTGATGTTTATTTTATAACAGGAAGGGTTTATTGTGCGGAAAGGTGTGTTTAATTACACACCTTTCTTTTTTGTGGAGAGTTTCTTGTTCATACTTGAATAATCATATAGTGAATATATTCTTATGCAAAAGGAGTATAAATATGTTTTCATTGTTTGAGAGTATTGTTGCTGCAAGATATTTGCGAGCAAAAAGGAAAGAAGGTTTTATTTCTGTTATTACCTCTTTTGCAGGAATTGGTATTGCACTAGGTGTTGCTACCCTTATTATCGTAACATCTGTTATGAATGGTTTTAAAGCTGAGTTACTTGATAGAATTTTAGGTATTAATGGTCATATTAGTATTTCAAGCGTTAGAAATATACCATTTAACAACTACAAAGAAGCCGTAAAAAATTTAGAAGAAAAGGTAAATGGTGTTAATATTGCAATTCCTCTTATTGAAAAACAACTATTAGCAACTGCAGGCAATAGTGCTGAAGGTGTAATGGTTAGAGGTATTAATGCAAATGATATCCAAAAAAAGCAAATCCTTCGTGATGGTTTTAAAGATTTTGATTTGAATTTTTTTAAAGGCGATACAATTGTTCTTGGCTACAAACTTGCAAACAAACTCGGCGTTATGGAGGGTGATGAGATAACACTTTTATCTCCTCAAGGAAAAATTACATTATTTGGCTCTGTTCCAAGGATGAAAAGTTATAAAGTTGCAGGTACTTTTAATTTTGGCATGTATGAATATGATGCAAACTTTGTATTTATGCCATTAGAGGCTGCTCAAAAGTTTTTCTCTCTTGGTGATGGGGTTACATCAATTGATGTTAGCATTAGAGATGATGCAGATATTGATCATACTCGTGAGCTTATAAGAACAGCTATAGAATCTTCTGGAAACAGAGCATTTATTTATGACTACAGACAAACAAATTCTGCATTTTTTAATGCAATTGATGTAGAAAGAAACGTTATGTTTATTGTTTTAACACTCATTATACTTGTTGCCGCTTTCAACATTATTACTGGCCTTATTATGCTTGTTAAGGATAAAGCAAGAGACATTGCTGTTCTTAGAACAATGGGGGCAACAAAGGGGGCAATTGTTAGAATTTTTGTTATAGATGGAGCATTTATCGGTGTTATTGGTACAATATTTGGGGTAATTTTAGGATTATTGTTCTGTGACAATATTGAAAATATTCGCCAATTTTTGCAAACTCTTGCTGGAAGAGATTTATTTTCTGCTGAAATTTATTTCTTATCTAAGCTTCCTGCAAAGGTTGAAACTGATGTTGTTGTTAGTGTTGCATTAATTTCTTTATTATTGTCATTTATTGCAACTATTTATCCTGCATATAGAGCAGCAAAAATGGATCCTGTGGAGGCTTTGCGTTATGAGTAGTGTATTAGAACTAAAAAATGTAATAAAAACCTACAAACAAGGAAAACAAAACTTAGAAGTTTTGTCTGGTGTTAATTTAGAGATTAAGCCTCAAGAGGTTATTGGTCTTGTAGGCCAATCTGGCTCTGGTAAATCTACTTTATTACAAATTGCAGGCCTTTTAGATAAACCAACAAGCGGTAAAGTTATAATTAATGGTAAAAATATTGAAAAGCAAAATGATGATGTTAGAACTGCTTTAAGAAGAGATTACATTGGTTTTGTGTATCAATATCACAATTTACTTGGTGATTTTAGCGCACTTGAAAATGTAATGCTTCCAATGCTTATTAGCGGAAAAAATAAAAGTGATGCTAAAGATAGAGCTGTTATGTTACTTGAAAAAATGCATTTATCTCATAGACTAAACCACAGACCAGCTGAACTATCTGGTGGAGAGCAACAACGTGTTGCAATTGCAAGAGCTCTTGCTAACAACCCTAAGCTATTACTTGCAGATGAACCAACTGGAAATCTTGACCCAAATACAGCAGAAGAAGTATTTGTTGCCCTTCTTGATATTATTAAAGAAACAGGACTTGCAGCTCTTATTGCAACTCACAATATGGAGCTTGCAACAAGAATGAATAAGCAGTTTAGACTTAAAGCTGGTGTACTACAAGAAGTTAATGAGCCAATTCTTTCAAAAATCGCAAAAAACTTCTATTAATATGAAAAAAATACTTGCAAAATAAAAAAAATGTAAGTATGTTATGCTCACTTCCGAGAAAGAGGGTAGCAAATACCCCGTTTGCGTTAGCTATGGTTAGGAAATATTATGAATAACATTAACTTTGGTTAGGAAATATTATGAACAGCCTTAGCTTTTAAGACAAAACTATCGGGACAACAAATAAATAAATTAAATTTGAAGGATTTTATAAATGAAAAGTATTGTTAATGCAAAGAAAAAGAATAGCCGTCGCTATGGTCACAACCTTTGGGGTGATCCAAACAGCCCTATTCTAAAAAGAAACTATGCACCTGGTCAACACGGTCAAAGAAGAAAAAAGACTACAGACTATGGTGAACAATTATATGCAAAACAAAGATTAAAAGTTTACTATGGTAACATTTCTGAAAAGCAATTCTATAAATACTATGAAGAAGCTATTAGAAGACGTGGTGATGCTGCTGAAAACTTAATCGGTTTATTAGAATCTCGTTTAGACAACTTAGTTTACAAAGCTAAATTTGTTCCAACAGTATTTGCAGCTCGTCAATTTGTTAACCACGGTCATGTTACAGTTAATGGCAAAAAAGTTAACATCCCTTCTTACATTGTTAAACCAGGTGATGTTATCGAAGTTCGTGAAAAATCTAAGAACTTGGCTGTTGTATTAGCTGCTATTCAAACTCAAACACGTGACTTCCCTTCTTATATGGAAGTTGACGCTGGTAAATTAACAGCTAAATACACATTTGTTCCTAAGTTTGATGATGTTCCTTACCCATGTATGATGGAACCAAACTTGGTTATCGAGTTCTACTCAAGATAATAAGGATTTTATCCGATTTTATAAGCAGGGTTTTCGCCCTGCTTTTTTTTACCTGTTTATTGACAAAATATTTTTTTTGTGATAAAGTTGTGTCGTTTTAAAAAGAATTCTGTTAAACTATTAAATTTATATAATTATGACTGATCTAAGATTGTATCGGCAGTTCTTTGCTCAAAGAACATTTGACAAAGATACTACTGTTGAGTTTTTTAAGGATGGCTCTTTTGCCATTTGTAAAAAAGACTCAATAGAGTTTAGGAGTGCTTTCTGCAAGCGCATTACTACTATTTTGGGTAGTGATTTGCGTGTACTATCAAACGGTATTGTGATTTCTGTTGAGCATGACAAAGTTGCGATTGTTGCTAATGGCGACAATATTTACAAAAAGAGAGTAGAAATCCCTATTTCTGAAAATACAAAAGTTATATCTTCTGGTCCTCTTATCGCTATATGCGAGCCTAATTCAAAAATGACGCAAGCTATATATATGCTTGACAATTGCGGATTTCAGAAATTCAACATTGTATTTGATAACATGATATCACAAATGGAATCATCTTATGATGGTGAGGTTTTTGCTATTTCGTTTGTTGATATAGCTAAATCGCCAAGAATCTACAAATGGAAAGGTCATTTGCTTTATTCTGGTGATAGCCTGAAAATTGATGTTATCGGAAATGGCTCTTATATCGTTCATACTGTAGAAAATTCCACCTTGTATACTCGGTATAGAGAACCAATCTGCGTATCTGAAGATATATGGGGAATAAAGCCATTATCATCTAATTATGCTGTGTTTGAGGATAAATTTATCATCAATGCAGGAATTGGAAATATGGGAGCTATTGTTGCTGACTACAACGATGACATCGTTGATGTTGGTTGTGGAGGGACTGTTTTTACAAAATACATAACTTCCAACAAATACGGAACAGGTCGCATGCTAAATGGTAGAAAACTGCATCACATGGCAGGAGCTCGTTTTCACAATGACCTGATTGTAGTTTATAGTCAAAACACTTTCTTCCCATTCCTGTTTAGTGAAAACAGGGCAGACTTTGGTGATAATATCCTTTATTACAAAAGACTTAGGGATATGCTGATGAACAACACTCCTCGTTCTATCTAAATTAAAGCCCCATTTATTGTGGGGCTTTTTTTATTGACAAAAAATAAATTTTAAAGTACTTATGTTGCATTAAAAAAATTATTTTGTTTAATTAAATAAATTACAACTATTATGATTGACCTAAAACAGTATTATGATTTTTTTGGAAGTCATACTTTTGGGGTTTGTTCTCAAATTTATTTCTTCCAAGATGGTGGCTTTGCCATTTATGACAATGAGTACATAGGAAAAGGAATTATTTACATTTACGACAAGGATTGCAAGCTTTTACAAACTTTTGATGAGCCAGATTTGGTGTACATTTTACCTGCTTGTAGCGTTGTTGTTGTGAAAGACATTTCATCATTAGCTAAAACCGGATTTAAGGTTTATAAGAATGGTGTTGAGGTACAATTTATTCCTCTTGAAGATGCACATACATATAGTTGCTTTGTTACCAATGGTGGCGCATCTATATTTGTTCATAGAACAACTGTTGGATCATCACATAATTCTTGTTTTGTCTTGAGTAGCTTTAATGAAGAGCAATTTAGACTTGTTAAAGTTGATATTGATTTTTCATACTATGCTATAAGACTTATTCAAGGTGATAGTTTTGGTAATGTTGCTTTCAACCCTTACTCAAACTACATTGACAAAAAAGCAGTGATTTATGTAGATGCGAAGGCTCAACATCTTCTTAGTGATGTTGCAAACATAACCTTTTTGGCTGACAAAAGAGCTATTATGAGACTAAAAAATGCTCTTGGCACAAATCTTGTAAGCTATGAAGCTCCATTCTGTTTGGAAACTCCTGATGTATTATTGCATTCTCAAAATTATGAAGGCATCAAACCTTTAGGTGATTTTGCAGTTATCTTTGAGAATGCGCTTATTGCTCAATGCGAAAATGGTGTTTTATTCTCTGAGTATAAAGAGGAAGCACTTGTAAGTACTGGTGGAACGAAGGTTTATCCTTATGTTATCCAAAACAAAGATGGTAAGGGTTTTTACCCTAACAATAAAGGTAAATTCTTTATTGTGGAGGAAGACATTCTGTTTGTTTTCTTCAACAATGGTATGTTCCACCCTCTTTTCATCGACTTGGGACTTAAGCATCATGAATGTGCTATCCTTACAGCAAAGAACCAATACCTTTCATCTAGAATTGCTCAAGCAATACCCTAGTTGTTAGTTTCTTTCTAAAAGTCTGCTTTTTAGCAGACTTTTTTTATTGACAAAAAATCTCTTTTATGTATATTAAAAGTCCAAGAATGTATTATTAAAAAATTATGTATGTATGCTAAAATCTTTTGATGTAAAAAATTATGAAAATAGTAATCTTGATTACTATTGGGAGGTGTTAAGCAAAATTGATAACACTTCAACCTATGTCAACATCCTTCCTAATGGTGTTATCTACGCGATTGGCGATGACAAACGCCTGGCCGGTATTTACGATGGCTCTTCTCTTTATCCCATTATGAGAAACATTTCTTTTATGGCGTATCTTAATAGTGGTTATATGTTGATAGGCATTGGCGATATTGACAACTACGAAGGCGAAGTTGGTTTGTTCTCTCCTTGTGGAAAATTGATGGGTATTTATGCGTTTGATAAACAAAAATTTTCAAACGTAGTTGCGACAAGAAACAAAGATGGATACAGACATTATACCACAGGGTTTAGCCTTGTTAACAGGTTCTTCTTTAGGTATAATACACTAGCCGTTAGATGTGCGAACAAATGTTACTTATCGAAAGCCCACAGATTTGATTTATCAAAATTGTTCTACGTAGGTCTTTACGACGACATTGCTTCTATGTATGACACCCCTGAAGGACTTGTCGCCGTAAATTTCAAAAATGGTCTTGTAAAGCTTTATGATAAAAACTTCAACGAGCTTCATATCGTTGATGATTTATCTAAAGTCATCTTCCTTTTAAATGGAGACTTCTTTGTTTTTGCTAAGAATGGCAAGATAAGCTTATATAACAAAAAATGTAAGTTTATCAAAAACGTTTCTTCAGTTGATGTTAAGATGTATGACAGGTTTTATGTCATTGACGGTCATAAAATTTTCGATTGTTTCTCTCACAAAGAGAGATTTAGTGATTTTATAGCGTTTTATGATAAGGACAATTATCGGTTATATACCGAAAACTCTAGCATAGCTTGCTATTGCTATTCAAGCCCGACATCTTGTACTTCGTACAATGTTCTTGCAAATTGTCCATCTACTCCTGTCATTGTCAACAATAAGTTCCTTACATTTAGAGATGAAAAGAACTTGTTTGTTGTAGATCCTTTTACCCCTAGTGATAACATGGATTACAAAGTCTACAACGCAATTAACAAGACTCCTAAGGATGAAGACCTCAGCCCTGAAAAGTTTATGTACTTTAAGAGCATGTTGGAATATATGCATGGTCAAAAGCACTTGCTTAAGTACTTGCTTGATAGGTACATTTCAAACTTATGATTTTACGCCCCTCTTCTTTTGATGAGGGGCGTTTTATTTATATTTTCAAATATTTTAAAACATCTTCTGGACTATTTACTGCGACAACTTCTGTATTTTCCATACCTGTTAAAGCTTCTGCCAATGAATAGTCGTTACCGCCTTTTTCTACCCTATCGCCTATAAATATTATTTTATCATTGGGGTGGCGTTCCCTAATTAGGTGGGCTATTTGCTCTTTTCCGCATCCTTTAGTTACTATATCTATTGATATTTTTCCACCTAAGCTGAAATCATATTCAGGAAAATTTTCATTCATTTCTTTAGCGATACGTTCTCTTTCCTTATTTGTTTTATCCCATTCATAGTATTTTTCTCGCTCAGAAAAAGGACAATTTCGACCTAAGATACTAAAGTTTAACATACCAGGGCGAAGCTCCATATAATTACTATAAAGCTTTCCGTTATAAGATGTTGATTTGCGATAACGCTCTAATGCTTGAAGCATTTCCTTTTTTAGCTTTATGTTATGGCGATATATTTCTTTTGATTTTTGATGATATACATTTCCCATTGAACTATATATACCACTAAATGATGAGACTATGTCAGGAGGTAATTGCTCTGTTACTTTTTCGTAGTTTGACCCTGCAGCAATATATGCTAAATGAGCTTTTAACCATGGAAGAAATCTATGACTAAAATCTTTGGTCATTGATTGACGAGCAGGAGTTAGAGTTCCATCCATATCAAAAATGTATATATTCATCTTAGACCTCCTTTTTTTGTGTTAATTATTTAACACATTTATAGTAAGCTTTTGTAGGGACTAACAAACGACAAGAAAAATATTCTGTATTTACTAGCTCTGCTTTTGTATTTTCATCATTTGCATGGCATAATTTATCTGCCATATCTTTTATTTCTTCTTTGTTATAAAACAATGAATTATAGCAAATAACTGGAGCTTGAGGCTTTGATGAACCAACATAAATATATTCAGTTCCTGGCTCTCTGCGTCTATCTTCAAAAGGCATTACTTGAGAGCACGCTCCTACAAAAGCAAGCATAAAAAATAACAAAAATAATTTAATTGTAGACAATTTGTAAAACTCCCTATAATATTTGAACGTGTTTAATAGTATAACTATATATGAAGTTGAATTAAAATGCAAAGTGAAAATGTATATATTGGGGATGATAAGTTCAAAAAATTTTTAGAACATTATAATTGCCCTACTGATATTTTTGAAGTTAAACTTAAATTTGCTGGGGCAATATGTTCTCCAAATACAGATTTAAGACCAACAGATGTTATATCTTCTTTTTTTGAAGAAAATAAACAACCTCGTTTACAAACTAAAGATGAAGCTAATTTGTTTTTTAAGTTTTTCATGGGGTTATGGGACGAAATGTTTAAGGATATATCCCTAAACAATCTTAAATTACCAAAGGCAAAAAAAGGTCGCAAAGAAGACTTAATATTGCTTTGCAACCACAGAAGTCGTCAAATTGAGTGTGGTTTTGTTGAAGGATTTTGGGGCGGTTTAGATAAACTTGATATCCCAAATTTTGCAGCAGAATTGATTAATTCTTTATCTGATTTAGCAGAAGCATACTACATGCTAGCACAAAAGTTATCTAAACTAGATAATGTTGATGACAATATTTTTAATGTTATCGTTAATATGGATAAAAAAGCTGAAGAGATTTTTTCTTTTTTAATTGAACATCTTGTTTTGCCTCGTATTAATGATATGCAAAAGAACGTTAATTAATTTTAGGAGATAAAAAATGGAATTATACGAAGGACTTTTAAGTCGTCGCTCTATTAGAAAATATAATCCAGAAAAAACATTAACAAAAGATGAAATATATGACCTTATTAGAGCTGCAAGTTATGCTCCATCTGCACATAATAAGCAACCTTGGCACTATGTTGTTGTTGAGAACAAGGAAACATTAGCAGACTTCCGTTCTTTTCAACCTTGGACTTCTTTTGCAAAAGATGCTGCTTGCGCTATTATTCTTTGTGCTGATATGGAAGAAAGTTTCAATCGCCCTAAAGAAGGATGGAATTTTGCCCAAATTGATGGAGCTTTGGCGGCACAAAATTTGCTTTTGGCTTGTCATGCAAAAGGTTTAGGAGCTTGTTTTTGTGGTGCAGCGCCAATGCCTGCAGTAATTGATAGCTTAAGAGAAAAATTTAATATGCCTGAAACAATGTTACCTATTGCTATTATTACTATTGGCTATCCTGATGAAACACCAAAAGTTCCTCATGATAGACTTAATAAAGATAAAGTACATTGGGAAACTTTTTAAGGTATTTTACTTATTAAAA
Source organism: Alphaproteobacteria bacterium (assembly GCA_045634545.1). Taxonomy (GTDB): domain Bacteria; phylum Pseudomonadota; class Alphaproteobacteria; order RF32; family CAG-239; genus CAG-267. Next base: position 23,354 of record JAZRAL010000022.1, on the reverse strand, counting down.
AGCCCTCTTTTTAGAGGGCTTTTTCTTATTGTTTATAATGATCATATACTTTCTTTAACATTTCTGGAACTTCTATTTCTAGTTCTGCTAAAATATAAGCTGCTGTATCTAGATTTAGACGAACAATTGATGTTATTGAGTATTTTTCATTATTTTCTATCCAGTTTGGATTATTATAATCAACCCAATAGCGTTCACGATAAGATGGTATGATCCTTACTTCTGGTTTTTGAAGATGAAGCTTTCCATCTGGTGCAAGGTACGCAAATTTTTCTAAATTATTATTCTTATCAAATGATTTTACACTTATTTCGCCATTGTTATAGAAAACTATTTCTGTTTTTAATTTTCCTGATGGCCAATATTCATTTAATATATTAGAGTTTTGAGTCTCTTTAAATTCAGATACTAATGCCCCACCTTCGCCATATGTTTTGGCATTATCTTTTAACAAATCATCCCTTTTATCTTTGAGGTTATCTGGCATTATTTCCCCATTTAGGCTAAAGGATTTTAATGAATTATCATCATTATATTCTTCTACTAAAACATTTGCTCCTAGCGCTTTAGTTTTAGTTAGTATTTTACCCTCTTTTGAGTACTCTGTTGTTGTTAAGACAAGTGGAGCTGTCTGAGAGCTTTCTTTTTTCAAGATATTATCTGGATAATATTCTTTATCGCTAAATAGAAGTGTATCTTTGGTTCTATTTATTTCATATCTTGGGGTTCCTGCATTATAAAAATCTAGTCTAGAGATAAAGGCCATTACAGCATTATCGCTATAGTTTTTATTGGTTTTGCGACGAATTTCTCCGGTACCAAAATATTTTTCAATAACAATATTATCTTCTTTATAAATTGTATCAGTTAATAATAACCCTGTTTTAGAATATTCTTTAACTTCTTCTGTTCTTGAACCTTTGGTTTTTATAATTTTTCTTAAATTGCCATTTGGATAGTACATTTTTTCAGTTTTAGAAGAAGCTTCAACCTCTGTTTTATTGTCAGCTAGTGCAACTGTTTCTTTTGCAACAACATCTGCAAGGTTTGTTATATCTGGTTTTGCAACAGGGCCGATATTTAAGCTTGCTAGCTCTTGAGCTTTTTTATCTTCTTGATTTGGAAGAATAGCATTTTCAACCTTTAATTCTTCTTTTGGTGCATCTCCTGATTTTTTAGTTTCTTCTTTAATTGCATCTATTTCTTTTTCTAATTCTTCTAAACCTTCAACTAGTGGTGCATCTTCGGCTTTAATTACTGGTGGAATTGTTGGATTTTTATCAAAATTTAGATTTGATTTTTCATCATTACAGATTTTACCAACTTTAACTAATGCGCCATCTTTATAAACAGCATATTCTTTTAGGTTTAGATTGTATTCAATAAAGCTTAGAGGATTTTCTTTATTTACTTCTCTTATATTATCTAACTTATCCTCGTAAAATCTTACATATACATTTTTATTTTGTTCTTCTTTTGATAAAAATGCTTGTTGACGCTCATTGTTATCATAACTTAAGCTAAACATTAGATTTGCTTTTTCGTCATAGCTATTGATTACTTTTTGATTATCTTCGACAAGATTTGCAAAAAACTCTTTTACTACACCATTTGGATAGTATGTTACATTATTATCTACAACATTTCCCTTATCATAAGCTATTTCTTTGATAATTTTTTGACCATCAAACTCTGTTGCTAGGCCTTGGCGCTTATGATTATTGTAATACACTGTGTATTGTTTTTTCTGATTTTCATTATTATAGGTAATATTAGCATATCTACCCTTTTTGAACAATGGTGAATATTGGGCTCTTAATTTACCATCTTTGTAACAAGTATATTTACTATTCTCTAATTTAAAAGATGAAGGATCTTCACACTCTTTAATTGGAGTTATATTCATAGAATTTACTATAGCACTGCTTTGTGCTTCTATATCTAGTAATAATTCTTCTTTTTTACTATCTATTTTTAGACATTTCTGCTCTTTAGTTGGAAGCATATTTAATAATGATTTTTGTATTCTGTCTTTCTTTTCTTCTTTATTTACAATTTTTCCTTGTTTAAATGTTATTTCTGTTTTATTTGGACTTGAAATAACGGCTGTTCCCTCTTTTAAACCATTTACATAAGGAATGGTTGCAGCAACCTCTCCTGTTGGGAAATAACAAGTCAAACTATCTACAACTTTTCCATTTTCATATTTTTTTCTAAATGCTGTTTTCTTTGTTGGGAAATAACCATTTGCAAATCCATCTTTTAAACCTTTTTTATATGGAATCTCTGCAGTTAAATTACCTGAACTATCAAACTTTTTAGTAAAACCATTTTTGGCGCCATTTGTATATTGAGTTATACGACGAAGCATACCTTTTTCGTCATAGCTATATTTAATGTTATTGCGACCTCTTTGAGTGTTTACTTCATATACAAAATTCTCTCTATATGGCAAACCACATTTGTTATATGAGATATCCCCTTCATCTTCATACAAATCAACTAATTCTTCTAGACTTAATTCTACAACAACATCTTTGCAATCTTCTTTTGTTAATTCGTCAGAGAAACTTAAAATCTCCGCATTTTCAATTTCTTTTACAACTTTACCATTTATATCAAAGAAAACGTTTTTACCTTCTTTTCCAACACTAAATGTTGCGGCTATTTTACCATTTGGATAGTATGTATTTATCCCCCCAAAACGTTTACTTATTCTAGGAGTATTGCTATTTATTTTTTCTTTTATTTCAACCCAAGGAACTTCTTGGCGCAAAACGCCATTATTATCATATATTTTTTCTATACCTAGCTTATTATTTTCATTTATATATGTCGCTGAAGATGATTTTTTACCATTTGGATAATAGTTTTCTGCATAAAAACTATCACCTATTCCTGTAGATATAATTTTTCTAGAAACACTGCCACTTGGATAATATTCATACAAAACACGTTCAGTTATTTCATTATTTATGATTTTCTTTTCCGCTAAAACTAGTCCATCTTTTGTAACTAATTTTTCAATAAAACCGCCATTAATTTCTTCTTTTATTATTTGAGGTGCATTTTCATCAACGATTTCTTCTTTTGGTGTTTCATTTGATGTTTCATTTGAAACTTCTGATGGTGTTTTTTCTGTTTCTTTTAATTTATATGTATCGCTAAGGCTTTCATCTAAAGTATAAGTTTTTGAAGATGTATCTGTTGATATATCTGTAGCAAATGCAATTGCAGGCAAAGAAACAGTTACAAATAAAGCGATTTTTAGCGATTTTTTCATAACAACACCATAAATAATTTAAGTTAAAAAAATATATTCCTTTTAAGAGTTTAAAGGTATTTTGTTTTTTTTAAAGTATAAATTAATTTTTACACATAATTTTCTTTAACAATCTTTTTGATTGCTTTTCTTTCGAGTTTACTTAATTCTTCTTTGGTTATTTTATTATCTTTTAATTGCTCTATTAGGTCATAAAAATTAGGAATTAACTTTGTTTTAGATAGTTTAGTTATGGTTATTATTTTTGATAAACAATTAGAAAATTGTTCAAATTGTTTTAGTTGAATTGAAAAATCTTTTATATCTCTTCCTAGCATATCTGCTTTTAGGACGTTTAAAAATCTGTTTTGATAGTCTTTGGAAGCATTTTTAGATATTGTCATCGCAACATTTATTAAATTATCTAATACGCTATCTATGTTGCTGTGATAAAGCATATGATTTTTTATGGTAAAAGGTATAAAATCTTTATATATATTGGTTGCATTTAAGCGCGTTAATATCTTATTTGCAAGTTTTATTCCTAGTTCTTCATGATGGTGATGTGATGGCCATTTTTCTTTGTTAGTAACAGTTTTTCCTACATCATGAAGCAAAATGGTTAGATTAACCACAGAATCGGAGCTTTGGGCTGCTTTTAAGGCTAATATTGTGTGTGAGCCTGTATTTTTTTCGGGATGATAATCTTGTCTTTCTGGAACAGCCCATAAATTATCTACTTCTGGTAATAATTCTTTTAGTAAACCTATTTTTCTTGCATTCTCAACAAAGCGATAAAAATATGGTGAACTTAATGCCTTTTCTAATTCTTGAAAAATTCTTGTTTTACTCAAATGTGATAAGGCTCCATCTTTTATCATTTGCTTACAAAGTTCTATTGTTTCTGGGGCTATATCAAAATTAAGTGTTGCTGAGAACCTGCATGCTCTTAAAACTCTTAAAGGATCTTCAACAAAATGATTAGATATATGGCGTAAGATCTTGTTTTTTATGTCTTCTATACCGTTGTGATAATCTATTAATTCTTTTGTTGTTGTATCTTCATAAATAGCGTTGCAAGTAAAATCTCGCCTTAAGGAATCTTCTTCTAATGTTATATCCGGAGTAAATTCAAATCTAAAATCTTTATGAGTGGGGCCTATTTTGATATCTTTTCTTGCAAGAGCATACTCTTCTTTGGTTTTAGGGTGTAAAAATACAGGGAATGATTTACCAACTTTTATAAAACCTAATGAAAGCATTTCTTCTATAGTTGAACCAACAACGACATAGTCATTATCTTGACATGGGTTGTTTAGTATTTTGTCTCTAACTGCTCCACCTACTCTATATACTTGCATATAAGCTCCTTTTATTTTTTTATGAAAATAATATTTACTTACTTATTTTGCAAGTTTTAATTATTAAAAGTTTTATTCTTAGCTGGGGTTCAAACCTTTTTTGCCTATACCACAAAAAAAGCCCCCGCAAACAGAGGCTTGTTTTTAAAGGTTAAGCGCGTGGGGAGTGAATTCGTTTCACTTATTCGCACGGGCGCTCATAAGCCTTTGGCTTACCGGCGTTCTTCCGCCCGCCTTTCGCTTGTAGTCGCTTGTTTCGTAAGGTTGTAGTTTTCTACAACCTAACTTCACTTCGGACAAGCTAGATGTAGAGCTTGCTTATTTGGTTTTTCACCAAAACACAAGCTAACATCTACTATAGCTTTCGTTAAAAACAATTCCCCAAATTGTTTTTAACTTGCAAGCCCCACCTTCTGGGGTTCTCACCTTACGCTTCTTAGCCATAACAAAAAAAGCCCCCGATTTCGGAGGCTTTTTGTTATGGTAGGCGCGTGGGGGTTCGAACCCCAGACCCACTGATTAAGAGTCAGTTGCTCTACCAACTGAGCTACGCACCCATAACCAAAACTTCGTTTACTATAATCAAAAGATTTTTAATTGCAATACCTTTTTTTACTTTTTTTTCGTTTTTCATAAAAGTATTGATTTTTATTTTGATTATGTTATGTTTTGCATAGTTTTTTTTGATTATTAACTTATTATTTTGTTGCTTATGGAAAAAAAATTAAGAGAGCACGCAATCAATTTGTTTGTTAACGAATATGGTAAAACACCTAAAGAATGTGGACTTAAAGAAATTGACGTTTTTGAAGAAAAAGGGATGTTTCTATATGGACCAACTAGCGAGGCTATAAAAGGTTTCAAAACTATGCAAAATATCATTAAGTTCATAATGTTGTGGTATTTTTGGCCTCTTGTCATTGCTTTTGTATTTTTCATGTTTGGCTTACCCTATGTTGCTAGTGGAGAATACAACCATCCTTTAGTTGTTTTTCCTATTTTGTTTATTGTGCTTTGGGCTCTTTTTTATCTTGTTTTATGGCACAAAGCCTGGAAAGGTGACAAAGTTAGCAGAAAAAATGTAGTCTGGATACATTACTAAAACTTAAAGCCTATCTTTTTAAGATAGGCTTTTTTATTTTTTATGCCTTTATGATATTGACTTTAAATCTATCTTTAAGTAGCTTGAGCTTGATAATTTATGAATATGTTTAATTATTAATCTCTATACTTTATGAATGCAAAAAACAATGAGGTGATTTATCAAATCTACCCGCTTACGTTTAATTATGCTCCCGGAAGTATGTCTGATCCTTACAAAGGGGCTTATGGTAACCTAAAAGGTATTACCGCATTGGTTGATTATGTAGCGTCGCTTAATGTTGATGCGATTTGGATTACTCCATTTTATCCTTGGGGGGCTACTGGTTTTGGATACGATATCACTGATTACTATGGTATTGATCCTATGTATGGCAATCTTGATGACTTCAAAGAACTTTGTGATGTTTACCATTCAAAGAAAATTCGTGTCATCATTGACCAAGTATATAACCATTGCGCAGAAACCCATCCTTGGTTTCAAAAAAGCATTGATTGTGTTGAACCTTATAAAGATTACTTTATTTGGGTTGATGCCAAAGGTTTTGATGAAGATGGAAACCCTATTTTGCCAAACAACTGGGAAGCCATTTGGAACTCTCACGGCAAAACTGTTTGGGAGTGGAATGAAAAGCGCCAGCAGTTCTACATGCACAGCTTTGACTACACTATGCCAAACCTTAATCTTAACAACCCTGTTGTTCAAGATGAAATCTTGAAGATTGCTAAACACTGGTTTGACTTAGGTGCTGATGGTTTTCGTTTGGATGCTGCAACACACTACGCTCCTGATCCTTTGTTTCGAAATAATCCTGTCTACAAGTCAGGAAAAAACAAAGGAAAACAAAATCGTCTCTATGATGTAAACACCAAAGGCGGAGAAGATTTTCTTAACCGCTTAAAAGAGCTTTGTTGTTCTTATGACACACCTAAGACTCTCCTTGCAGAGTATTGGTATAACAAGAGCAAACGTGATATTAAGCGCATTAGAAAATTATTTAATGATAGTGCTTGTGATGCGTTTTTTACTGGAGCTCTAAATGGTGATATACATGATTTCAAAAGCTCTGTTAAAGATGACTTAAATGTCATACCTTATGCAAAAAAGATTAACTGGGCTTTCAGTAATCATGACTTGGAACGTGTTGCATCTCGTATGTTTAAGGACAACCCAACCTTAAACAAAAAGAAGATGGTTATGCATCTTCTCTTATCTCTTCCTGGAAGTGTTTGCATTTATCAAGGTGAAGAACTTGGATTAGCTAATCCTAAAAACTTTGATAAGTGTAAAAATCAAGAATGTGATCCCAAAGATATCTGGCGAAACTTTGGTATGCCTTGGGATGCTTCTCGTGCAGGCTTTGCGATGAGCGATAACAAAGATGATGTTACTTACAAAATGGCTTTAACACCTGATGAAGAACAATACAAGCTTGCTGTTTCTAATCAAGATTTTGAAGGCTCAATGCTTAATGAGACAAGAAAACTTATTTTGGAACGCAAAAGCTCGCTATTTAATGAACATGGAAACATTGAATTCATTGATATTGTTTCTAATGATGATGTTATTGCATTTGTTAGAACGAATCTTACCAAAACAAAGAAAGTTCTTTTAGTTTATAACTTTAGTAACTCTTCTATTTGTTTTACCTATGGTGGTGAGAACTTTGTTTTGTCTTCTGAAGCATTTATGCAAAAAGAACTCTAATAAAAAAAAGAAATCTGTTCTATTACAGATTTCTTTTTTTGTTTATAGATTTATAATTACGCACTTCGTTCTGTTCTATTTGAAAGTTTGGTTGTTTTTGATGGATGATATTTTTCATCATAAGATTTGTATTTTCTTATTGCCATAAGCTCTTCTATGGCTATAGATCTTTTATCCTCTTTTTGCATTTTATCAAGTTGCAATCTTTCTTTGTTTAGTTTTTTTCGTAACTCTTCTATATTTTTTAATTTATCTTCAATGTCTTTTTTATTATCTTCATTATTTCTTCTTGTTTCCAACTCTATTTGTTGCTCATTTAATGAAGTTTGCTGTTCTTGATTTTCTTTAACACCTTGATACCAACTTATTCTGCTTTCAAACTTTTGTTGACGATTTTTAGCTATTTCATATATGTGGTTTTGATCTATAACTAAATATTGAGAACTACTATCTTTTAAACGAGGACTGTTATTAAATTTATCATAGGGTAAAACAATATCTTTGGGAATATCAGATAAAAAAATCACAGAATAACTATTAGCTGATAGATCTTTTCTTTCATCTATTATATCAAAAAAAAGAGAGTTTTTTGTATGAGATGTATTGTTTTTGATACTCATACATTACCCCCTTATATTATTTTGATATAATGTAAATACTGTATTATATTGTTTGAAATTGTTTTTAGTTGTATTATTTGCTTCTAATTCCTTATGTTTTCTTATTTGAGCTTGTTTTATGAACTGGCATGCAATATCTTTTGAAACACTTGTATCTAAAGGAATTGAAAAGCTGACCTTTTCACCATATCTTGCAAAATTAGGTCCTAAAGGTTCTACGCCATCACTTTTAAAGACGCCTCTATTGTCTTTTACAGCTACATGACCATGCACAGGTCCACCTGAACCATATTGTCTAACTAAACTTTTATAGCTTTTTCCTTCTATTTGATCTGGAAGTTTATTATCGCAAATAACAATTGTTCCGGCTGGCAATTCTTTACAAAAATCTCTCATTTCTTTATTTTCTAAAGACTGTTTACTTGTATCACATGCTTTATTTTCAACAGATAAGGTTATAAAGCTTCCTGTATTTTCTAGGGTTTTATCTGTATTGCATGCTGAATTATATGGTCCATTACCTATTTTTTGAGGCCATAATCCATTGCTTCCATCTAAATAATTGCCATAACCTGCATTTGCAAATATATGTTGCACACCTAACAAACAATTTTGCGATAAACTACCATGTACTCTATCTGCTGCTCTTGCTAATTTGTTACTTATTTGTCCAGGTTCTAACTTTGTTAAAATATCTTTATTTTGGTTTACTACAGCTTGCATATCCTCTACTTTTACGCCAGCAAGTTCCATTAAATCTTTTATATTGATTTTACCATCAATTTTAGAACCAAATGTGGTATCGTACAAATCTTTGGTTATATCATCTAAGCTTTTGGGAGATGATATAAATGAAGTGTTACTAGGATCATAATTTCCCCAAACAAAGTCTTTATTATCTTTTAATTCATGTTCTTGTAGTCTATTATTAAATTTTGTTATAATTATTTCATTTTTTGTTTCTTGTTCTTTAACAGGGGCAAATTCTTGTTGTGTTGTACTTCCATCTGAGCATAAGCTTAAAACAAGCAGACCATATTTGCCAATATTAGTGGCACAGGTTTCGATGAAATCCCATGCTTTTTTGGCATCTTCTTTTAATTCTTTTATTAAATCCTTTCTTTTAGTCATATTACCCCCCACGGTTTTTGGGTATATATATGGCAATTATATCACATAAATAATAGCTTGTAAAGAAGTTTTAATATTTAAATTCAAATAGATAAAACTAATCCATTTTCTGCAACATCTACTGTAACATTTTGTTTTTGTTTTATTTTTCCTTCTATTATTGCAAAAGCTAATTTATTTTCTAACTCCTTTTTTAACAATCTTTTTAATGGTCTTGCTCCATATACTTCATCAAAACCATTATTGGCAATCCAATCTATTGCTGTGTTTGTCAACGTTAAAGTAATATTTTGCTCTTTTAGACGATTTTCAATATCTCTTAAAACTAAAGCTGATATTTCTTTTATATTATCTTTGGTTAATTTTTCAAAGATTATTATATCGTCTATTCGGTTTATAAACTCTGGTCTAAAAGTATTTTTTAAGACTTCCATTATCTTAAATTCTTTATCTTTTTTAGATAAATTTTGATCTATTTGATACATAGCTCCTAGGTTAGATGTCATGATTATAATTGTATTTTTAAAATCTACTGTTCGACCTTTGCTATCTGTTAATCTTCCATCATCTAAAACTTGCAATAATATATTAAATACATCTGGATGAGCTTTTTCTATTTCATCAAATAGTATTACTTGATAAGGGCGACGGCGTACTGCTTCTGTTAACAGTCCTCCTTCTTCATACCCTATATATCCTGGAGGAGAGCCGATAAGACGTGATACAGAATGTTTTTCCATATATTCAGACATATCAATTCTTAAGATAGCATTTTCATCATCAAACAAGAATTCTGCTAAACTTTTAGCTAGCTCTGTTTTTCCAACACCTGTTGGTCCTAAGAAAATAAATGAACCTATTGGTTGGTTTTTGTTTGATATTCCAGAACGAGAACGTCTTACTGCATTTGATACGGCAGATATTGCTTCATCTTGCCCTATTACTCTTTTTTTCAAGTGCTCTTCTATATTTAAAAGTTTTTCTCGTTCTGATGAAAGCATTTTATCGGTAGGAATTCCAGTCCATTTTGAAACTACTTTAGCAATATCTTCGCTTTGAACTGTTTTTGTATCCTTTTTGGTTGCTTTTAGCTCTAATTCTTTTAATTGATTTGTAAGTGATGGAATAATACCGTACTGCAACTCGCCTGCTCTTTCGTATTTACCTTCACGCTCTGCAATTTTTACCTCATTTCTTGCTTTATCTAATTTATCTTTTATTTCTGTTATTCTTTGGAGACTTTCTTTTTCTTCATTCCATTTTGAATTTAAAGTTTTAGCTTTTTCTTCTTCATTTGATAATTCTTTTTCTAGCTCTTTTAGCCTATTTTTAGAAAACTCATCTGTTTCCTTTTTTAATGCTTCTTTTTCTATTTTTAAGGATAATATTTTTCTATCTAAAATGTCTAGTTCTTCTGGTTTGCTGTCTATACTCATACGAATTGATGATGCTGCTTCATCCATTAAATCTATGGCTTTATCTGGCATAAATCTATCTTGGATATAACGATTAGCTAAAACTGCAGAAGAAATTAATGCTTGATCTGATATTCTAACTTTATGATGAAGTTCGAACTTTTCTTTTATGCCTCGTAAAATTGTGATTGTTTCTTCTACATTTGGTTCATCTACATATATTGGTTGAAATCTACGAGCAAGGGCTGCATCTTTTTCTACGTATTTTTTATATTCGTTTAATGTTGTTGCTCCTACACAATGTAATTCACCTCTTGCTAAAGCTGGTTTTAATAAATTTGAGGCATCCATAGAACCAGATTCAGCCCCTGCTCCTACGATTGTATGCATTTCATCTATAAATAATATTATTTGCCCACATGCCTCTTCTACTTCCTTTAAAACTGCTTTTAGGCGTTCTTCAAACTCTCCTCTATATTTTGCTCCTGCTATTAATGCTCCCATATCAAGGGCTAACAAACGTTTATTTTTTAATGATTCTGGAACATCATTATTTACAATTCGCATGGCAAGACCTTCAACTATTGCTGTTTTACCAACACCTGGCTCACCGATTAGCACAGGATTGTTTTTTGTTCTTCTTGATAGAACTTGAATTGTTCTTCGTATTTCTTGATCCCGTCCTATTACTGGATCTAATTTACCATCTTTGGCACGTTTTGTTAAATCAATAGCAAACTTTTTTAAGCTTTCAAAAGTATCTTCTGCTGTTTTGCTATCTGCTAAACGCCCGTTTCTATATTCATTTATTGCAAAGGTAATTTTTTTAGCATCTATATTATTTTCTTTTAATAATTCTAAAGCTTTACTTGGTGATATTAAAAGAGCCTGAAATAGACGCTCTAGGCTTATATATGTATCGTTTGATTTGTTGGCTAGCTCTTTTGCTTTTAGCAATAATAGGTTATATTCTTGAGAAAAAGCACTTTCAATATTTTCACCACTTACTGATGGGATTTTAGATAACTCTAGATTTGTTTTTTCTTTAATTTGTTCTAGATTTCCGCCTGTTTTTTCAATTAACCCTTCAATAACAGCATCTTTCATATCAAGTATAGCACCTAACAAATGCATTGGTGTTACAAACTGATGTTGTTTTTTGATTGCTAAATCTAAAGAATTTTTTATTGCTTCTTCGGACTTGGTTGTAAAATTTTCAATATTCATCTTTTTTCTCCTTTATTTTTTATGTAGTGTTTGAGAAGAGAAAAAATCAAGTAATAATTAAAAATTATTTTGGAAGTTGTTGTTTTATCGCATTTAATCCTTTTGGTGTTGATATGATTATTGCATATTTGTCATCTAAATATATGCTATTTTTTTCTGGCCAAACGGAAGTTGTACTTATTAAATATTGATATAACTTAGGGCTAATAGTTGATATTTGTGATGTTGTATAAAATAGATTTTGAGGCAAATAAAAATTAAACATACCTGACGGAATATGTCTTACAACAAAAGACCTTTCTAGTAGATATGGACTATTTTTATCATACTTTTGATTGTAATAACGAGGCCTTAAAGATATTTCGTCTGTTAAAATGGGGATTAAAGGAAATGTTGTTGAGTTGTCTTCAATATGTTTTGTCATTCGTAATATTAGGTTTGTTTCTGCTGTTTTACCAAACTGCCAAACTTTTTGCGCATACAAATCATTATTTATAGAATTTATTATAAAAAATACTGATAATGCATATCCTATATTTCTTAGCAACGTTTTAGAATTTACTAATAAAATCGCACCTGCTCCTAAATACAAAAATCCCAAACCATAAAAATTAACTCTTGGTTGAAAAGCTACCTCTTCTATGTTTGGGGTGAGCACGATACTTAACATTGTTGATAACAAAGAAATGCACCATAAAACTATGTTCTTTTTAGTATTAAAGCTTGATATTAACGCTAATAAAACAATGATTAAAGATGTTATTTTAAAAGATATAGAAACAAATGGAGTAGTTATATAAAACTGTTCTAAAAATATTTTAATGTATATTGAGATATTTGATATTATATATGATAGGCTTGAGGTTTTTAGGTTATAATAATTTGTTACAATTAAATTATAATGCGCTAATATTGTAAGTAATACCTTAAATAAAATAATGGATAAGATTACTAGGCTAAATGAACGTAAAATTGTTTTATTTTCGTTTTTATTTATGATATGTTTAAATGAAAATAAAATAAGCATTGTCTCTACAGCACTAGGGTATATACCTAATGCTAATATAAAAAATAGTATTGCCAATACGTTAAAAAATATTTTGTTTTTTTCAGATAAAATTAAGCCTCCAACAACAAGAGGAACTATTGATAAATTTCCAAGTATATTTATTGGAAAATATAACCACCCTAGGATAAATGGTTGAAGTGCTATAAATAATGCAATTACAATCTGATGTTTGGTATTTTTTATGTTCCAATAATTTATTAGTAAAACTATTCCAAATGAAAAAATTAAGAATGAAACTACATTGTTTAGGATTGGGAAAATATGGCCAGAAAATAGCAAAACATTTAATATAAACTTGGCAAAACGAGCTTCAAACATGCCTGTTGTTAAACTTAATACTTGTGTTGTTCCTTTTACCCAGTCCCAGTCATGATTTCCTATAAAAAAATCAAATGTATAGGGCAAAAAAACTATATTTAGAGAAATAAATATACTTAAAAAAAGACAAATATTTTTGCTAAAAAATAATTTCATTTCTGGGTTAAATCCTAAAACTTAGTGCTCTATGCCAAATTTTTATAATTTTATGCTTTTTTTGTAAAGTTCTTTTAGTAAATAATACAAAAAAGATTGTCTTAATGGGGAGAAAAAAGAAAAAATACTTGCATTAATAAGTGGTAATATTATTTTTTAATGAGTTTTAGTATATTTGAGGTATTAGATATTATGGAACATATTGATGATAAGAAAAAGGAAGAATCTTTAACAGATACCATAAAAACTGTTTTTTGGGCAATTGTTATTGCAATGTCTATTAGAACATTCTTATTTGAACCATATAAAATACCTTCTGGTTCTATGTACCCTACATTACAAGTTGGTGATTTTTTGTTTATCTCAAAATACACTTATGGATATTCAAAACATTCTTTTCCTTTTAGTTTTCCTAATTTTAAAGGACGTATTTGGCAAGATTTACCTAAGCGTGGTGATGTTGTTGTATTTAAATATCCTGGAGATAACAAAACTGATTATATAAAACGCATTGTTGGAATGCCGGGTGATAAAATTCAAGTAATTGATGGTAGACTTCATATAAATGGCACTCCTACAAAAAGAGAAAAAGTTGGCACATATACTATTGATGAATATGTTATCCTTCCTGTTGACTTTACAGAATATAAAGAAACTTTACCTGAAGGTAAATCATATAACATTTTGGAGCTCAGTGATAATATCAGGTTGGTTGATAATACTATTGAATTTGAAATACCTGAAGGAAATTATTTTATGATGGGTGACAATCGTGATAATTCAAATGATTCAAGAAAAGATGTTGGTTTTGTCCCTTTAGAAAACATAGAAGGAAAAGCAAGATTTCTTTTCTATTCACATGATGATACAGTTGTTTGGTATAATCCTATTAGTTGGATTAAAGCTATTAGGTGGAAAAGATTATTTAATAAAATAAAATAAGCGTCATATGGCGCTTTTTTTTATATAAATTTTATTGATTTTTGTTTTATTTATGATATTTGTTCCCTTGATTACTACTTTTATGTTTATTATGTTACTATATGGAAGAATTAAAAGAAAAAGCACTTTATTGGGAAACTTTATTTCTTAGTGGTTTTGGAATTTTGATTTTAGGTGCTCTTATTTTTGTAGCTATTGATAAATCTTATCTTGCAACATTATCACTATGTTTATCTTTGATTTCACTAATCACATATTGTGTTATTGCAATCTTAGAATCTTGCTTTTTGGAAGAAAAAGCACTGCCTATATATAGGCTTATTAGAGTTTGTTTCCTTTTGATTGTCTTGCTTGTTACTGGATATATATTTATTGATTTATTTGGTAATAAGTTTATTGATGTTTGTTTTAACTTTAGCGTTAACCCAAGCTATGTAAATTTAAAAAAGTATCTTACCTTGTAAGATACTTTTTTTATTAATAATGAGGTGGTGGAGTTTCTTCTTCAAGCGGTTTTACTGTATTAGCCGTATTTCTTAATGCTTCTGTTAAATAATGATTTTGCTTTTGCAAGAAAGCAATATCTTTTCCTTGTTTGATTATAACTTCGTTTAGATCTTCAACGACTCTTTCCAATTGAGAAAGAGCCATTTCTATTTCGATAAATCTATTTTCTAACTCTTGCATTTTTCTTTTAACAACTAATGATATTTTTTAAATCTTCTTTTATTTGTGACAAGCTTGCAATTGCAGAATTAATAGCTTTTTGCATATTATTGGTAGATATTTCTGCATCTGTATCACTCTCGATATCTTCGAAAAAATCTTTTTGAATTTCTGTTCCTAAAATATCTTTTACGGGTCTATTTTTAAATAACTTTTGTACGCCTTCTATTGTATAACGGCGAACATACAATAATTCTTTAATAAGCTCTAGTATAGCTACATCATCAGGACGATAATAGCGACGAGAACTTTTAGTCTTCATTGGTTTTATTTGTGAGAACTTTGTTTCCCAAAAACGTAACACATGAGGAGCTATGCCCAAATCTTCTGTTACTTCGGCAATACTTCTAAATGCTGATTTTGATTTATTTGCTCCCATTATATCCCCTAGTTTAAAATAGGCGCTATTTCTAGCGCCTTTTTAATTTTATCAAAATTAAGCTGATTTTTTATTTACAGCTGATTTTAATGTTTGTGATGGACGGAAAGAGATAACTGTTCTTGGAGTTATTTCTGCTTCAACACCAGTTTTTGGGTTACGTCCAATACGTGCATTTTTGTGTTTCAACAAAAAAGAACCAAAAGTAGATATTTTAACATCACGACCTGCTGTAAGTTCTCCTTTGATTTCATCTATAACCATATCTAGAATATCTCCAGCATCTTTGCGAGATAAACCAACTTCATCACAAATTGTATCTGTTATATCAGCACGAGTAATAGTCGTCATTTCACACCTTTCTAAAAATATATACTTGTTATAAATTAACTCTTTTAGTAGAATAACCTTTTCTTAGCATTATTCAACACTAAAGCAAAAATTATGCATAGCATTTTTTAAAACCTTATAAGCAATCCACCCCATGTAAAGCCTGCGCCCATTGCTGGAATCAAAACTAAATCTCCTGATTTAATTTTGCCATTGGCAATAGATTCAGATATTGCAAGAGGTATTGATGCTGCAGAAGTATTACCATGATGATCAACTGTAATAATTACTTTTTCATCTGGTATTTCTAGTTTTTGACCAACACTTGAAATAATACGAATATTTGCTTGGTGTGGCAATAACCAGTCTACATCTTTTGTTGTAACATTAGCATCAGCTAAAACTGTATTACTTGCTTCACACATTGCACCAACAGCAAATTTGAATACTTCTTTACCGTTCATATGTACGAATCCCGCTGTACGTGTTGAAGCTATACCACCATCAGTACCTAAATTATCGTATTGTGTACCATCTGCATATATTCTTGTTGCAAGAATACCACTATCTTTAGATGTGCCTTCTCCTGTTGACGCTTTTACAATCACAGCACCAGCACCATCACCAAATAGAACGCATGTATTACGATCTTCCCAGTTTACAATATTTGATAATGTTTCAACACCTATTACAGCGGCAGTTTTAACTTGTCCTAAACGAATCATATTATCAACCATTGTCATTGCATATACAAAACCTGAACATGCAGCGCCTATATCAAATGCAGGAGTACCAGATTTTACGCCTAATTTACCTGCAATACGTGCAGCAACTGTTGGAGTTGTATTATCTGGAGTTAATGTTGCAACAACAATAACATCTATATCGTCTTTTGTTATCTTGGCATTATCTATAGCCATTTCTAAAGCTTTTAGAGCAATATCAGATGTTAACTCACCTTCTGATATAATATGGCGACTTTTAATACCTGTACGAGTACTAATCCACTCGTCATTAGTATCTACCATTTTTGATAAATCATCGTTAGTTAGCACTTTAGCTGGAAGATAGTGTCCACAGCCAATTACTTTTGTTCTAATACACGTCATAATAAGCTTCCTGTGATAGTTCATCTAAATCAATATTTTCTAATTCATGGCGAATCGCAGAAACAAAATCTTTTCTTACTAATTTTGCAGCATTTTCTACAGCAACAGAAAAACCAAAAGCATCTGTTCCACCATGACTTTTTACTGATAGACCGTTTAATCCTACAAACATTGCGCCATTATATAATCTTGGATCCATTGTAGCTTTTAGCTTTTTCATAGCACCTAACATAAATGGAATTCCAAGTTTTGCAAAAAACGAATCCTTAATTGCTTGTTTAATCATACGCATTACAAGTGTACATGTGCCTTCTACTGATTTTAGTGCAATATTTCCACTAAAACCATCTGCTACAATAACATCTGCTTTATTTTTTGGAATATCATGAGGTTCAATATAACCTGTAAAATTCATATTCAAATTCGCACTTTTAAGGATATGAGACGCAAGATGTATCTCTCCTTTACCCTTCATTTCTTCTGAACCAATGTTCATTAGGGCAACTCTTGGATTTTCTATTCCAAGCGCATGTTTTGCAAAAATATTGCCCATAATAGCAAATTCAGCTAAATTTATACCATCACATTCAGTGTTAGCTCCTAAATCAAGCATAACATATTTACCACTTTGGTGTGGCATTATGCTGATAATTGCTGGGCGATGTATTTTTTGGATTGTTTTTAATTGCATTTTAGAAATAGCCATCAATGCACCCGTATTACCTGCAGATACCACCGCTTGAGCCTCTCCTTTTTTAACAGCCTCTACAGCTTGGTACATACTTGTTGCACGATTACGAATCACATGTGATGGCTTATCTTCATTATGAACAAATTCTTCTGTGTGAAAAATCTGACACACCTTCTTTAGATCTGGAAATTTATCCATCTCTTCTGTTACTTTTTTTTCATCCCCATACACTAGAAATCTTATATCTGGATTTCTTTTGTGCGCTAGATTCAAACCTTCTATTACTACTTTGGGGGAATTATCCCCCCCCATAGCATCTATAGACATGACCAGATTATTCGTAGACAAAACCTGCTCCATAAAAATAAGTTATAGATAATTACTCTTCGTTATTTGCCTTTTGAGCAACAACTTCTTTACCATCATAGTATCCACATTTAGGGCATACATTATGAGGTCTCTTCAATTCGCCACAGTTTGGGCATTCGTGATAAGCGTTAGAAGTTAACGCATCATGTGAACGACGCATATTGCGACGAGATTGTGATGTTTTCTTCTTTGGTGTAGCCATTTCCTTAACTCTTTATAAAATTATTTGACACAAATTATCCGTTAAGAAACTAAAAAAGTATAACATAACGGATGCTGGACTTGTTTTTATATAAAAAAAATGTATTTGGCAAGTGTTTTTTTATATATTTTCATTTTATTTTGTAGTTTAACCTATTTTAAGCCATAAATAATGCATTTTATTTTTATAAAACTAGTTTACTTTTGCTTATTATCTTATTGTTTGCAATTACTTTTTCTTTAATTGTTCAAGAATCGCAAATGGATTATGACGAATTGGCGAAACATCTTCAATTATTTCATCAAAGAATTCTCCATCTTTTCTTGGATGATCGTCTAATATTAAGGCTATTTGCTCTAAAGATATATCTGCTAAATTAATTTCTCCGTTCATCACCACATCTGGAATATCTGCCATTATATCGACATCTTGCTCTTTTATATCCTCATATGTCGCATTTGTATCATATAGTAATTCAAAACTTGTTTGGTGTAATTTATCAAAAGGCTCTAAGCTTATCACACTTATTAGCCCTATATCTGCTTTTACCTCTCCCCAAACTTTCAACTTCCCTATTTTTTTATGAAATTTTAATTTTATCAAAGCCTCAAAACTATTAACAGCAGGAACTTGCAATATTCCTCTTATAAATTCTAACTGCTCTTTATCTGCAATTAGCTTATATGTTTGTTCACTCTGCCCTATTTCTTCAATTTTCAGGGGATAAGAAAAATCTTTTTGCATACTTTTTTCCTTAATGTTATAGAATTATATATTGATAGTATATAATAGTAAGGATAAGTTTATGTCAACACACAATATTGTTTTTTCGACTCTTGTTGGAGCTTTGCTTTTAAGCTCTTGCTCAACAGATATATTTAATCAAACAGAAGGAAATATGCCTTCTAAAAGCGATATTATGCGAATCAAACAAGGAATGAACCAAGAAGAAGTTAGAAGCATTATGGGCTCCCCTAGTGCAGTTTCTAGTCTTGATCATAGAACTTGGATTTATATGAACTCTACTATGAAAAGAATGGCATTCTTTGAACCTGAAGAATTAGATAGAAACGTTATTGCCATTGAGTTTGACCATGATGGCAACGTTAAAAACATGTCTCAATTAACTAAAGAAAACGGAAAAAATATCGTTATATCTAAAGAACAAACCCCTGTTATGGGTAATCAACCAACATTTATGGAAAAATACTTTGGTGGTGTTGGCTATATGCCTGTTCAACCAACAAAAGAGAATGATGGACTATAAAAAAGGGAGGCTAACCTCCCTTCTTTTTTTATCATAAGCATTATAGTTTATGAATTATTTTTGCACGGTTGCAAGCAACACTGTCAAGTTTGTTATAAATAACTTTACAGAGATAGCAAGAAGCACCATACCAAAAAACTTTTTAAGCACATACATAGATGCAGGGCTCATAAAACGTTTTAGCATACGAGATAATCTTATTGTTACATATATAGCAGCGCAGTTTGCTAGTACTGCAAGCAATATGTTTATATCTTGATATTGAGATCTTAATGACAACAATGCTGTCAACACACCTGCCCCAATAAACAAAGGAAATACTACAGGCACGAGAGTCGCATCATTAGATATTTCAGTTCCCTCACAAAACAAATTAATGTCTAGTATCATCTCTAAGCTGATTATAAAAATAATCAAAGAACCTGCGATAGCAAATGATGATATATCAACACCAAACAAATTAAGAAAAGCTTCTCCTGCATAAAAGAAACTCACCATCATGATAAGCGCATATAAAAAAGCTCTTCTTGCACTTATATGAATACCTTTATTTTGAATATTTAATACTATTGGAATATTGCCAGGAACATCACAGATAGCAAGCAATACCACAAACGCGCTCATAAATTCACGCATACTAAATCCTGATATAAAACTCATAGCACACCCTCTTTTGTTGATTTACTGATGGGAATATATGGAGTTGTTTTTTAGTTGTAAAGGATGTTTTTGGGTTATGCCCTTTTTATTTACTATTTTTTCCACATCATTTTATAAAAAATCACATATTTTATAATACTCTAACTAATTAGTTTTAATAAATAAATTTAATTTAAATATTTTTTTTTACATTTAATAAAAAAAATGCTTGCATTTATATTTTTTTTAGCATAAAAGTGTTTTTGCTTGTGATGAACAAGTGTTACCACAAATGATTGGGGTGTCGCCAAGTGGTAAGGCATCGGCTTTTGGTGCCGACATTCGTTGGTTCGAATCCAGCCACCCCAGCCATAGTTAAAAAGTCGTCAGAAATGGCGACTTTTTCTTTTATTTACAAGTGCTTAAGCTAGTTAAAAGATGAATATATTTTGATAGCTTATTTTACAACATCTTCGAACTCACTTCTATATTTTTCAATAACTTAGCTAATTTCAGCCTTTCATTTACACTATTTTATCTTTACAATTAAAATATCACAGTAGATGTATTTTAATTTTTATTTGCTTTTTATCTTTTTCATGCATTAGAATAATTGCAATACAATGCAATATATAAAGAAAGCTATTTTACACCTAATCAAACTTCATTATTTGTTTTTTAATTTATTATCCCCCTACCATTAAAAATAAACCCTATCAAAAAACTTGATTTAATAAATAAAAGGATTTAGCCTACCTTAAATATTATATATAATAAAAGAGAATAAAATATGATTTGGCTTGGATACTTATTCACTATACTTAATTACATATGCTACTGCTGTAGCCGTTTTATGAAAACAAAAAAACTTATGCTATTATGTGATTTGCTTGCCAAAATATTTACTGCGCTCGGATTATACTTTATCGGGTCATTAAGTGGTGCATACATATTTGCAATAACATTTTTTGAACTTCTAATTGCTAACATCAAAGAACAAAAACAAAAAAATTGGTGGTTAATTTATCTCATTTTTCAAATTACATACATCATCATCTTATGTAAAACTTATGAGGGAATTTCATCAATTCTAGTAACTGTTACAACCTCAATAACTCTCTATTCAGTTTGGTGGCTAAAACCTCAAAAAATGAGACTAATAGGTGGTTTTAATTCAATTTTATACTTATTTTATCAAATAAGTATTAGAAATTGGTCAGGACTACTAGAAATATTCGTTATAGCAAGTAACTTTACAGCATTCATAAAATACATGAAAACATCTAAAAAATACAAATAATAACTTACTCGCAGATTGCGTACCCTCTCCAGCCAGAGTTAAAAAGTCGTCAGAAATAGCTACTTTTTTGCGTCGCTACGGAAGATTTTATCTTCCTACTTACGCGAACAACTAACCTTTGCTTTGGGTAAACCCTCGCAAAGCTAAGAGAAGTTTGTTGTTTTATAAGCACTTAAGCTAGTTCGAAGAGGAATATGTTTTGATAGCTGTTTTCCGACCACCTTCGAACTTGCTTCTATATTTTTCAATAACTTAGCAAAATCTAGCCTTTTTTAAGCAAAAAATGAACCTCTGCGATTTTTGCAACGGTTAAATAAAAAATAACCTACCATTATTAAAAATAGTAGGTTGTAAACAGTTAAAACCAAGCTTAAAACTCTGCAAACTAACTAGTAGAGTTTTATTTTTAATTATTATAACGGCTTTTGCGGAATTATATTTTCTCTTGTGTTTTCGGGAACAAAATCTACATTTTTTATCCATTTTTGATTGCGCCCCAAAAATGCTATTTTTCCACGAACAATTAAATTATCACCATCTCTCCACATTTCACAACCATAAACTTTGCCTTTTGTTGGATCTAAAATTTCGCCATTACTATATTTGTTTCCATCTGCTTCCAAGTCCCAAATGATATCCATACCCTTAATTTTAGGATTTCCTTTTATTTTAGCTGTAGCATCTTTATTTTTGAGTAATTCAACAACTCTTCCAAAATATTTCCCTTGGTATTCATAAATTTGCACAATACTTTTTGGTGTATTTGTTTCATCATCAATTGTTGTCCAAAAACCAATAATATTTTCTTTTGCTACCGCAACACTACTGAAAAATAGAGATAGACATATCAGTAAAATTTTTTTCATATCATTCCTTTCTTTTTTTAAGACAACTTCAGATTAACCTATTAATTTATAAAATCAAGATTATTAAGGTGTTCCTATACATAATTTATGAAAGCAAAAAATTATAGCTCTCTCCAATCTCGGCTCAAAACTTTTGTCTTGGTATTTTTCATTTTACAAAGTATTAAGACCAAAAACTCAATTAAATAACATTATTATAACTCGCGAACTGCGTGTCATCTCCAGCCAGAGTTAAAAAGTCGTCAGAAATGACGACTTTTTTGCGTCGCTACGGAAGATTTTATCTTCCTACTTACGCGAACAACTAACCTTTGCTTTGGGTAAACCCTCGCAAAGCTAAGAGAAGTTTGTTATTTTACAAGCACTTAAGCTAGCTCGAAGATGAATATATTTTGATAGCTTATTTTATGGCATCTTCGAACTTGCTTCTATATTTTTCAATAACTTAGCAAATTTTAGCCATTTTTGAGCGAAAAAATGAACCTACCGACATTAAAAACAGTTGGTTATTTTGAACGATATTTTGATATGGATGCCATTGTAAAGGATTTATCATGCATTTGTTTAATTGTGCTAGATGTATTTTCTTTTGTTTTTTCTATTCCTGTTTTTTCTACAATCCCATCTTCAACATACTTTTGCATAGCAAAAGCATGAACTTCATTAGGCATTAGCGAATAAAAATCTCCAAATTCTGTTGATGTAGCTGCAACATTTCTTTTTTCATGATCGTATGTATTATATAGCATTCCTGAAAGTGCAAATAATTTATTAATTGATGGATTATTAAAATCAACCTCATGTTGTCGTTGGTGCATAAACTCATGAAATAATACTGATACACCCATAAAATTATCACTATCTAAACGTTCTGTATTGAAAAATATTTTTCCTTCAGAATGATATGCACCATAAACATGGGCATTTTCATCAAGATTATTTCTTTTCCTATATTCTTCTGGAGTGAAAAAATCTATATTCAAAGAACTACCATATACATATTCTATTACTTTGGCAGTTTCTTTTATTGTATCCTTTTTTTTCTCTAAACTTATATCTTGCCAATTTTTCATATTATCTGTTATCAGATGATTATTAGAAACAAGTGAAATAAATCGGTCTGCCTGTTGCTCTTCTGTTTTGAAAAAATCTTTAGGATATTGAAT
>JAZRAL010000021.1:0-3329 GCA_045634545.1 Alphaproteobacteria bacterium | reverse complement strand
TTGTATTAAACAAAACATCAATCGGATATAAAATTGAATTTTCCATAATAAAAAACATAATTAGTTAGTAAAATAATTTAGGTTATGTACAAAACATATATTGTTTTGGAAATTTGTCAATATATTTTATTTAGTCTATGTAATCAATCTTAAAATCCTGATTGTTTCAGGCTTTTTTATTTTAGTAGAGAAATTAGAGTTATAATTAGAACAAAAATCAAATTTCAGCTTATAATTAAAAAAAACGAATATTTATCAATCTTTGGGTTTGGAGTTTTTAAGCATAAAAAAAGCCAGATTACTCTGGCTGGATAGTTAATGAAATAAAGATCTAATAAAATGACCGCTAGAATTAACCATTTGGGTAGGACGAAAACGAGAATTGGAACAATCATCATCGTCGCAAGAGTAATTACCGCCACAACAATAATCATCATCGTCGCAAGAGCAATTACCACCACAACAACATTCATGATTATTTGCTTGCTCTCGTTTTTGAGATTTCTCTAATTCATCGTAAGCATCATTGATTATCTTCTTTGAATTGGGACGATCACAACCATTATGTGTAGCATTATAAATAATGAAAAAAACAAAAATCAATACAAAAGCTAAAATACCACTCACCACTGTTAAAATAATAACAGCATCATCACTGTGTAAATTTCCCATAATAAAAAAAATAATTAGTTAGTAAAATAAAATAATTTAGGTTCTGTACAAAATGTATCTTATTTTAAAAAATTGTCAATATTTTTTTTACTTGATTAATGTTTTGTAAAATAATGTAATAAACACAATAAAATACCTATATATCGAAGTGTGGTTATTTATAAAATAAACAAAAAAACACCGAAGCCATCAGACCTCGGTGTTTTTAATTTTTTTAACTATTAAAAAAATTAGTTAGCTTCAGCTGGAGTAGCTTCGTTTGCAACTTCTTCTGCGCTATAAGCTTTAGCTTGTTTTTTAGCTTCATCAGCAGATCTAGCAATATTTACCATGATAGTTTGAGAAACTTCTGGGTGCAAGCTAAGTTTAACTGGATACATACCTAAATATTTAATAGGTTTATCAAGTGCAACAAATCTGCGTTCTAAAGAAAAACCAGCTTCGTTAATAGCAGATGCAATATCACGAATGCTAACTGAACCATATAATTGACCAGTTTCTGCAGCTTGACGAATAAGAACAGCAGCAAAACCTTTCAATTCTTCAGCTTTTTTAGTAGCTTCTTCAAACAAAGCTTTGTTGCGAGCTTCTAATTCTGCTTTTTGTTTTTCAAAGTAAGCAACGTTAGCTTCTGTTGCACGAAGAGCTTTGTTTTGAGGCAATAAATAGTTACGAGCATAACCACTCTTAACAGTTACTTTATCACCCATTTTACCTAATTTTTCAATATGTTCTAATAAAATTATTTCCATGAGCCTTACTCCTTAATTAGCTACATAAGGTAACAAAGCAACATAGCGAGCACGTTTGATAGCACGAGCTATTTCTCTTTGTGTCTTAGCAGAAACATTAGTTATACGGCTAGGCATAATTTTGCCTTTTTCAGAAATATAACGTGAAAGAAATTTTACATCTTTGTAATCAATCTTAAAATCCTGATTGTCACCAAGGTTCTTTCTCTTAAAAAATGCTTTATTTGCCATCTTAAAAATACTCCTAGTTAGCTTCAGCTTCTGAAGATGTTTCTTCGTTATTGTTACCGAATTCTTCAACTTTAACTGTCATATAACGAATGATATCTTCGTTAAGTCTAGCCAAACGCTCATATTCAAAAATAGCATTTGCAGGAGCAGAAATGTTTAAAACAACATAGTAACCTTTGCGGTTCTTTTTGATACGATAAGCAAGGTTTTTCAAACCCCAGTTATCAACATTAACAACCTCGCCGCCTTCTTTTTTAATAGCATCTGACAATGTAGCCACGATGTCATTAACTTGAGCTTGACCAAGGTCTTGACGAGCAATTAACATACTCTCATATTTAGTCATTTAAATTCTCCTTATGGATTCTCAACAAAATTAATGTATAGCTGTAAAAACATATGTCTTTACAGCAAGGACAAACGAAATATACCTATATTTTTTTAAAAAGCAAGCTTTTTCTTAAATTTTCTTTTGTTTCATAATCATAAATATTTCAATAAATTTATTGGCAGTAATTTTTGTGTTCCAATTTTTAGCTTTTTCAAAGATAGCCTTTCTTTTGTCTTTCACAAGATTTTTATCAGATATAAGTTCTTCAAATTTTCTATTAAAGTCTTCTTCATTATAATACATAACAACATCATCTTGGAATATGTGCTTAATTCCTTGATTGTATCTAACAAGAGGAATACCGCCATTTTCTAATATGCGGATAATCTTATCATTAACAATGCTGTTGGCAATTTCTTCATCTGTTTGGTCTGTAAGAGTTATAAAATATTTAGAAAAATAATCATTATTTATTGTTTTATCTTTTACTTTGCTTAAGTGCTCCGTATAGTTCCAGTATTTACCATAAATATCAAGGGGTTTATCTTTTGCCAAATGTAGAGATAATGAAAAATCATTATTATCACCAATAAACATTGCTTTATACTTAGGTAATGTATTTGATTTTTTTATATTAATAGCATCAGGAATATATGCGGTTCTAACATTTATAGCCTTTAAGTGACTATATGATGAAATAGATTTTACAACAATTACATCAAAATTTCTAAATTTTTCAAAATCATCATTAGATGTAACATAAGGAATGTAAAGTATATTTATGCTATTTTTATCAATAACGGTTGGTAAATTGTATTTGTCTTTCGCAATATAAAGATTCAAATTTCCTGATTTATGGTTGCTTTTTTCATTTATCTCTAATTTAACTCCTTCATCTTTTAGAGCTTTTGCCAAATTGTTAGCTTTAGTATAAAAAATATCATTTTTTTCTGTTTCAATATTTATATAAAGCTTATCCTTTAAAGGATTTCGTTTTAATAAACCAGTAATATTAAAATCTATATCAAACTTTGGTGCTTTATAAATATTTTTTAAGCCAAGTAATAAGTATAGAACAAAACTAATTGCTACACACAAAAAAACGAACATCGCAATATAACTTTTTTTCATTACTTATCCTTTCTAATGCTGTTAAATAGTTCAATAAATTTATTTGAAATCACTTTGTTAGTGTGTTTTCTTAAAGTAATTTCTTGCGCTTGTTTTGCTTTGGCTTCTCTTATTTGAGGATTATTTAAATAAAAATCAATAAGATATCCAAGCTCTTCCTTATTTTTAAACATTGGTATACTATCGCCAAAAATCTCTTCAATATACGGACT
>JAZRAL010000020.1:0-1918 GCA_045634545.1 Alphaproteobacteria bacterium | reverse complement strand
ACATTCACCCCACCAAAATCTCTGCTCAGACAGAAAAAAATTGCTTAATTTCTGTCAATTTGATTTTGAGCTCCTTCGGGAGCTCTTTTTTTTGGTAAGTTAAAGATATTTTATTACCAATCCAACCTTTCACATAGCTATATCACAAGTCAAACCTATGCAAATTTTTTACATAGGTTTATTTTATGCTCAAAAATAGCTAAATTTTGCTAAGTTATTGAAAAATAAAGA
Source organism: Alphaproteobacteria bacterium (assembly GCA_045634545.1). Classification (GTDB taxonomy): domain Bacteria; phylum Pseudomonadota; class Alphaproteobacteria; order RF32; family CAG-239; genus CAG-267. The sequence goes on along the minus strand of JAZRAL010000020.1, from coordinate 1,687 downwards.
AGTGAGTTCGAATATGTTGTAAAATAAGCTATCAAAATATATTCATCTTCAAGCCAGTTTAAGTATTTGTAAAACAGCAAAAAAAGTTGCTATTTCTAGTGGCTTTTTAATTCTGATTATTAAGTTAATGTAATATTGGTATATATATTAGAATATTGTACGATAATAAAAAACAAGCAGGACATAAATGCCTGCTTGTTTGATTAGAAAAAAATATTATTCTGTTGGGAAGATAATCTTTTTTTCTTCTCCTGGATTGAAACCAAAAACGATATGAACATCGGTTTCATTTTCTCCCCAGTCAACTAGAGTTTCCCCGTTTGGTAATGAATAATAACCATCAACACGTCCATGCCAGTCATCACAAGTACTACATGTCCAACAATCAGTAATTTCAAATCCAACTTTATAACCAAGACGATTAAGAGCATAAAGTTGATCAAGTTCTAGTAAGCCGAAGATTACATCTGGATTTAATTTTTTAATTTCTCGCAAAAAGGCATATGCATCTTTTTTATTAACATGCTTTTTCCACGGAGTTGCAGAAACAAAATGATGAAGATCATGTTCTGGTAACCAATGCTCGGCAAACCAACTACGAACTCCTAAATCAATTGCATAACGTAAGTCATGAGGGGAGTTTTCTGAAATAGGGTGCAAATTTGCATCAACAAATTTAATTTTTTCCATAATTATAATATTTTTAAAATAGTACAATCTAATTATATTTTTGCTTAAATTTTGATAGTAAAAATTTTTGATTGAGTCAATGAATTTATGTTTTTTTTGTTCAAAAACCCTTAAAATCATCTAACTTATTGAAAAATATAGAAGCAAGTTCGAAGATACTGCAAAACTAGCCTTCAAAATATATTCATCTTCGAACAGGCTTAAATGATTGTAAAATAACAAACTTCTCTTAGCTTTGCGAGGGTTTACCCAAAGCAAAGGTTAGTTGTTCGCGTAAGTAGGAAGATAAAATCTTCCGTAGCGACGCAAAAAAGTCGCCACCTCAAGCGACTTTTAAACTCTGGCTGGAGACGACTTGCAATCTGCGAGTAAGTTATATCTCTATTGAAGTTTTATAAAAACAATGATAAAATACTAATAGTAATGTTTGTGATTTTGGGAAATAAAAATGACTAATAAAATAGAAAAAACAACTATAAGTGCTGATGATTTTGAATATTTATTGGCATATACTCGCATAGTTGCTTGTGATAATAAAATTATTTTTGAAACAAAACATGAAAGCAATAAAGATAAAACTGATAAAATAATTCAAAAAAATAATCTTACTAATCTTTCTCAAGACCAGTTCATGGAAATTGCTAATCAAGTATCACCTATTGTTCACGCCAAGAAAAAGATTAGAGAAAATAAAGTTAATAACTTTGTAAATATGACAACAGAAGAAATTGCAAAACTATCATTAGAAGAAAAAGTTGATTATCTTGATGCTATTTTTCATGTTGGTGTATCAAAAGAGAAGTTAGATAACATTTGCACAGAAAATAAAGAACAATTAAAAGCACTATTATATAATATTCAATATCCTAAAGATTTTTTCAAAACAGAAGAGCAACAGGCAGACCGATTTATTTCACTTGTTTCTAATAATCATCTGATAACAGATAATATGAAAAATTGGCAAGATATAAGTTTAGAGAAAAAAAAGGATACAATA
>JAZRAL010000019.1:0-35334 GCA_045634545.1 Alphaproteobacteria bacterium | reverse complement strand
ATGTTAAAGGTGCAACAGTTGCTTCTGCTTCTACTTTGGATAAAGAAGTAAGAGCTAACATTACTAAGACTTCAAATATTGAAGCTGCTCAGTATGTTGGTAAAGTTGTTGCTGAGCGCGCCGTTAAGAATGGCGTTAGCGGAGTTGTGTTTGACCGTGGCGGTTATGTATATCATGGCCGTGTGAAGGCTTTAGCAGATTCTGCTCGTGAAGCCGGATTGAAGTTTTAGGAGGTTATCATGGCACAATCTTTAGATCGTCATAATAAAGCAGATAAAAAAGAAGATTTGGTTGAGAAACTCGTTTTCGTAAACCGTGTAGCTAAAACCGTAAAAGGTGGTCGCACAATGTCTTTTGCTGCATTGGTAGTAGTTGGTGACCAAAAGGGTCGTATCGGATTTGGTTCTGGTAAGGCTGCTGAGGTTCCTGAAGCTATTGTTAAAGCTACTAACGAAGCTAAGAAGAACATGGTTCGTATCCCACTTCGTGAAGGTAGAACACTTCACCACGATATTACAGGTCGTTTCGGCGCTGGTAAAGTGGTATTAAGAAGTGCTCCTGCCGGTACTGGTGTGATTGCCGGAGGTCCTATGCGTGCAGTATTTGAAGTATTGGGCGTTCAGGACGTTGTTGCGAAATCATTAGGTTCTAACAACCCTTACAATATGATTAAAGCTACTTTTGTTGCTTTACAATCAATCAACAGCCCACGTATGGTTGCTGCTAAACGTGGTAAAAAAGTTGGTGACATTGTAAGTCGTCGTGAGAACACTTCTAACGTTAAGATGGAAAAAGAGGAGGCTTAATCATGGCTAGTAAAAAGACTGTTAAGGTTACTCAAGTAAAGAGTTCCATCGGCCACACTAAAGATCAAATTGCGACTTTAAAAGGCCTTAAATTAAACAAAGTTGGTAGAACTTCTGAATTAGAAGATACATCAGCTGTTAGAGGTATGATTAGAAAGGTAGCTCACCTCGTTAAAGTTGAAGAATAATTGCTTTTAAGGGTTAGGGGTAAAGTTTTATTTACCCCGAAGCCCGGAAGTATATTCGGGCGACCTTAGAGTAAATTTTTTGATATTTAACTAGAGTTATTTATAAAGGTGAAGAAAATGAAACTTAATGAATTAAGAGATAACGAAGGCGCTACAAAGAATCGCATCCGCGTTGGTCGTGGTATTGGTTCTGGTAAAGGTAAAACTGGTGGCCGTGGCGTTAAGGGGCAAAAATCTCGTTCTGGTGTTTCTATCCATGGTTTTGAAGGCGGTCAAATGCCTATTTACCGTAGATTGCCAAAACGTGGTTTTAAAAACCCATTTGCAAAGACATTTGCAGTTGTTAACTTGGATACAATCCAAAAGGCAATTGATGCTGGTAAATTGAATGCAAATGAAATTACAGAAGATAGCTTGATTGCTTCTAATGTTATTTCTAAGAAATTAGATGGCGTTCGTTTGCTTGCACGTGGTGCTTTAACTGTTGCTGTTAACATTACTGTTAATTCTGCTTCTAAAGCAGCTGTTGAAGCTGTTGAAAAAGCAGGTGGTAAAGTTACTGTTAACGCATAATTTTAGCATTATAGCGATTTAGAAAGGGTAGGCTTACTTGCCTACCTTTTTTTGTATTTTAAAAAAATTGTTGAAAAAAATAGGATGTGGTTGTAGTTTGGGATAAAGTAAAAGAGGAGCTTTGATGATTGAAGTTTTTTATATAAATGAAAATGATATAAATGATGTTGCAGAACTATCATTTATAGTTGGGAAAATGCATGATGATGCATTGCCTAAATATTTTAATAAGACAACTAAAGCAGAGCATTTAAGAATTATTGAAAATATGATAAAAGATGAAAATGCTCAAATTTTGGTTGCGAAAAATAAAGAGCAAGTTGTAGGTTTTGCGTGTTTGTTTGTACAGAAAAATGAACGTAAGGGATATAAGGTTAATAAGATTGGATATATTTATAACTTTGGGGTTGATGAAAGCTTTAGGCACAAAGGTATTGGCAAAAAATTAGTTGAAAGTGCGATTGATTATTTTAAGAATAATGGATGTGAAGCGGTTGATTTAAATGTATTTATGTTTAATAGAGGGGCTTTAGAATTTTATAAAAGTTTAGGGTTTGAGATTATTGATGTTAATTTAAGGAAAATATTATAAATGTTGATTAATAAAGCTTTTGAGTTTGTGGAAAAATGTTTAGGTGGTGATAATTCTGGGCATGATGTTGAACACATAAATCGAGTTGTAAAAAATGCTGAAAGAATTTTAGAATTTGAGAAAGATGCGGACAAAGAAGTAGTGTTATTGAGTGCTATTTTGCATGATGTTGATGATTATAAATTAGGGGGAAATGGGGAGAATTTAGAGAGATTTTTTAACGAAAATGATGTTGATGAAAATTTAAGAACAAAAATTAGCGATGTTATAGAAAATATTAGTTTTAGTAAAAGTGGTGAAAAGCCAGAATTTAGTTCGTTAGAACAAAAAATTGTTTCTGATGCAGATAAGCTTGATGCAATGGGGGCGATTGGGATTTGTAGAACAATTATGTATTCGGCTAAAACAAAAAGAAAATTGTTTGATGATAATGAATTTCCAAGCGAAAATTTAAGCAAAGAAGAGTATAAAAACAAAGATAGAAAGAACAATCATTCGATTAATCATTTTTTTGATAAGTTGTTGAAATTAAAAGGGGCTATGCAAACAAAAGCAGGGGAAAAAGAGGCAGAAAAAAGACATAGATTTATGGTTATGTTTTTAAGAGAATTTTTTGATGAAGTTGATGCAAGCCAAAATTGGGGGAAAATTTTAAGTAAATTTGACAAAAAATAGCTTTTGAGGGCGATTTTGTTTGACTAAGGGGCAATTTTGTGATATATTTATAGTGTTTACAAATTATTGTCTCTATAGATATGGATGTGTTCTTAAGGCTATTGCTTTAAGGGTTTGTCTTTGTTTGTGAGGTAATGTTTGTGGCCGTCAATAGGAAAATCTTGTTGATGTAAATTTTATTTATTTCTTAATTAATTTTTTCGTTATGAAGAGAAACATCTTCCGCGATGCATTCATCGCATTGGCGAAAGCCATCGCACCCAATTGGGTAATTAGCAATCAAACAAAAAAGTCAAACCCTGATGCCAGCGAATGGCTTTTGGGCTATGACAAGGAAATGGCTTATATTGAAAAGTATCAGCCAACTCCATCAGAGATGAAGGAGCGACTTTGGTCTGACAGGACTAGGTTGGAGATCTTGAAGCAGGAGAATCATACTCTTGTCGCAGACTGGAAGAGAGATGAGGAGTTTATGTTTCTTATTGAACGGGCGGATAAGCTTGTGGCAGAGGTGTTTATTGAAGCCATTAACGGTAAGACACCTAGTGTCAAGCTGCTGAAGGCTATGATAAAGGCAATGCCTAAGGCTACTCTGCTGAAAGTGGCTGACGTTAAGCCGCAGGCCTTTAACGATATGCGAGTGCATGAAGTACTAGGCTATGATGAGCAAATCTTTCTTCTTGATTCAGCTGAGAAGCTTGAGAAGAACTGGGCTCTGGCAAAGAGGCTTGTGGAGTATAAACCCAAACTCTGGGCAAAAGGCTTCTTGGATATTATCCAAGGTGAGACATCAGGTGACTATCAATCACTTTACACATGGCTCTTTTATGAGTGCATGAAACAAGGTGAGAATATGGTCGGTCATGTTGCTTATACGTATAACAAATATCCTATGTTGTATGCTTATTTGAGAAGAAGCATGCTTCACAAAAAGGATGTTGCGGAATATGTAAAGGTGATGTTGTCAAAGCTGATGGGCTCGCTTACGAGCTTAACCCCAGTTGAGCCTTGGACAGGAACTGAGAAGCAAGATGATGCGGTAGAGGCATACTACTGGTATCTTATTGGTTTTGGCAGAATCCAAGGTGGTGGAACCTATCCGTTTATGATGGGAAACCTTGGGAAGTTCAAAGCCCGTTTAGAGGGTTTTGAGTTTGCTAAACTCGTTTCAGTTCTCAGTGAGAATGCATGTAGTATTCCTGATATTGAGGCTCTCTTGAAAGAGACTAAGAAGGATACTGATATTGACATTCTACACGAAAGAATGTGGAGTATCACAAAAGGCAATGCTTCAACTATTGAAGAGGTTGCTAAAAAGTACTTCCCGTTTGAGGACTGGAAAAACAAAGGTGCGATGTACCGCAATATGGTTGTTCATAATCTTATGACACCCGAAAGGTTGAATAAGATCTCAGATGCCGAAGTTAGGGCTAAAGTCATCGAAATGATGCAGACAAAGGCTCAAACTGAAGTGTTGAAAAGAAACGATCATAATGAGTGGATTGCGCTCTTTGATGAGGGTGGTAAACTCACTCCTGAGGCAGAATGTGTGATGCTTTCTTGCCATTTCTACAGAAGTGAGGATAAGAAGTATTACATCAAGAGATATAAATTGTCCGAGAGGGCTTTTCGATATCTTCTTGATATGAAGCCTGCCTCTATGAGCGCTGGATATTCTTATCTTCTTGCCTATGCAGAGGCATGGGGCTTGACTGAGGACGAGTATCTTCTCGTTTTGCAGAGCGATTACTTCGATAGGGCTCACTTTATTGTGAAGTTTGTCCAGAAGTAATCAACGCTTTAGGAACATTAATTAGGGTGGCATTTGCCACCCTTTTTTAATTGATTGGAAGGTATATTGAAAATTCGGTTATGTCATTTTCTGATGAAATAGAGATATTTCCTTGATGGCGTTTTATAATTTGCGAAACAATAGCTAGTCCTAATCCAGTTCCTTTTATATTTTGGTTTTTGTGGGTTTGCAAACGATAAAACCGTTCTGTTAGGCGTTCTAAATCTTCTTTGGGAATAGTATTGCTATGATTTTTTATGGTTATTTTTATTGCTTCGCTTTCTTTTACATCATAATAACGGTGAGGGGGGATGTGATCTGTCTTTTGAGTGGTTATGGTTATTTCGGTTGATGGAAAAGCATATTTTACCGCATTATCCATAAGGTTTTGGAAAACTTGTGTTATTTGGTGAGTATCAGCTATAATGTGAGGAAGACGAGCAAATTTTGTTGTTAGTTTAAGATTGTTTTGTTTTAATTTTAATTCTAGAGCTGATTTTACTTCTTTTATAATAGAATTTAGGTTGGTTTTTTCTGAAGGCGGGGTATTTAGCGATAATTCTATTTTGGATAGTGATAAAAGATTTTCAATAAGAGCTGACATAAAAGATGTTTGCTCTTGAATTATGTGGAGGAATTTTTCACGTGCTTTTTCATCATCTTTGGCAGTGGTTTGTAGCGTTTCGGTAAAACCTGCTATGATAGAAAGAGGGGTGCGTAACTCGTGTGATGCGTTGGCTACGAAATCTTGTTGCATTTGTTCTAATTGTAGGGCTTTTGATAAATCGCTGAATAATACTACAGCTACTATTTCTCCTTTAGTAAACCAAGGAAGAGTTGTTATTTGAACATAAACTTTGGGTTTGTTTTTGGCATTTATTAGATTTAAGTTTAAGTCTTCTTTTCGGCTTTGCCCGTTTAATACTTTAGATAGAGATATTTTTAATTTTTCATTATTTATGGTTGTTATAAAATCAATACCATTTAGGTCTTTATTAAAAAGTTTTCTTGCAGCAAGATTTGAACCAATAACAATACCATCTTTTGATATCATAAATAAAGGGTCAGGGAGGGTATCTAGAACAGCAGCATCGGAAAGAGTTCTGTTTTCTAGGGTTTCTGTTTTATCAGCCCAGAATTTATGCATAGAATTTATGGCGGTAATTAAGCTTTGAGTTTCTTTTTCGGTTAGATTTTCTAAAAGAGTGTCTTCAGTTGCACCGGTTGAGAGTTTTGATATGTATTTTTTAATTTGTTGAATTTCTGTTGAGATTGGCATTAAGAATATAACATTAAAAAATATAACAGATATGTAGGAATATAATGCAAGGTAAACATCTAACACTTTAAATATAGCTAAAAGTAGAAAAATAGAACCTGCAGGAATAGAAAGAATCAAAACTCTAGTTGCAAATCCGGAGTTTTTATCAATTCCAAGTAATTCATCGTCATTAAACATTCTGATATCTCAAAAATTTTTGTGGACTGAAAAAGTTGGCTTTATTATATTTATGCTTAGGTTTAGATTTAGTTAATTTATAGAGCTTTCGTGGATAAAAGAAAATGACTACAGATACTTTAAGTGATGAAGAAATAATGAAATTATTAAATGAAGGTCAAAAAGCGCAAGTTTTTAATGAAAGAGCGACATTTAAGGATACAGAAAATGTAAAAACAACTCCGGCTATGGATAGATATTTAGAATTAAAAAGAGAGCATTTTGAATATCTATTGTTTTATAGAATGGGGGATTTTTATGAGCTCTTTTTTGATGATGCAGTAAAAGTGTCTGAAGTTTTGGGGTTGACTTTAACAACAAGAAGTAAGTTAGGTGATAAAGAAATTCCTATGTGTGGTGTGCCTTTTCATGCATATGAATTATATTTAGCTCGTTTGATAAAAATGGGATTTAAGGTTGCAATAGCAGAGCAAGTTGAAGATGTAAAAGAAGCTAAAAAAAGAAAAGGCGCTAGCGCTATTGTGAAGCGTGATGTTGTAAGACTTGTGACATCAGGAACTCTTACCGAAGAAACTTTGCTTGATGCAAAGAAAAATAACTATATTGTGGCAAGCTTTGTTAGAGAAAAAGAAATTGGCCTTGCATGGGTTGATATTTCTACTGGGGCATTTTTTATGCAAAGGTTAGAAGTTGGTAGACAACGTCCGGTTGAGGTGTTGAGTTCTGCTTTATCTAGGTTTGAGCCTGAAGAAGTTTTGTTTAATGATGAATTTCTTGAAAAACCAGAATATGTTCCGTTGTTTGCAGAATATAGAGATAAATTTGCAATGCGTTCTAAAACCCTATATAATTATGATAGTGCAGTTAATACACTTCTTAAGGCTTATGGCGTACAAACAATGCAATCTTTTGGGGATTTTTCTAGATGTGAAATAATTGCGGCAGGTGTGTTATTCTCATATATTGAAACTACTCAAAAAGGTAAAATGCCTAAAATGCAAATGCCAAAACATATTGTTGGTGATGCAATTATGGAAGTTGATGGAAGTACAAGGCATAGTCTTGAGATTTTATCGCCAACAACTCAAGGGGGACTTAGTCTATTAAAGGTGATGGATAGAACTATTACTAGTTCTGGTGGTAGATTGCTAGCAGAGAGATTGGCAATGCCTTTGATGGATATTGGTAAAATTAATGATAGATTTGATTGCGTTTCATTCTTTTTAGATAACCCAATGGTTAGACGTGAAGTTAGAGAGGCTTTGCGTAGATGTATGGATGCAGAAAGAGCTATTGGACGTTTGGGTATTGAAAGAGGTGGTCCTAGAGATTTATATGATTTAGCTGTGACATTAAATGTTATTCCAAAGTTAAAGAATATAATTATTGGATTTAAGACATACCAAAGGGATAGTATTTATGCTTCAACACCTTTGAGTTTATTTGAGCTTGCTAATGAGTTTTATAACCACCAAGAACTTGTTATGGATATATTAGATAAATTAGTAATGGATAGAGAAAGACTTCCTTTATTACCTAGAAATGGTGGATTTATTAGAGAAGACGCGTATGCTCCTTTAGACTATGTTAGAAATATTAAAAATGTTAGCGAAATAAAATCTGAAGAATTGCGTAAAAAGTATGTGGAAATAACCGGTGTTTCTGCTTTGAAGGTGAAAAATAACTCAATTATTGGTTATTATGTGGAAGTGCCTTCTAAAAATGCTTCTGCTCTTTTAGATGATAGGAGATTTATACATAAACAATCTGTATTGAATGCGGTTCGCTTTACAACAGAAGAATTAGAGGCTCTTGAAAGAGAAGTAATTAGTGCTGAAGAAGAAGCTCTAAAGATTGAAATAGAAATTTTTGAAAAAATAAGAGAGTTTGCTTTAGGACAAGCAAAACATATTATTCGCTCATCAGAAATTATTGCAGAAATTGATGTTGCGAGTGCTTTGGCTGAACTTGCTTCTGAGTTGAATTATGTTAGACCTGTTGTTGATGATAGTTTAGATTTTATTGTAGAAGAAGGACGACATCCTGTTGTTGAAGCGGCATTAAAAAGAGATGCGAAAGATAGCTTTGTTGGAAATGATTGTAAGCTAAATTTTGAAGATGATCGAATTTGGCTTTTAACAGGTCCTAATATGGCTGGTAAATCTACATTTTTAAGACAAAATGCTTTGATTGCGATTATGGCGCAAATGGGTAGTTTTGTACCTGCTAAAAGTGCTAAGATTGGCGTGATTGATAAGGTATTTTCTAGAGTTGGCGCTAGTGATGATTTATCAAGAGGGCGCTCTACTTTTATGGTGGAGATGGTAGAAACGGCGGCTATTCTTAATCGTGCGACAAAGCGTTCTTTTGTGATACTTGATGAGATTGGTAGAGGAACGGCAACTTTTGATGGTTTATCTATCGCATGGGCAGTTGTTGAGCAATTGTCTGAAGTTAATAAATGTCGAACAATTTTTGCAACCCACTATCATGAGCTTACAAAACTTAAAGATAGACTTGAGGCATTGAGTTTGAGATGTATGAAGATTAAAGAATATAATGGCGAAGTTATCTTTATGCATGAAGTAATAAGTGGAGCTGCTGATAGGTCTTATGGTATTCACGTGGCAAAACTTGCGGGGCTTCCAAGTTTGACAATTAATAGAGCTGAGCAAGTTTTGGCGCTTTTGGAAAATGAGAAACAAAATAAAGTAATGAGTTCGGTTGAACTTGATTTACCATTGTTTGCAACCTTAAAAGAAGCGGAAAAAGTAGAAGAGCCAAATCCGATTTTAGAAGAGTTGGACGCTCTTGATGTTGATAGTTTAAGTCCAAGAGATGCTTTAGATATGCTTTATAAATTAAAGGCAAAGCTATAGATAGCCTTCGGTTTGGAGTTTATAAAGATGGTAGAAAGTGCCATCTTTATTTTTTAGAAGTTCTTTGATTGAGCCTTGTTCGATTATTTTTCCATTGTCTAGAACGATAATTCTATCCATATTTTTTAAGGTAGATAAGCGGTGGGCTATGGCAATTACTGTTTTGTCTTTCATAATATTTGAAAGAGCTTTTTCGATGGCTAGTTCCGAATCGCTATCAAGAGCAGATGTTGCTTCGTCTAATATTAAGATTGGAGTATTTTTTAAGATACTTTGAGCAATAGAGATGCGTTGGCGCTCTCCACCTGAAAGCTTTACTCCACGCTCGCCTATAATACTATCGTAGCCTTGAGGCATTTTTTCTATTGTGTCATGAATATGGGCTAGTTTGCAGGCATTTATGATGTCGTCAAAGGTGGCGTTTTTGTTGGCAAACCTTAGATTATCCATAATTGAGCGATTAAATAAGCAAGGCTCTTGTGAGATTAGGGATATATTTTGATGAAGTGAAAAGAGGGTTGTTTTTGAGATGTCTTGGTTTGAGATTAAGATTTTTCCTTTGTTTAAGTTATATGAACGAAGGATTAATTTTATTAAGGTTGATTTACCACTACCTGACAAACCGACCAGACCTACTTTTTCGTTTGGTTTGATAGAAAGATTTAGGTTATTAAATAATGGTTTGTCTTTGGAGTATTGGAAGGACACATTCTTAAAACAAATAGAGTTATCTTTTAGTTTAAGCTTTTGGGCATTGGGGGTGTCTGTTATCTCAAAAGGTTGGTATAATAATTCTAAGGCATCATCTATGGAGGCTTTAATAGAGATTATTTCACTAATTAAGTGTGCTGTGTTTTCTATATGGTCATTTAGGCGCATGGAAAGAGTTGTAGCTAGTATAATATGTTCCAAAGATAGATTTTGGTAGTAATAAAAAGCAATTATGATTGCTAAATTTAGTACCATAAATAAGGTAATTAATAAGGTGTTTTGAAGTCTTGATACACCTCTTATATGTGCTTCTTTTTGGCGGGCTCGTATGTAGATGTTTGCTTGATGACGGAGTTTCTTTTTTTCATGATAAAGTGATGATGTTGATTTTACTAGTCTAGCATTAGCAATAGAATCAACTAATATTCCCATTGTTTTGGAGTTTTCATTACTTCTGATTTTAACATAACTTTTTACTTTTTGATGGACTTTGTATGTGATAGATAAATTTATAACGCTTAAAATAAATAAAATACCACAAAGTAGAGGTGAAATATTATAAAAAATGAAAAATGTTACAACAAAAGTACTTAAATTTGGTAATATATAAGCTCTGATGTTTCCAAATAATTGACACATTGAATTAATGAGGTTTCCGGTTTTGCCTAAAATTACACCACTTTGGTTTATATCAAAAAAGTTTGGTGAATGAGAGTGATTGTGAGCAAACAAGGTGTTATGTAGAGACATTTGGTAGCGGATTTTTACCCTTGCATCAATTTTAATGCGAATGTAGATAATAAGGTCTATGGCTATTTGAATAAGGGCAAAGATTATTATGTATGATAAAAGGGTTGAGTTAAATGAATTGTTTAAATTATTTGCGATAAAACTTAAGATTTTGGCATAATAAATATGCGAAAAAGATGAAAGAGCTTCTGGAAGCAATGCTAAAATAGAGGAAGTGATAAAAAATAATTTGCATTTTTTGATAGTGGAGATGAAAAATTTATAGATATTCATGATTATTTATCTCCTTTTTGAGTAGTAAAGTTTAAGTAGCCATCTGCTTGGAGGGAGTAAAAATGTTTGAAAGTACTGTTTTTCTTCTTTAAGAGATTTTGAGGTGTATCGTCTTCTATTATTTTTCCATTATTAAGAACGATAATTCTATCCATTGAGCGAAGAGTTGATAGGCGGTGAGCTATGGCAATTACCGTTTTGTTGTTCATTAGATTTGAAAGTGCTTGTTGAATAGCAAATTCAGCTTCGCTGTCAAGAGCAGAGGTTGCTTCATCTAGGATTAGAATTGGAGCGTCTTGAAGAATAGCTCGAGCTATGGCAATACGTTGGCGTTCGCCACCAGAAAGAAGTATGCCTCGTTCTCCAACAATGCTATTATAGCCGTTTTTGAGTTCCATAATGGTATCATGAATGTGGGCAAGTGTGCAGGCATTGATAATTTCTTCATTTGATGCTTTGGGTTTGGCGATTTTTAGATTTTCAAGCAAACTTCGGTTAAACAGGGTTACATCTTGCGGAACATAAGAGATATTTTTATGAAGTGAAAATTCGGTTATGTCTGATATATCGTGATTATCTATAAGAATTTTTCCTTTTTGAGGTGTATAAGAGCGAAGAAGAAGATTAATTAAGCTTGATTTACCACTACCAGATGAGCCAACAAGACCTATTTTTTGATATGGTTTTATAGATAATTTCAAGTTTTTGAAAACTTCTTTTTCTTTGATGTATGAGAAAGTTATATCTTGATATTCTATAGATGGTGATTTTATCTTTAATGGGAAAGCTGTTTCTTTGTCTTTTATTTCTATTGGCTTAAATATTAAGTCTATATTTGATTTTAGTTCACCTAAATTTTGAAAGAAAGATGTAGAAACTCTTGATAAACTATCTAGTCCAGAAATTAGCATATTTATGGAGCTAAAAGAAAAATATGCTAAACCTAAATTTAAGTTATCATAAATAGCAAAATAAATGATGGCAAAATAGCAAGAGATTGTAAATATAGTTTCTGTAAATTCTAAGATAAAACTTGATGAAGCACGATTATTTTCGCACTCATAAGTGGAATGAAGATATTTTTTTAAGATTTTGAACGCATTAATCTTTTCAGAAAATATAGATCCTGTATATTTTACGAGTTTGTAGTTTGTGATGCTATCTGTATTAAAAGCAACATAGTCTTTTTCTAATTTTCCACGTGTAGCCCATAGATTATGAATAGTTTTACCTAATTTTTTGATGATTAAATAAAAGGGAATTGACAATATTATAATTGTAAGGGCAAGTTTGGGGCAGCTATTGGCAATAATTGAAAAGGCAAAAATAAAGTTAATGATTGGTCGAATTAAACCAAAAAGTAAGTCCATTGATAGATAGTTAAATGTGTTAGAGGCAGAAGTAATGGCGGTTGAAATACGGCCGGTCATTTCATCATCAAAATAACGAGTGTTATGGTGGTGAACATGATTAAACATTTCTAGAGTTATGTTGGAGGTAAATGTTGATTCTGCATCAACCTTTATGGTACTTAAAAAATATTGATTGATGGCTTGAAGTACTTTTAAGATGATAAATAAAATAAACCAAAATAAAATGCTATCTATAGCAAGTGATTTTGTTTCTATACTAAAACAGTTTATGATTTTAGATGTTACGTATGGGGTTATGCTTAAGGCTATAGATGCTAATATAAAAGAAAGGGCATAAGGGATAAATAAGTGTTTTAATTTTTTGATATTAGTAAAAATAAGTTTTGTTAAATTCATAAGTATAGTCCTAATTATTATTTTTAATAAGGCGAATAGTATCACAAAATTGGGGTATAGTCAACTTTAAAAATGTGGGGAAAATTTTTTTAAGGTTGCAGTTTATTGGGGGGTGATTTATGTTTGTGTTATGAAAAGAGTTTTATTAATAATATTGTTTGTTTTGAGTGTTGCAGGAAGTTTGTTGTTTTTTGCAAATAAGCTTGACTATAAAAAAGTTGTTTTGGTATTACCTTCATCAAACAGAGCATCTTCTCCATATTTTTATAAAAAAGATGGTGATTTCTTTTTAGCTAATGATTTAAAGCTTGGGTTTGAGAAATTAGGCTATGATGTAGAGTATAGATTTAGGGAAGATTATGAAGATTTAAAGCTTGGTGATGCTGGTAATGTGATTTATTTTAAGGGATATTATAATTTTGAACATTTGCCGGTTGATGATAAAAAAGGTCGAAAGAGAATTTTATATGTATATTATGTAGAAGGATTACATCCTAATATATTAAGTGAAGCAGATGTTGTTGTTAGTGCATCAAAGAAGTTTTTGAATGAGTATGTGTTAAGTAAAGGTAATAAGGGTGAGTATATTCCTCAATATACAAATCCATTAAGATTTAAGCCTTTAGATGTAAATGATGCAAAATATGAGGTGTTATTTGTTGGCTCTAACCACACAAAAAGAGGTAGAAAAAGTGTAGATTATGCATTAGCAAGTGGGGCGGATTTGAGTGTTTTTGGTAAATTTTGGGATGGAATGCTAACACCTGATGTGCTTAAAGGTAATTATATTGATAATGATGAGTTGTTTAAGTATTATGGAAATGCAAAAATTGTACTAAATGACCATAGAGAAGATATGGCTTATTTTGGTTTTGTATCTAATCGAATTTATGATGTTAGTGCAAGTGGTGGTTTTGTTTTGACAGATTATGTTAAAGAAATCAAAGAAGAGTATGGCGATAGTATTGCTATGTATAAAGATTATGACGATTTTAAGCAAAAATTGGAATATTATTTGAGCCATGATGACGAACGTAGATTACTAGCAAAAAGGGCTCAAAAAATTACATTAGAGAAGTTTACAAATGAAGTTGCTGCTAAAAAATTTGTAGAAATCTTTAAAAATATAAAAAAATAGAAAAATATTTTTAATATCGCTTGATTTTTTTTAAACTAAACACTAACTAAAGTATTAGTTAATTATAACATTATTTGTAGGAGTTGTAAATGATAGTTAAACCATTAAGAGAAAACATCTTAATCAAAAGAGTAGAAGAAGAAAATAAGACTGCTGGTGGAATTATTTTGCCAGATACAGCAAAAGAAAAACCAAGTGAAGGAAAGGTTATTGCTGTTGGTGAGGGACGTGTTACTACAGATGGTAGAGTATTGCCTATGAGTGTTAAAGTAGGTGATGTTGTTTTATTTAGTAAATGGACTGGTACTGAAATTAAAGTTGATGGCGAGCCTCATTTAATTGTTAAAGAAGGCGATATTTTAGCTATTATTGAAAGATAAGTTTTAGAAAGGAAAATTAAAAATGGGAGCTAAAGATATTAAATTTGGAACTGATGCTAGAGCAAAAATGCTTAAAGGTGTTGAAGTTTTGGCTAAAACTGTAAAAGTTACACTTGGTCCTAAAGGCCGTAATGTTATGCTTGATAAATCTTATGGTGCACCAAAAATTACAAAAGATGGTGTGAGCGTAGCCAAAGAAGTTCAACTTCAAGATAAATTTGAAAATATGGGTGCTCAACTTGTTAAAGAAGTTGCTCAAAAAACAGCTGATAAAGCAGGTGATGGTACAACAACAGCAACTGTTTTGGCTGAAGCTATCATTAAAGAAGGTTGCAAAGCTGTTGCTGCAGGTATGAATCCTATGGATTTGAAACGTGGTATTGATATGGCTGTTGAGGCAGTTGTTGAAGATGTTAAATCTCGTTCTAAAGATATCAAAACATCTGAAGAAATTGCTCAAGTTGGTACTATTTCTGCAAATGGTGATAAAAGCATTGGTGAATTTTTGGCTCGTGCTATGGAAAAAGTTGGCAATGACGGCGTGATTACTGTTGAAGATGCAAAAGGTTTGGATACAGAATTAGACGTTGTTGAAGGTATGCAATTTGATAGAGGTTATTTATCTCCATACTTTGTTACAGATGCAGATAAAATGACTGCAGAATATGAAGCACCTTTTGTATTGCTTTATGATCAAAAAATTACAAACTTACAAGCAATTTTGCCAGTATTGGAAGCTGTTCTTCAAAGTGGTCGTGCACTTTTGATTGTTGCTGAGGATATTGAGGGTGAAGCTTTGGCAACACTTGTTGTTAACCGTATTAGAAGTGGTCTTAAAGTTTGCGCTGTTAAAGCTCCAGGTTTTGGCGACAGAAGAAAAGCTATTTTACAAGATTTAGCGATACTTACAGGTGGTCAAGTTATTTCTGAAGAACTTGGTTTGAAACTAGAAAATACAACAATTGATATGCTTGGTACAGCAAAGAGAGTTGTTGTTTCTAAAGATGATACTACAATCATTGATGGAAATGGCGATAAAGAACAAATCGAAGCTCGCAAGGTTCAAATCAAAAAAGAAATGGAAAAAACTACATCTGAGTATGATAAAGAAAAATTAAATGAGCGTTTAGGTAAACTTTCTGGCGGTGTTGCTGTAATTAAAGTAGGTGGCGCAAGCGAAGTTGAAGTTAAAGAAAAGAAAGATCGTATTGATGATGCTTTGAATGCAACAAGAGCTGCTGTTAAAGAGGGTGTTGTTGCTGGTGGTGGTACTGCTCTTTTATATGCAACAAAAGCTTTAGATAAAGTAACTCCAGCTAACCAAGATCAAAGAGTTGGTGTTGATATTATTCGTCGCTCGCTTCAAGCTCCTATTCGTCAAATTGCAGAAAATGCTGGTGTTGACGGGGCTGTTGTTGCTGGTAAACTTTTAGAAGGAACAGATTATAACTACGGTTATAATGCTGCAACTGATGAATATACAGATATGGTAAAAGCTGGTATTATTGACCCAACTAAGGTGGTTAGAACAGCTCTTCAAGATGCTGCATCTGTTGCAAGTTTACTTATTACAACAGAAGCTATGGTTACTGAAATTCCTGAAAAGCATGATTGCCATTGTGGTGGTCAAGGCGGTGCTCAAGGAATGGGTGGCATGGGCTTCTAGTTTTTTAGAACATAAATTAAAAGGGCGACTTTATGGTCGCTCTTTTTTTTGTTAAAAATTTAATTTAATGCCAACTAGAGTTTCTTCGTCATCATGGTATTGGGTGTTAAATATTTTGTGTTTTGCATATAGATTTAAATTATTTCTAAGACTGTATGAGGCTTCTAGAGAATATGTTTGTCCTTTTGAAGTGTAGGAAGTTGCAAAGTTTTGTTTTGCATAAGCATGGATGCGGAAAAGGTTATTATTATAATATAAGCCACCTTTGAACGCAAAACCTAAGTATCCATTTTTTTCCAAACCTCCACTATATCCTAAGTTTGGAACGCTTAAGATGTAAAGTTGAGTGTTTTTAGTTATGTTGTAGCTTTGACCTACACCAGTTTCTAGGATTAGTGAGGTGGAATCTTTTGTTGTTTTAGGGTCAAAAAGCTCTTTTATTTGGAATTTTATATCATATGAGAATGGTTGAAACATTAAATTTGCACCAGATAATGATTTTATTTGAAGTATATTTAATTCATCTAATTTGTATTGATTTTTTTGGTCGTAATGGCGAATTTTTGTTTCTAATACATTGATTTCTGCTCCTTTTAACATGCCATAGCTTTGTTCTAAAAGGTCATTGTATGCGGGTTTTATGCTAAATTCTTGAAATGAATTGCCGTTTTTTGAGCCAAAGGTTATGGATGCTCCATGTTCTTTGTGAGAATTTAAGGGGTTTTCTCCTGTTTTTAGTTCTTCAAAATATAAATTATTGTCATTTATTTGGCTTCGTTGTTTTAAGAGGTTGAAACTTTTTTTACGATAGTCTTTTAGCTCTAAATTGCCTTCTACATATTGGTATTGTATATATTGGTATGCGATTTCTAGAACGTCTGATTTTTCACTATCTTTAAGTAATGAAAGGTTTATTTTGTTATTTTTTATAATATCAACTAGAGCTTCTTTTTGAAGAGAGTTCATTTGATTGTAGCGATGATTTAATTTTGACTGACGAGAAGGTCTATAATTTGTATTTTTTATGAGTTTTTCATTGTTTACAGCTTTTAGGGTAGATAAGGGAATGACATGCATTGAAAATTTGTTTTTTAAGTTTAGGGTTGGTCTTGTTGCTTCTAATATTGAAAGCAATATATATGAGCAGTTTTTGGTAAAGAAATAGTAGCGAATCTTGGCTTGTTTTAGCTCCCACATTAGAGCTAAAAATAGTTCTTGTTCGGTATTTGTTAAATCTAGCTCATATTCCCAGATGTCTCTATTTTCGATATTGTTATATAGATTAATAACATCATAATATGGTTTTATGCCAAATGTTCCGTAATAGCCACCATATAGTCCTTTTATAGCATATAAAACACCTGTTTCATCACCGGTGTCTGCCCCAAAATTTGCACCATGAGCGAGGAGTTGAGTTCCTTTTCTTTTAGTGTCTATTCTAAAGAGTGTATGCCCAAATAAAGATGATGGATTTGACATATAGGCGTTGGTAAAGAGCATTGTTATAGATTTTGCCTGCAAGTCGTTTAGGTATTGCTGATAGTCTTTGCAATTATCAAGCGAACCTTTAACTAGACCTTGTTTTTTTAAGTATATGAAGCGGGCAGGGAAGTCGCATTTTTTTGTATCAGTTTTTTGATTAAATTGTTTTATTGTTTCAGTTAATTCATCAATTGGGGAAAATCTGCCGTTTGGAGTTAAGAAATACTCATTATTTTCTATTAGAGAGGTAAAGTTTTTGCCATTTTTTTCGTAATGAAGCAGTTTTTGCCACTCGATAGGTGTTTTAGAGTTAGCAATATTGGGAATAAGTGTAATTAAGCATAAATAAACAAAAAAGCGTTTCATTTGTTTTTTTTATAAAAAAGGGTGCAAAGATTTCTTTACACCCTTTGGAAAGCTGAGAATTAAGCGTTTGCTAATTCAATGATTTTTAATGTTAAATCAACTGCTTCAACATTTTCGTTAGTAAACAAGTATGCAAAGCTTTGTTGTGCTTTTGCACCTAATTCTTTGCTATCTACATTTAAGATACCAGCGATTGTTTCAATTGTTTCGCCTTGACCACGAGATGCATCCATAGCAAATTGTTCCATATTGTTTTCAATAACAGCAAGAACAAGTTTACCTGTTCCGCCTGTTACACGACCGTTAGGGTCACAACCAGATGTACCGAGTGTAACACCAACTGTGTTTAAAAACATAGAGTTAGTTGTCATAGCAAGTACTTGTGGAATGATACCAGAGTGGCCTTTCCATGCCATAGAACCAAGACCGCAACCACCTGTTGAGTCAATAGCAAAAGAAGGGGTTGATATCATCATAACAGCACCTAAAACAGTGCTAAGTAATAGAGATTTTTTCATCTGTTTTCTCCTTAAAATGTAATACAATTTGATTTTAGCTTTTATACAATGGTTGTATAGTATAAAGTTTAAGTAATTAACAGTAGTTGAGATAATTTGTTGAATGTAAAGAGTTTTTTTTGAATATTAGAAGGTGTTTTTCACATAGATTAAAAAAAATTACTTGATTTTTAAAATAATGGGTATTATAAGATTTCTTAACTTAATTAGAGATTGTTGGCTGCTAGTATAAAAAAAGCAGTCAAATTTTTTCGAACTTTTTAAAAACAACGTACCCGCAAGTAAATTTTGCGGTAAACATTATTTTTAGGAGAAGTAAAATGGATAAATTTCCTCTAACCAAAAAAGGTTTTTTAAGACTTGAACAAGAACTTAAAGATCTTAAAGGTATTGAACGTCCAAATGTTATTGCTGCCATTGCAGAAGCTCGTTCTCATGGTGATTTATCAGAGAATGCAGAATATTCTGCGGCTAAAGAAAAGCAAGGTTTTATTGAAGGTAGAATTCAAGAACTAGAAGCTGTTATTAGTCGTGCGCAAGTGATTGACCCAAGCGAAGTAAAAGGAGATGTTATTCGCTTTGGTGCTACTGTAAATGTAGTTGATGTTGATACAGATAAAGAAAATTCATATCAAATTGTTGGTGATTATGAAGCAGATATTAATGAAAATAAGATTTCTCTTTCTTCTCCTCTTGCAAAAGCTTTGATTGGTAAAGAAGTTGGTGATGAAGTTGAATATGTTGCTCCTGGTGGCAAAAAGACTTTTGAAATTTTAGAAGTATCTTACATCTAAAAAACTATTGTTTCGGACTATATATAGAAGCTGGAAATTGTTCCAGCTTTTATTTTTTTAGGAGGAAAATATGAAAAGGTCGCCATTTGTTAGTAATTGTAAATATGATTATAAAAATAAATGTGATTGCTCTGAAGATGATAATTGCGGATGTGATTATCCAAACAATATGGAGCATGGTTATTCTAAGGATTGTTTGGATGATAAATTTGATGAAAAAATAACTGATGAGAAACTTCATATTAAAATTAATGAAGTGAAAATTTTTAATAAAAAGGAAAAAAGTTTTAGAGCAAATTTGTGATTTTTTTTTTCTATCATATTGAAAATTAGTGATTTAGTGGTGCGAATTTTAAATTGAAACAGTGTTGACAAAAATATGTTTTTTATATATAATGAAGGTGGAAACTTGATTATGTCTATTATTATGTTAGGTCGATTTTCTTTTGTATATGTCTTTTCTTAAAGTTTTGTTTAGATGTTTTTTATTAATTTAGTATTGTCCTTTTTGGAGTGGATAATACAACTTTGAAGTCAAACAAAAAAAGATAAAGCCTATGAAAAAGAAAGTTTGCGATCTGTTCGGCTGGGGTGTAACTATTGTTACGAGCGTAAAACGCCTCCCCACGAACTTGCTATGGTAATCTTGGCTAAATTGCCTATATTTTCCATGGCTGCGTTATGTTTAAAGTTCTGCTTGCACTACTTTGCATAACCTATAAAAGGCTGTTTACTTAGAACAGCCTTTTTATTTTTTTAAAGTACTTGCAAAATAAAAAATCTTTTGTTAGAAAAAATTAAGAGGCGGTTGTAATGTGTGGGAGAAACCGCCTCTTAATAGTTTTAATTGAAACTATTTCTTTTCATCTGGGTCTTTTAAGATATAACCTCTACCCCAAACAGTTTCAATATAGTTCTTTCCGCCAGAAGCTTTTTCGAGTTTTTTGCGAAGTTTGCAAATAAATACGTCAATAATCTTTAGTTCTGGCTCGTCGATACCGCCATATAAGTGGTTTAAGAATTGTTCTTTGTTTAAGGTTGAACCTTTACGCAAAGAAAGTAATTCCATAATTCCGTATTCTTTACCTGTTAAGTGTAAATCTTTTCCAGCAACGCTAACTGTTTGTGTGTCAAGATTTACTTCTACAAGACCAGTTTGAATAACTGAATTTGAGTGACCTTTTGAACGACGAACAATTGCTTGAATACGAGCCAAGAGTTCGCTCTTGTCAAATGGTTTTGTTAAATAGTCGTCTGCACCATAGCCTAAGCCTTTAACCTTTTTATCTGGCTCATAAAGACCTGATAAAATAAGAACAGGAGTTGTAACTTTGGCATTTCTTAAACTTTTTAGTACTTCGTAGCCATTCATGCCAGGTAGATTTAAATCTAAGATAATGATGTCGTAATCATAAAGCTTGCCACAATCAAGTCCGTCTTCACCATCATCAGTTGTATCAACAACCATTCCTTCTTTTTTTAAGATGGTTTCTACGCTTTGTGATACGGCATAATCATCTTCAATTAAAAGAACTCTCATCTTTCCTCTCCATTTTGTTTATTGTTATTTGTATAATAATGTATAAATTTTATTTGTGAATCATAGATATTGGGTTGTTAACAATTATTAACAAAAATAAAAAACTATTGTAAAAATAATATCTTAAGTGTAATAAAAAAGGGTTTGCTTATAAAAAAGGAGAAAAATATGATAGAATTGATGGATTTGAGATTTAAAAAAGATGGACTTGAACCTGTGATTTCTGAAAATACAATTAATTTTCACTACGGAAAACACCATAAGGCATATGTTGATAAGGTTAATGAGTTAATTGTAGGGAGTGAGTTTGATATTATGACGCTGGAAGATATCATAGAGACAACATATGATAAGCTTGAGCATAGAGTATTATATAATAATGCAGGTCAAGTTTTTAACCATAATGTTTATTGGAATAGTGTTGGAATTGGTGAAAATTTTGATGAAAAAATGCGCAATGAAATTGCAAATACATTTGGTAGCATAGATAATTTTAGAAATAAACTTATTGATGAAGGTGTTAAGCTTTTTGGAAGTGGATGGGTTTGGCTTGTTAGAAATAAAGAAAATAAATTAGAAATTATGACAACCAAAAATGGGGATACACCTTTGGTTTTGGGGTATAATCCTATTTTTAATATTGATGTATGGGAGCATGCATATTATTTAGATTACCAAAATTTAAGAAAAAAATATTTGGAAGAGTTTGTTCAAAAAATCTTAAAAATATAAGTATTTGCTTGAAAATAAAATATTTTGATTTATAAAGCTGAATATTCAGAACTATTTGGAGATTTCTAATGAAAAAGTTTTTTTTAATTTTGTTGTTGGCGCTTGTATCTGCTTGTTCTAGTAAGGCAGTATATCCATATGGGTTAACAGAAAAAGAATGGGAATCTCTTTCTATTCGTGACCAAACAAGATTAAGACGTGATTTCTATTTTTATGAAAAAGGTTCTACAAATTATGTAAACCCTAGATTAGAAGTAGAAGGAAAGGATAGTCAGCCAGCACAAAATGTGTATGCTCAGTAGTTTAAAAAAAGTATTTTTAAGAAACGCACTTTAAGGTGCGTTTTTTTTATACATATTTAGTAGATATTTATGTTAATATTATACATTTGTTAAGAAAGATTGTTTTAGAATCGACTAAAAGCAATTGTTTTTGAATGTGTAATGACTATGAATATTAAAGTTTTAAAGTGCCTTTTTGCTATCTTTTGTGGGATTTTAGTGCCTGCAAGAGACGGTTTTGCTATGAGAGGGAATTTAGCGCCTCAAGACTTTAATAAAATGTATCACCTAGCTTCTCAAGGTAAAATTGGGGTATTAAGAAGTGCTGTAAACAGGGGGCTTAATATTGATAGTGTTAATCCAAATGGGGATACTGGACTTTGCATTGCAGTTAAGCGCAAGAATTATGTAGCTTATAATAGTTTTAGAATGAGTGGTGCCAATCCAAGACACCAATGTACTTATAGAATATATAGAGAATATCAAGAGTTTTTGGATACAACCAAAACAGCTAGAGAAGAAAAAATTTTAGGTAATAAGGAATCTTTGTATTATAATGAAGAAGAAAGAAATTGGTGGCCTTGGATTCTTGGTGGTGTAGCGTTAGGTGGCGGAGCACTTGCCTTGAGTGGTGGTGGCGGTGGTGGTAATCATGCGCCGGTTGTTGAAGTTACCCCTATTCCAGATGGTACAGGTCTTGGAGGATATATTGCTAATTATAAAGAATTGGTTTCTGGCCAAAAAGGTGGTAATTTATTAGATATTACATTTGAAAATGAGGGGTTAAGTAATTTTGATGCTATAAGGTTATTGCCAAATGCTCTTGATATGGCTGATTATTTAAGTGCTTATGTAAAAGTAGAAGATGGTGGTAATTTTGATAACTGGGGCGTTTTATCTTTGGGTAGTGGAACAATTGGTATGACTGCTTATGGTACTGGCTCTAGAGCAGAGAATAATGGTACAATAGATATTAAGGCAGAGAATGGCACTGTTGGTATGGTGGCTAGTAATGGTGGTACAGCATATAATAGTCCAGACTTAGGAGAGCAAGATACGGGACATGGAAACATAAATATGTCATTTAAGGGTGATAAAGAAGGTGATGCCCTTATAGGTATGTATGCTGATACTAACTCCAAAATAGTGAATTATGGTAAAATTACAGGTACAACATCTGAAGTGATAAATCAAGATGGCAATAATTCTTTAACAGGCGATCTTGTTGGTAGTGGTTCAAATAGTGGAATAGGTTTAGGTGATAGCATATTTGGAGGTGACGAGGCATCTGGAGATACAGCAACAGAAGAAGATGAAGAAGAAACAAATTCTCCAAACTCTGGTAGTATGGTTGGTATGGGTGTGTTTAACTTTTATAGTGGAACAGACTTGAGTAAAAATATTGTTAGTGCAGAAAACTGGGGAAGCATAAATCTTTCTGCCGGTTATAATGCTGCAACAGATGTTGGTGTTAATCTTGTTGGTATGGGTAGCTATATTGATGATAAGTTTTTAAATGAAAACTATAATCCTAGTTTTGCGGAACAAATGAAGCTCCATAATAATGGTAACATTACTCTTAAATATCAAGGAGCATATAAAATATCTGAAGATGCATTAAAGCTAGGTGATGGTGGTTTAATAGGTATTAGGGCAGATGCATCAACGGAAGCTATTAATACAGGAAATATAAATATTGATTTGACATCAACTACATTAGAGGAAAGTGTAGATGTGGCTTCTGGTATGCTTTCTGTCCATGGTGCAGAGCTTGTTAATGGAAATAAAAATAGTATCTATGATGGAACCAATAATGTAACAAGTGGAGCTATTATAGTATATAATGATGCGAAAAGTGGGGGTGTTTCTTACGGAATGCTTGCTGCAAAAGGTGATGGTTCACAAACAAGAGTTTATAACTGGAAGGATCCAAAATTAACAAACTATGGTTTGATAGATATGCAAGTTAGTAATTCTTATGCAATGGCATCATTTGATGGTGGTGAAGTTACTAACTGGGGTGTTATTAATCTTGGTGTAGAAAATGGTCATTCTTATTATTCAAACAATTATGGGTTGTACTCTGAAGGTAAAGACAAGGCTGATGCTGCGAAACTTGTTAATAAAGGTATCATTAATGTAAATTCTGAATTGTCTACAGCTATGCAACAGATGTTTTCTGGTTCTGTTGATATGGTAAATGATGGGGTGATTTATCTATCAAGTAAGGCAACTGGTTCTATGGCTATGGGTGGAAGTTTTTCAACCGCAACAAATAATAATAAAATTTATTATGAAGTGGATAATAGTAAAGGTTTCATATATCCAACGGATAAATCGGATAAGCCTGATTGGAATATGCAAAAAGATCCAGTTGCTGCAGTTGTAAAAGTTTCTACAGAAGATGGTATTACAAAGCAATTTTTTGTTAATAATGGGGAAATGAGCATTGGTAAAAAAGTTTTGGATGTAAATGACTATAATGGTACTTTTGGAACAGCTGGTGTACATGTTTCTCAACAAGGTGGCGCAATAAACAATGGTAAGATTTTGCTTAACGAAGCAGATCCTACATATAGACAATTAAATGTTGGTATGTATTTAGATGCTAAATCTGATAGATCAGCATATGTTAGGAATAAAGGGGATATTGAAGTAAATTCATTTCATTCTATAGGTATGTTAAATAAGTCACCTAATTCTGCTACTGCATTTAATCTTGGAAATATTTATGTAAATTCAGAGCGCTCACAAGGAATAGCAGGAACTACTGGCTCTTATTTGTCAAATGGTAGTAATGATGATAATAGTGCTAACATATATGTAAATGGGCTAGATTCTGTTGGTATGTATTTAAAAGATGCGGAAGGTTTTAACTGGGGAAGTATTTATTTAAATAATAAATCAACAATGGCGGTATTGTTAGATGGTTCAAAAGCTGTATATAATGAGTTTGGAAATATTTATCATAATAAAGATTTTGATTTTGAGGATATGGTTTATTATGGATTTACAAATGGAGCAGATGTAGAATTTGAAGAACTTGATGTTGAGGTGGATGGGTATGTTTTAGCTAAGGCTTTTACTGATATAAGCGGTGGAAAGGTGGCTTTTGATGATAAGAGTACAGCAAATGTAATAGGAAAATTTGGTCGATTGTTTGAGATTGAGGGTAGTGGTAGTGAAGGATTAGTTTTTGGAGAAGTTAATGTATCAGAAAATGCCACAGCAGTAGAGGTTAAAAAAGGTGGTAATGCGGGTGTTTTAGGATTAAAAAGCATTATCAATGTAAATGATAGTACTGCTGTTGGGTTTGATGTGGAAGATGAGAATAGCGCTGTGTATATTAAAGATAGTGGAGTGCTTAATGTTAATGGCGGTAAGGGGGTTGTAGTAAAAAATTATGCTAGTGTTTATAATAGTTCAGAAATAAATGTGAATTCGGGCATAGGCATTGAAAGTGGTTATAAAACTGCGGTAGAAAATACAAAATATATAAATGTTCGTGATGGTAAAGGTGTCGTTGTAAAAGGTGGAATGCTTACTAATGCTGATACAGGTGTGATAAATGTAAATACTAGTGAAGAGTGGAATTTGGATAAAGATAAGTTTAGTGACTTAAGTAATTTTAGCATTGGAGCAGAAGTTAATACAGGTTCTGTTAAAAATTTAGGAAAAATAGTTGGTACAGATACTACAAAGAAAACAATAGGCGTTTATACTAAAAGTTCTGAAACAGTTGTAAATAGTGGAACAATAAAGGGTATGGGGATTGGTATTTATGCTGATAATGGAGCTGATGTTAAAAATAGTCAAAATATTACATTAAATAAAGTTGGTGTATATGTAAATGGGGCTGTTGTTAATGATAGCGGAGTTGTTAGCGGTAATACTTATGGTTATTATGTAGAAAATGGTAATTCAGTTGTGACGTTAGATGGTAGTGTTACGGGTAATACATATGGTATATATGCAATGGGTGGAAATGTCGATTTAACAGGAGAACTTGTAACAACAGGAACAGGTGCTTATTTGAATGGTGCTACAATGAGTAATGCCGGAGAAATAAAAGTAAATGGTGGAAAGGGTATTGATGTTGCAAGTGGTGGGTATTTTTCAAATAAAAGCTCAATTGTTGTAAATAGTGGTACAGGTATTAATATAGGAAATGCAGGAAGTGCACTAAATGAAAGTACAGGTGTAATTGAGGTAGCTGGTAATGGTGCTATTGGTGTTAATGTAGAAGCAGGTGGTAGCTTTACTAATGCAGGTAGAATTAATTTTGATAGCGAAAAGAATGCTTGTGTTGTAGGAGGAAGTACCGATGGTTGTATTGATGCATCTGGTGAGGATATAACATCTAATAGTTCTGATTTGATTTTATTAGAAAAAGGGGCAAATTTTGTAAATAAAGGAGTTGTTGACTTTAGTGACGCAGATGTAAATTTTGACGATATGGCGAATGCAGAAGATGCAAACATTGTGATAGCTAAGGGAGGTAGTTATCAGGCGGATAGCTTTAAGGGAAATGTTGTTGCCGGTAAAGATATAGTAAATGGTGGATTTGATGACACTTATACTAATAAAGATTCTTTTGTGGGTGAGGATAAAGGTGTTAATGTAAAATCACAATCTTATATGTTTGATGCAAAATTAAATAATAATGGAGATGTTGAACTAAATCGTAAAAACTTTGAAGAGTTAGTTGAAGAAAAAGATTTAGGCGAATTTTTTGAAATGAACTATAATTTAGCTCATAATGAAAAAATGTATAATAGTTTGAAATCAGCGGAAAACAAAGAAGAGTTTGATAAAATAAAAGAAAGTGAAAGTGGTAAGAAATTTTATGCAAATCTTCCTCGTGAGAATATGGCTGTATTAAGAGGACTAAATTCTAATGAACAAAAGAGAATTTTAGAAGATGGTATTAAAGATGTAAGTGTTGGTGCTAATTACTTTAGAACAGGAAAAGATGGTCAGGGCAATTTAAGTGGCTATGAAGATGATGTATATAGCGCATATATTGGCTATGGTCATAAATTAAATAAAAACTGGAGTATGGGTGGTACTTTGATGGGGGCTTACCAAGACAGCTCTTATGATGATATTGATTCAACAAAAGAAAATAAAATATTGATGGCATTTATGCCTATCTTGTATCAAAATAATAGATTTAAATATCTTGCTATGCCAAATGTTGGTGTTGGTTTTGGAAAATACACTCGTCGTGCAAACTCTGGTAATTATGATGCAGATACATTCGATATTTATTATGGATTGTCTAATACTATGGAATATAGTGTAGATATGAAAGTTGCAGAACTTGTGGCTGAGGCTGAACTTAATTTACAAGGTATACATTCAGATGATGCAAAAGAAAAGGGTGGTTTGATATTAAAAGCAAATAATAGTGTATCGCTTGAGGCAGGGGTTGGTTTGAAAGTTCGTAAAAATATTAAACTAGCTAAAGAACGTTCATTGATGCTTGCTGTTGGTGCTAAGTACTATCATGAATTTTTAGATCCATATAAGAGACTTGATATAACAACAAAAGGAAGTCCAGTTAGTTTTGATGCAGGTTATTATGAAGAAAATAAAAATCGCATTAAAACAACAGCAGAAGCTGTATATAAAGATGGTGATTTAAGTGTTAGTGCAGAAATTTCTCATAATAACGAAAAAGAAAGCAGTGTAGAAGGCGGTGTTGGGGTGAGGTATAATTTTTAGCCTTCTTATAAAAAGAAAGCCGAAGTAAAAAACTTCGGCTTTTGTTTTATTTAGTTACTTTGTTTTGTTCTGCAAATTTTTGTTTTTGTTCTTCTGTTAATAAATTCCAGAATTGTTCGAAGTATTTTTTTTCAATTTCCAAAATACGAGCTTTTCCTGCTTGCAACTCTTCCCAAATTGGTTCTATTTCAGCTCTAAGGTTTGCTTTTAATTTAGTTAACTTTTGGTTTTGCTCGGCTGTTAAGCCTAAGGTTTTAGCCTCTATATTTTGGGCATTAGCATTAAAACTTAATGTTAATGCTAGCATAAAACAAATTATCTTTTTCACCTTTTTCTCCTTTTTGTTGCTTTGTCATTTTATGATAGTCTAGGGTAAGAATATTTAAGGTGCAATTTTATTGTGAGTGTTATAAACACTATGCTAATTTTGCTTGAAAATAGGAGAGAATTGAAATATAGAGAAACTATATTAAATATAGGAGATATAATATGAAAGTAACGGTTATTGGTACAGGTTATGTTGGCTTACCTACGGGGGTAGGTTTGGCTGAACTTGGTAATGATGTTATTTGTTTAGATGTTGATGAAAAGAAAATCAATAGCTTAAAAGAAGGAAAACTTACTATCTTTGAAGATGGTTTGGAGCCTTTGTTTAATAAACATTTGGCAAGTGGTAAAATTAAATTTTCTACTTCATTTAATGAAAGTATTCCAGATGCAGATTTAGTTATTTTGGCAGTTGGAACTCCTCCTCACCCAATAACTAAAGAAGCAGATATGCGCTATATTAAAGCTGCGGCTGAAGAGCTTGCTAAGAACTTAAATGGTTATACAGTTGTGGCAATTAAATCTACTGTTCCGGTTAATACTGGTGATATGGTTGAAAGTCTTATAAGAAAAACAAATCCAAGTGCTGATTTTGATGTTATATCTTTGCCAGAGTTTTTAAGAGAGGGTTTTGCTGTACAAGATTTCTTTAATCCAGATAGAATTGTTGTTGGTGCAAACTCTGAAAAAGCACGTAGTTTAATTAGCGAACTTTATTTACCTTTTAAGGATAGATGCCCAATTTTATACGTTAGTCGCCAATCGTCAGAAACAATTAAATATGCCTCTAATGCATTTTTGGCTATGAAAATTCAGTATATTAATGAAATGGCTGATTTTTGCGAAACATCTGGCGCTGATGTGTATGAAGTTGCTCGTGGTATGGGTATGGATTCTAGAATTGGAGCTAAATTTTTAGTTCCAGGTCCTGGTTATGGTGGTTTTTGTTTTCCTAAAGATACTAACGCTATGGCATATATGGGTAAATTCAATGGTGTTGATTTGTCTTTGATAGAGGCGACAATTAAAGGCAATGAAAAGCGTAAAATTAATATGGCAAAGCGTATTTTAGATATGGTAGAAGATGTTAAAACTCCAACAGTTGCAGTGCTTGGTAGTGCTTTTAAGGGTGGAACTGATGACTGCAGAGAAAGTCCTGCTCTTCAAATTATTGAGATTATGCTTGCTCATGATGTTAATATTAAGCTTTATGATCCAGAGGCTATGGAAAATACTAAAGCTATTTTAGGTGACATGGTTACATATTGTAGCAGTGCTTATGAGGCAATTGGTGGAGCAGATGTGTTGGCTGTGTTAACAGATTGGGCTGAATTTAAAGAGCTTGATTTAGAAAAAATCAAAATGCTAATGAGACGTCCTCAAATTGCAGATTATCGTAATAATTTTGACTTTGATACGGCTAAGTCTTTAGGGTTTGAAATTAAATCTCTAGGACGTAAGGGGTAAATTCTAAAGTAAAATGATTGATATCTAAATAAAGATATAAGCAATCAATAGAGATATTGAGAGGTAAAATAAAAAAAAGAGGAGTTAAGCTCCTCTTTTTTATGGCTTTATTTTGTTTTTTATATATGCAATAAGCAGTGTGATGAGGATAAAAATATTAGTATTTAAAATATTTGTATTTGCTGTTGCATATGTATGGTTTTTTATAATGAAAAGTGTTAGCAAAGGATTGAATACAAATAGGAATATTGATAAATAGCCTAGTGCTCTTATATAGTATGATATATTTTGATATTTATTTTGAAAATTGTAAATAAGCTTTTGGGGAAAATATAAAAATTTAATAACAAGTATTGCTAAAATAAGATTTGCGATTCCTGGTATTTGCGTAAAACTGAGTATCTGTGTAATAATAAAATAAACACCAAATAAAAAAGTTATATCATTGGGTATTAAATTCTTGTGTTTTATTTTGGGTGATTTGCCCGTCGGGGTAGTATTTTGTGGTGAAATTGTAGGGGGTGTTGAATTTGGATAATTATTTACATATCCCGTGATGATACTTGCACATAATGTTATAAAATATATAAGAAGAAAAAGCAGATGGTGAAAAAATACTATAAATATTAGAGGACATAGTATTATTTCATGAATTGAATATAATTTCCACTCTTTAGAAGTTATTTTTCTATTTAATGATAATTTGATGAAGGCTATAAGAGGTGAATATGCAATTAAATAAAGGGTCAATGCAACGGATTTGAGTAATTCGTTTAATCCCCACATGCTTAATGATGGTACATAACCCATATCCGCGAGTGTTTGGTATAATGGTTGTAAAATAATGTAAATTATTGGTATTGTGAATGAATAAGTAAAAGATTTAACATAGTATTCAATCAAATCATATTCTTTGCTATTATTTGTCATTTTTTTAGTACTTTTCGTTTATGGTTTGTAGCTCTTCTTTGGTCATAAGAACTGGATTTTTACCGTGGTCTAGACTATATCCTTTTATGGCTTGATCTTTGTTAAATAATACTTTTGCCATTAATGTTCCATCTAGATTGTAAGCATCTAGCATACCATGTTTTTTACCTTTTTCATATGATACTTCACCCATTAATTCGCCAGTAGGATAGTAACGTTTTACTTTGCCTGATTTGCGATTTCTTAAATAAGGGATTTCATATGATAGGTTGCCTTCATTGTCATAAATCAAAGTTAAACCATTTAAGATGCCTTTTTCATAGATAGCTGTTGATTTAATTTTGCCATCTTCAAAAAATTCTTTATATTCACCTTCTAGAACATCATCAACATATGTTTCTTCAGAGATAACAAGGCCATTGCTTGAATAATTTTTTTGGATGCCGTTTTTCTTGTTGTTAGAATAAGTTACTTCAGCTGTAAGTTTTCCTTCTTTGTCATAAAATCTTGCAGGACCTTCTGCTATGGCATTAACATATGTGATTTCACTTTTTAGGCCAGATGTTTCATAGTAATCTCTTCCTAAACCATTGATGATGCCATTGATATATGGGGTTTCTGTTTTTACGTTTCCTGTTTCGTAATATTCTGTTTCAATGCCATTTTTCATGTTATTTGCATAGTTTGCAACAATCATTTTGGTTTGATTTGGGAAGAATGCAATAGCTTCGCCCTCTCTTAAATCGTCTTTATATGAAACTTTTAAGTTTAGCTCTCCATTGTCTTTATAAAATGTACCTATGCCGTTTATTAAATCGTTTTGATATGGTATTTCTGATTCTAAAACACCATTTTCATAATAGTTGGTTGCAAGACCATTTTTTTGACCTTGAGCATATTCCACTTTAGATTTTAAGTTACCACTTTTATAATAAATATAACGCTCACCGACAATAATGTCGTTTTCATAATTTAATTGCTCAGCGATGTTGCCGTCATAAAAATAAATTATGGAAGCACCATTTCTTTTGCCATCAATATATTTTGTCTCTTCTTTTAGATTGCCGTCTTCATAATATATTTTTGTGGGACCATTTGGTACATTTAAATGGTATGTAATACGTTCTTTAACATTTCCATTTTCAAAAAAAGTGCGTTTTTCACCATCTATAACACCATTTTTAAATGGTGTTTTTTCTTTTAAGTTGCCATTTGGATAGTAGGTTAGGGCGATACCTTCTTCTTTGCCGTTCACATAAGGAAGGTCTGTATCTTTATAGCCTTCTGGGGCATAAAAAACAGCTACACCGTTTAATATCCCATCTACATAAGATAGTTCGCTTTTTTTGAAGTTGTTTTCATAAAAAGTCTCAAAAATACCGGTTACAGGGTCGCCATTAACATCATATAATACTCCATTTACATTTCTTGTATCTTCCATGGTGTATCTTGGTGTTGCGTTAGCATTTTCTATATTAATTATAAAGCCTAATAACAAAAATAATGGAAAAATTTTCATTTTTACTTCCTTAAAAGATATATCCTTTTTAAGATTAAACCATATATTGGTATATAATCAAGCAAAAATATATTTTTACCACACTATAAAAAGAAATTTATTCTTGTTTTTCTTGATTGTTTTTTAGGTATATTAAAGAGACTAAAAAAGCTAAAATAAATGTATTTATTGTATTTAATTGTAAATTAATAAGTGTAGATGTAAGGATATTTAATAATTCAGAGAATGAAATGCATAGAGCAGATAATCTCATAAGAATATCTTTTTTTGAAGGGATATTTTTTATTTTTAATATGAGTGAATTTAAGAACATTAATATCGTTGTTTTTAATAAAAAGGTTATGAAGAAAAAACACATTAATGTGAATGATAGTGTGGATGCTAAAGTTGTTGATGTTTTTTCTAAAAATGATTTGAAGTAATTTATATCATATGAACCATCTTGATATTCTATTTTTTCAATTTTTTGTGGTGAGTGGATATAAAAATAATCTTTAGAAATAACTATTGCAGTTTTTTCTTTAGCTAACGTAGTAGTTGAATTTTTTGTATCTAAGATAATAGGTAGGACAACGTTATCTTTTTCATTAAAGTTTAAATTTAGGTCTACTCTTTTGTATGTATCGGGGTGAGAAACTAGTTTTTGGTCTTTAATTTCTATTGGGAGAAAATCTTCAGCAACAAGTAAGGCTTTAGGTTTTATTTCATTTAATACAGTTTTTAGGTTAACTGAAAATAAAAGAGTAGAAATTACTGCAGTTGCAAGTAAAAATAATAGACCGTGTCCTTTTCCTTGTTTTATGTATAAGAATATTTTTTCCATGATTCCCTCAAAAATTAAAATTTATATTGCATACCAGCATCTATTGTAAATGCATCAATAGCGCCAAATTCTTTTTCGATATTTCCATATATGGTTATGTTTTCATGATTATATGTTGCATTTAGTGATAAAACACCACGATTGGAGTTTTGTTTTTGTATAATATCAAAGTTGTTATTCATTGCAATGATTGAACCATTTAGGGCTTTATCTGGCTCTAAAAACTCAACATAATATATTCCACCAATTTTTAATTTTAATGATTTATCTTTATCAAAAGAGAATTCTTTGGTTAAGTATGAGCCAAGTCCTAGTTCTAGGGAGGTTGCATTGTTTGATTTTATGTTGAGTGCATTTTCAGAATAGCCTTCAGAGATATCTTCTTGATAGTAGTTGATTAAGTTTAATTCTGCTAGTGGTTCAAATTTTAGGGAGTTTGCAAGGTTTAGTGTGTAGCGGACTTCGTTATTTAAACCAAATTGATATTCGTTATAATCTGCAGATTTTTCGCCATTTAGTGATTTTCTATCATATGAATTATCGTTATATCCAGCGTGTAGTTTAGAATACCACTTTAAGCCATTGTTAAAGTCATAACCAAATGGCAACCATAAACCAAATTGATTTGATTTGCGTTTAGAATTATCATCATAGTCTGTTTTTATTTGACTGATTGACGCACCTAAACCATAAGTTAATCTGGAATCTGTTTTGTTTTTTAACAAACCATAAGCACTATGTGCAGTTCCTTTGCTTTCTTCAAGTGTTTTATCTGAATCGTTTGAGATATCTATAAATTTATAACCTGCAATATAGTTTTTGTTTGGTTCATTAAATAAGATATCGCTAAATTGACGATTTAAGTTTTGATGAACTAGTTGATTTTCTCTCCTAAATGATGGAAGAATGTTGTTTCCGGTTAAGATATCGCTTTTCTTGTTTAACTCAGAGGAAGTTGATGCTGTTTTTAGATTGTCATATAGGGTTAAATTTTTCTTGTCTTTATAGTTTTCTTCTAAGAAGTTAGCAACGCTTTTGTTTTCTATTAAATTATTAAAGTTTTTGCGAGTTAAAATAACATCATGTGTTTGGTTGTCTTTTGATGATAAAGATGCGTTAAACATTGCAGATTTTGATTTTAAGTTTAGCTCTGATAAGTCATTTGCGGTAAGCGAATCTGAGATTTTGTGTTCATTTTCAAAGTTGCCAAGAACAGGTGAATTGCTGACAGATAAATTTCCTTTTAGGGTATCGCCGAAGAATTTACCATTTGCACCAAGGATTACCTCACCTTTACCCATATTATCAAAGTTTGCAACAGATTGAGGAGTGCGTGTGCCATAGATATCTATTATATCGCCAGTTTCAGCGTTTTTTTCTTCGCCATTAAAAGTGATTGTTCCTGTATTTTCTAAGGTTGCATTTTCTTCTAGGTATATTCCTTTACCATCTTGTGCATTGGTTATAGTTATAACTCCGCTATTTTTTACGCTAGCCCCATTTTCTGCATAAATGCCGTATGCTGTTCCACCGATTTCAGATGATGGAGTAAATGTTTCGTTTGTTTGTTCATCAGTATATTCTTGGCGGAAGATGTTTATTTCGCCACTATTTTCTATGTTTGAAAAAGCTTCTCCGTAAATACCAATTGCTGTACCATTTCCTAAGTTATTTATATTTATGGTTCCGCTGTTGGTTATTTTATTAAATCTTCCACCTCGAAGACCGGTTGTTATTCCATCGCCGGTATTTAGTAGGTTTATAGTAGATTTTGTTCCTGTTTTTCCTAAGGTATCGTGGTCGTAACCCTCTGTTGTAACGTTTGCAATAATTCCATTTGCATCTTCTTCTGGCATATACATACCATAAACATTTCCTGAACCTTGGTTTATGATATTAATTGTGCCAATTGCTTTTCCTGTAGGTAAGCCGTTTTCATTTGTGCCTCCATAGTGTAGAGCATTCCATAGTTGTTGGCCTCCGTACATACCATAAACGTTTCCTGAACCTTTATTTCTTATGGTTATGTTTCCTTCAACATAGTCTCCACCAGCAGATGCAGCATTGATAGCAAACCATTGCTGAGCATTACTTTCAACATCTTTAATATCTTTTTGGATATTAATACCGTAAGTATCTCCGTTGCCTTTAGAATTTATGTTGATATTGGCAATAACTTCACGACCTAAGTAAAATTGGTGTGAGGTTGCATTCATTGCAGCCATATAGCCTCCAATACCATAAATATCTCCGTTGGCTTCAATATTTATAGTGCCATAAGATTTTCCTTGAGTTGAAGCAATGGCATTGTATGCTCTATCATCACCAAATATACCATAGGTTTTACCTATTCCATTATTTGTTATATTTATTTGACCATGAGCTATACCACCATCTACACCTTCAGAATTTACAGCTTCCCAAGAGTTTTGGGCATCTAAAATTTTTGAATATATACCATATACATCACCATCTTTTTGGTGAGTAATGTTTATAATACCGGTTGCTTCAGAAATAGGATTTATTTCGTCAGATTTTCGTTTTCCATCAACAAAAGCATTTGTTACATGACGTTCGCCATACATACCTATAGTTTTGCCATCTCCGGTGTTGGTTAGATTGATTTCTTGATAGTCATCAGGGTGTGCATATACAGAATATAGATTATATACATCTTGGTCTGTTGAATATACGCCATAAAGGTCTTCGTTTTCGGTGTTTTCTTTTTCTGTATTGCCTATAGCAACACAGATATTGTTTGATTGCTCAAATCCTTCGGGACATTCAATTATTAATATGCAGGAATTATCTTGTAGGAAATAACCTTCATTACACTTTGTGCAGGCATCTGAGGTTGGGCTATATGTTATACAATTTGAAACATTTGTGTGTGATAAACATTCTTTTAATAATGTTTCTCCAGATAGGCAAGTGTTTCCTGTTTCGTATTGATTTTCGTTACATAAGGTTGAATAATTTGCTCCACAATCTGTTGGCTGACATCCGTTTTTAGTTAATGTGTAACCTTCGTCACAGGAGTTTAATAAGCACTCACTACCAACTAGAACGTAACCTTCATCGCAGATGATTGGTTTACATTCGCTACCTACAAGCTCATAACCTTCGTCACAAATGATTGGCTTACATTCGCTACCTACAAGCTCATAACCTTCATCA
>JAZRAL010000018.1:0-28312 GCA_045634545.1 Alphaproteobacteria bacterium | reverse complement strand
TAGAACGTAACCTTCATCGCAGATGATTGGTTTACATTCGCTACCTACAAGCTCATAACCTTCGTCACAAATGATTGGCTTACATTCGCTACCTACAAGCTCATAACCTTCATCACAGATAATTGGTTTACATTCGCTACCTACAAGCTCATAACCTTCGTCACAAATGATTGGCTTACATTCGCTACCTACAAGCTCATAACCTTCATCGCAGATGATTGGTTTACATTCGCTACCTACAAGCTCATAACCTTCGTCACAAATGATTGGCTTACATTCGCTACCTACAAGCTCATAACCTTCGTCGCAAATGATTGGTTTACATTCGCTACCTACAAGCTCATAACCTTCATCACAGATGATTGGTTTACATTCGCTACCTACAAGCTCATAACCTTCATCACAGATAATTGGCTTACATTCGCTACCAATGAGCTCATAACCTTCGTCACAAATAATTGGTTTACATTCGCTGCCAATAAGCTCATAACCTTCATCACAAATAATTGGTTTACATTCGCTACCAATAAGCTCATAACCTTCATCACAGATGATTGGCTTACATTCGTTTCCTACGAGTTCAAAACCTTCATCGCAGATGATTGGTTTACAAATTCCATCTATACGCTCTTGTCCATCAGGGCAATCGATTTGTTCACATTTTTCACCTATTAGTTCGTATCCATCGGGACAAGTTATTGGATTTTTATTTTCTGAATTATTAGATGATGAGCTACCACCACCTCCTCCACCGCCACCGGCGAGGGCTGCAACACCAGCAATAGCAAGCCCTGATGCAATATAGATGCCAGTATTACTATCTGAGGAACTAGAAATGTTTTCTTTTTTAGGATTAGTGTTTTGTTGTTTTTTATTAAACTTTTTTGTGCAAGGATGATTGGTGTTTGCGCCAAGAGATTTTATTTTTCTATATGCAAAAGCATCTTTTTTTTCTATAGCAATACATAGGGCGGAATTTCCGTTGTTATCAATAGAATCAATGTGATATCCGCGGTATAAATATTTATGGATTGATGCAATATCACCTGTTCTTGCTTTGTGATATACAAATTCTGCAAAAGATATCGCTTTAGCTTCTTTTACTGAAGTAGAAAAGCCAATTAATATAGAAAAAAGAAGCAAAGTAAGTTTCTTTATAATCATTTCATCCTCATGAGTGCACAATCATTTTGCTAATTATACAGTTTAATTGTTTAAATTTTATTTAAAGGGAAATGAAATAAGAGAGTTTTTGATGTTTTTTAATAAAAAAAAGAGGAACCTTGATAGGTTCCTCTTTGTGTTAAAGAAAATTACTCATTTTCTTTGTTTCCGGTAATCTTACCGAGAAGCTGTTGACCGGCTTCAGTGCCTGCAAAAGCCTCAAGCATTGAGCCGAGAGACTGACCTCCCTTGGCAGTGAACAAGTCCATTACGGAGTTGACACCTTCAGGGATGCTTGAACCAGCGTTAGCGATGATCTTGATCTGAGCTGTGCTCAAGTTCTTAGCCTGCTCTACGCCGACAGCCTGAGAAGCCTCGACCTTCTTGATCTCGATGAGGTACTTCTGGTAACCATCGTTCGTGCCGATCTCTTTTGCAAGACTAATCTGCGGCTGAACTTCAGCAAGACCCTGCTTTTCTTTAGCTTCAGCTTCCGCAAGACCCTTGGCCTTGATGGCTTCAGCGACGTTCTGCTCTTTTTTGAGCTGAGCTTCTGCATCCTTGGTTGTCTGGATGTAGCGAGCTTCGGCCTCGTGAGTTGCGGCATCCTTCTGTCTTTCGGCTACATCAACCTTGGCATCAGCCTCAATCTTCTGGCGCTCACGAGATGCGTTAGCCTCGATAACGGTGCGCTCTTTTTCGATGTCAGCTTTCTTGACAGTTTCAACCTGAAGAACGGCCATTTGCTTTTCTTTGGTTGTTTTGGCCTGCTCCTGGATATCCTGCTGAGCCTGCTCCTGAGCGATACCTACCGATTTCTCACGTTCTGCGCGACGCTTACCGACGGTTTCCTGTTTTTCCTCTTCTTTCATTGCAATCGACTGCTCGGCAGCAATCTCTGCCTCCTTAGCCTCTTGGTTGTTCTTGGCAACCTCTTTACGGCTTTCCATGTCGATGAAGGACTTCTTCTTCTCCATGATGTTAGAGATGACCTGCTCGTCTTCCTTGTCACGAACGTCCATGAGCTCGATAGACTTAACCGGAACCACACCCCACTCTTTAAGGTTTTCGAAAACCTCCTTGGTGAACTCTTCACCATAGCGTGAGCGCTGAGTCATAATCTGGTCGAGAGTATCGTTTGCAAGAATTGAACGAACCGAAGACTGTACAATCTTCTCGAGATGCTCTTGGAGTGTCTCGTTATCTTCGATACGAGAAGCAGCCTGTTTGTAGTCGGCGATACGGAAGAATGCTGTTACGTCAACGACGAATGGCAACTTATCCTTGTCGTAAGCTTCATATCCTTTGAGGTCGACAGAGAAGTTGTGAAGCGGAAGAACCTGAACTTCAACACCCCAGATAGGAACCCATGTTGGGATATGATAGTATACGTTTCCAGAAGAGTCGTCAGATCCTTCTACCTCGCCGGTGGCGGCATTGGTTACGGGCTTTACGTTACCATAGATCTCTGTTAATTTTGTTCGGCGAACAACGTGTACCTCAGACGGTTTTACTACGCGACGCTTCGAGAGAAGCCAAGAGATGAACCAGAAGATTAACACCACTGCAACAACAATTGCAGTCAAGATAATAATAGAATTTGTTTCCATTTGAAAAAAAATTTTTTAGTTAATAATATAAGTTATCGGGAGAGTATATATCATGGATTCTGTCTTTTGTCAATATGTCTAAAGCAAAAAAATTAAAAAAAATGCATTTTTTTTTGTTTTTGCTATTGCAGGGGTAAAATTTGCTCCCTATATAAGGTGATAGAAAATGATTTTTTAACTCAAATGTAAGGAAATGAAATATGAGCAATAAAGTATTAGGTATTGACCTTGGTACAACAAATTCTTGCTTTGCCATTATGGAAGGTGGAGAAGCAAAAGTTTTAGAAAACTCAGAAGGTGCTAGAACAACTCCTTCTATGGTTGCTTTTACAGATGCAGATAGACTTGTTGGTTATCCAGCAAAGCGTCAAGCAGTTACAAACCCAGAAAATACATTATTTGCGATTAAACGTTTAATCGGTCGTAGATATAATTCTAAAGAAGTTGAAAAAGATAAATCTACATCTCCTTTTAAGATTGTTGAAGGTGATAATGGTGATGCATGGGTAGAAGTTAAAGGAACTAAATATGCTCCTTCTCAAATTTCTGCTATTGTTTTGCAAAAAATTAAAGAATTTGCAGAAAGTTATTTGGGTGAAAAAATTGAAAAAGCAGTTATTACTGTTCCTGCATATTTTAATGATAGCCAAAGACAAGCAACTAAAGATGCTGGTAAAATTGCAGGTTTAGAAGTTTTACGTATTATCAACGAGCCTACAGCTGCTGCACTTGCTTATGGTATGGATAAAAAAGCAACTGGTACTATTGCAGTTTATGACTTAGGTGGTGGTACATTTGATATTTCTATTTTGTAAATTGGTGATGGTGTGTTTGAAGTTAAATCTACTAATGGTGATACATTCCTTGGTGGTGAAGACTTTGACCAAAGATTAGTTAACTATTTAGCTGATGAGTTCAAAAAAGAAAATAATATTGATTTGAAAGCTGATAGACTTGCTCTTCAAAGATTAA
Source organism: Alphaproteobacteria bacterium (assembly GCA_045634545.1). GTDB lineage: Bacteria > Pseudomonadota > Alphaproteobacteria > RF32 > CAG-239 > CAG-267. The sequence goes on along the minus strand of JAZRAL010000018.1, from coordinate 24,566 downwards.
AAGAAGCTGCAGAAAAAGCTAAAATTGAGCTTTCTTCTACAACTCAAACAGAAGTAAATCTTCCATTTATCACAGCAGATATGAGTACAGGTACTCCAATTCCAATGCACTTAAATATTAAACTTACTCGTGCAAAACTCGAATCTATTGTTGAAGATTTGATTGAAAGAACTGTTGAACCTTGTAGAAAAGCTATGGCAGATGCTGGTATTAATCCAAGCGAAATTAGTGAAGTAATTCTCGTTGGTGGTATGACACGTATGCCAAAAGTTCAAGAAAAAGTAAAAGAAATTTTTGGTAAAGAACCTCATAAAGGTGTTAACCCTGATGAAGTAGTGGCTGTTGGTGCTGCTATTCAAGGTGGTGTGTTAATGGGTGATGTTAAAGACGTTTTACTTCTTGACGTTACTCCTCTATCTCTCGGTATTGAAACTTTAGGTGGTGTGTTTACTCGTTTGATTGATAGAAATACAACTATCCCAACACGTAAATCTCAAGTATTCTCTACTGCAGAAGATGGTCAAACAGCTGTTACTATTAGAGTATTCCAAGGTGAACGTGAAATTGCAGCTCATAACAAATTGCTTGGTCAATTTGATTTGGTTGATATTCCACCAGCACCTCGTGGTATGCCTCAAATTGAAGTAACATTTGATATTGATGCTAATGGTATTGTTAATGTTTCTGCAAAGGATAAAGCAACAAATAAAGAACAATCTATTCGTATTCAAGCAAGCGGTGGTTTAAGTGACGCAGATATCGAAAAGATGGTTAAAGATGCAGAAGCAAATGCTGAAGCAGATAAGAAGAAAAAAGAACTTGTTGAAGCTAAAAACCATGCAGAAGGTTTAATCCACACAACAGAAAAAACATTAAAAGAAAATTCTGATAAGATTAGTTCTGCAGATAAAAGCGCTATTGAAACAGCTGTTAGTGAATTAAAGGCTGTTGTTGATGGCGAAGATGTGGAAGCTATTAAAGCTAAATCTGATGCATTAATGCAAGCATCATTGAAACTTGGCGAAGCTATGTATAAAGCTCAAGGTGCAGATGCTGGTGCACAAGGACAAGCTCAAGGTGCTCCTGAAGCTGAGGCTAACGCAGATGAAAAAGTAGTTGATGCTGATTTTGAAGAAGTAAAATAATAGATTTAAGCATCTATTTGAATACTTTTTTAGAGGAGTTGGTGTATTCCAACTCCTTTTTTGTTGCAAAAGGTGTATTTTTAGTATAGAAAATAAAATAATTTTTGGGAGGTTAGATATGGAAAAGATTGCAAGTTTTATGGTTAATCACTTAAATTTATTGCCTGGTGTTTATGTTTCAAGGCTTGATGAGTTTGATGGAAAGTTTATTACAACTTTTGATATTCGTATGACTAGACCAAACTTTGAACCAGTGATGAATACAGCAGAAATTCATACTATTGAACATTTAGGGGCTACTTTTATGAGAAATCATCCTATTTTTGCTAAAAAAACAGTATATTTTGGTCCGATGGGGTGCAGAACAGGTTTTTATTTGTTGCTAGGAGGGAAATATAGCTCAAAAGAAGTTATAGATTTAATGAAAGAGTTGTTTGATTTTATTCGTAATTTTGAAGGGGAAGTTCCAGGAGCTAGCGCAAGAGATTGTGGTAACTATTTGGATATGAACCTTAATATGGCAAAGTTTTTGGCTGATAAATTTTATAGAGAAGTATTAAAAAATATTATAAATAAACAATTAGAATACCAAGATTAAGATATAAAAAAAGCGCCCCCTTGATGGGGACGCTAATTTTTCGGGACTTCTTCAAGCATTATTCATGTTGAAGAAGGGTTGTGCGACCTGTACCCTCGACGAATTTTACCCCGTTGCAGTAACCCTCAATAGAGAGTACGCGGGTGCCAAGATAGCCCTCTGTAGAAAGCTGCTCGTTTACAACCTCGTTCTTAGCCACCTTTAATTCAGGGGTAAAGTCAAAGTTGAACTCACAGTTCTCGTCCTTATAGGTTACCTTCATGCCGTAAAGCATGATGATGTCGGTATGACCGACTTCAAGGCCGTTCTCGTTCCATTCGGCACGGAAGCTGTGCTCCTCGGATGTTGAAATCCAAGAGAACGCGCCGTTAGAACCAGTTTCTTCTTTAACCTCACCCTTGGTGTAGGTGTTTGAAGAAGTTTCGGCATTGAAAACCTTCAAGGTTTCGTCACCGGGGAGACCCATTTCAGCAACGGTCAGAGTTCTCTGAGCAACTTTTACGGTGTCAGCAGGCTCGAGAGCCTTAGGAGTTACCTTAGATACGATAAATTTGCACTTTACCGTATTGTTCTTTACTGTGACAACAGTGTCGCAAATAAAGTAAGGATCCTCCACTACCGTAATTTCTGGAGCTGGGATTTCCTGATAGTAGTAAGGAGATACCATAATGGTTTCGCTCTTAATACCATCTGTTGTACCGACTACAGAATAACTAACCTCGTAGTTAAGGGTTACTCTGTTAAGGCGGTCATTGTTCTCAACAGCTGAAAGCTCAGCATTTTTGAAAACAATGTTGTTGATTTCTACGTGAGCACAATCGTCGATTGACTCATCATAGTTTTCAACAACCCCATATACCCACTTGGCAGAAATTTCTGCTGACTGACCATCTGAAAAGCTGTCGTTTCCTGTCATAGTGTAACTCTTATTTATGCCTTCCCAATCCTTGAGTTCTGCGTCGCTGAGCGCTGTGTTGCCAAGCTCAGGTGTTGCAAACTCCTCAACCTCGATTGTGTCGAGGGCGAGCTTGATTGATGCATTAGCAGAGACTTCGAACTTCTGAGTTTTGCTTGCAACTGTTGTTGCTGCGTTGCCAGAAATTTTTGCCTCAGCAAAGCTCATATCATTCTTATAACTTGCGTTATAAGAGAGAGCCTTGTTTGAAACAGGGTTGTAGCCTTCGAGGACATCCTGTCCTGAGCATGAGGTCATAACAACCATAACCATTCCCATTACGAAAGCCCAAAGGCTTGCGTTTACGTTTGTTTTTGTCATATTGTTTGATATTTGTGCCAGTACCTAAGGATAAGAAAGACCTGTACTTAGACTGCTGGCGGGTTAATAAATAAATTCTCTAAAAAAAAGTAGATATATGACTAATTAGTGTAATATCTCCTTTTTATATCAACCTGCAACAAATAGCAACAAGATGACAAAAATGGAAAATAATTTACTTAAAAATCAGACATAATACCTACTTTAACAAGATTATAGTAGCATATTTTTTAAGGTCTTGCAAGAGTTTTTTTATAAAAATTGCCAAAAAACAAATAGTTTCTTTAAATTGTCTAAAAGAGATTAGAAAAAGTAATTAATGTTTTTAGGTATAAAAAAAGCAGGCATTGGCCTGCTTTTTGTTTTTAGAGCTCAGGAACCGAGGCTTTGGTTTTCTTTTCTTCTGGAACAGGAGCATCTTTCGATTTATCAACGATTTTACCATCTAAAACGTCTTTTATCTCATCTCCAGTTAATGTTTCATATTCCATAAGAGCAAGAGCTAGGGTTTCCCAATCTTTTTTATGTTTGGTCAAGATTTTTTTAGCCTCTTCGTAACCATCTGTTACTAAGCGTTTTATTTCTGCATCTACGAGACGAGCAGTTTCTTCGCTCATGTTTTGATTTTGGGTAACAGAACGACCTAAGAATACTTCATTTGAGTTTTCTGAGTAACGGATTGGGCCTAAGATGTCGCTCATTCCCCATTCTGTTACCATGGCACGTGCTAAGTTGGTTGCAGCATTTATATCAGATGATGCACCAGATGTTACTGCTTCATAACCAAATTTTAGCTCTTCGGCAACACGTCCCCCCATAAGGATTGCTAAACGAGATAGCATTTGTTGACGAGTGTATGAGTATTTGTCTTTTTCTGGGAGTTGTTGAACCATACCAAGAGCTCGTCCACGTGGGATAATGGTTGCTTTGTGAATTGGGTCTGTGTCTTTTACATTTAATGAGCAAATGGCATGACCTGCTTCGTGATAAGCGGTTAATTGTTTTTCTTTTTCATCCATAGCCATTGATTTGCGTTCATTTCCCATTAGAACCTTGTCTTTAGCATCATCAAAATCTACAGATGATACTTTTAATTTGTTTTTGCGAGCAGCAAGAAGAGCAGCTTCGTTAACAAGGTTTGCTAAATCTGCACCAGAAAAGCCAGGTGTTCCTCGGGCTACAACACTTAAGTTTACATCTTTAGCAAGTGGAACTTTACGAGTATGAACTTTTAAGATTTCTTCTCTGCCTTTTACATCTGGATTGTTTACGGTTACTTGGCGGTCAAAACGGCCAGGACGGAGAAGAGCAGGGTCTAAAACGTCTGGTCTATTGGTTGCGGCAATTAAAATGATATTTTCGTTGGCATCAAACCCATCCATTTCTACTAATAGTTGGTTTAGGGTTTGCTCACGTTCGTCGTTTCCGCCTCCAAGACCTGCACCACGATGACGACCAACGGCGTCTATCTCATCTATAAACAATAGACATGGAGCGTCCTTTTTAGCTTGGGCAAACATGTCGCGAACACGAGATGCACCAACACCTACAAACATTTCTACAAAGTCTGAACCAGAAATTGAGAAGAATGGAACATTTGCTTCGCCGGCTACTGCTTTAGCAAGTAGAGTTTTACCTGTTCCTGGAGGGCCAACAAGAAGCACACCCTTTGGAATTTTACCACCTAAACGTTGGAATTTTTGAGGGTCTTTTAAGAAATCTATAATTTCTTCTAATTCTTGTTTGCTTTCATCTGCGCCTGCAACATCTTTAAATGTAACTTTTTTAAGATTTTCAACTAATTTGGCACGAGATTTACCAAAGCTCATAGCTTTGTTGTTGCCAGAATTTGCTTGGCGCATAAAGAATATCCATACACCAATTAATAAAAGCATAGGGAACCATGAGATTAAAATACCCCAAAAGGTTGTTTCTGCGGTTTCGATTGGTTTGGCTTCTATTTTAATATTTTGTTTTCTTAAAGTTTCAACCATGCTAGGGTCAAATGGGGCATATGTTTTAAATTTTGTACCATTTACATATGTTCCAAAAATATCATTACCGATAATGGTTACAGTGTCAATTTGACCTTCTTCTGCGCTATTCATAAATTCTGAAAAAGCGATTTTAGAATTAGATAATTGCCTTGTTTCGGGACTAAAGTGATTAAACATAAAGCTAAGTAAAACAAAACTTAGAATCCAAAATAAAATATGTTTTCCTGATTTCATAAACAATATACCTTGTAGATAATATGGTTAAAACTTTGACGATAATATATCGAACTTTTATACTATATAGAGTGTTTGGAAGTAAAACTCAATAGCAATTTTTATTTTTTAGCTAAAAAGTTTTTAACCTCAATTTAATATAGTTCTTCTAGTCTTTTAATAGAGGTTTTTAGAAAAGATGATTAAGAAGTTTAAAAAAGAAATCATAGCGTTTTTAATTGTTAGTATGGGAATCGTATTAACAGGGTTTTTATTTTGGGATAAGAAAATAAAAGTAAGTGTGATTGTGCCTGTTTATAATACTGAAATGTATTTAGAAAAATGTCTAAGCTCACTAAAAAATCAAACCTTAAAAGAAATAGAGTTTATCGTTATAAATGATGGTTCAACGGATAGCTCTTTTAAGATTATGCAAAAATATGCAAAAGAAGATAAACGCTTTAGGATATATTCAAAAGAAAATGAGGGAGTTGGGAAAACTAGAAATTTGGGAATTGAGCTTTCTAAAGGTGAATATATTGGGTTTGTTGATAGTGATGATTTTGTGAGCATAAATTATTTTGAAGAGTTATATAAAGTTGCTAAACGGATGGATGCGGAGATTAGTGTAACTCCAAATGTTTATATGATAGAAAATGGAAAATCAAAAAAAATACCTCGTCCGATTGATGGTTATAAAAATAAAGAGCTAATTGATGATTTTTCTTTTTTGATATCAGATGCAGGAGAGCAGTGGGATAAAATTTATAAAAAAAGCTTTTTAGATGATAATAAAATTAGATGTTTAGAAGATAGAGTGTGGTTCGAAGATGTATGGTTTTCAACTTTAGTTGCAATCTATGCTAAAAAGATTGTTGTGGCCAAAGACGGGGAGTATAATTGTCTTTTAAGAGAAGGTAGTATTAGTGAGTTTTGGGATATTAGTGAGAAATATCTATTTAAAGGTTTGGAGCTTTATAGAGACTTTTTTGTAGTGGTTAAAGATTTGGATGTAGATGAAAATAGGAGATTTCATTTAAGGGTTAAGCTACGTGAAAAGATGTATATGTTTGTGGCAATATTTAAGGAAACGTTTGATAGTAGCGAAAGTGTAAAAAATAGAGTTAATGAGTACATCTTTGGTTTAGAAAGTTTAGTTAGTTAGAAAGAGTAAGTGATAAAAAATATATATTTGTAATGAAAGTATGATTAATTATTTGCTAGATAATAATATTAGTGATGTATTGGTTGTAAATGAAATTGTTTTTGAAAATCTAGAGGTTGCTTCTAAAGAACATGTAGAATTTTGCGCATATTTTGGTAGCAACTATGAATAAAAAAACAATAAGGGGCTGACAAAAATATTTTGATTTTTATAAGAAGAAATAATTGTTTTTAAAACAGATGTTTTAGTAACAATCCGAAATATTAAGTGTTCTGATGAGGGTTTTAAACGTCTTGTTAATTTATTTTAATGTATTATAGTGGCACTAGTTTTAATAAGTTAGGAGTATAGTAAATTATGGCAAAAGAAAAAGAGGTTCAGACAGTAGAAGAACAAGAAAAACAGTATATTGACAACTTAGTGGCAAGAGTTGCAGAAGCTCAAAAAAAGTATGCAGAGTTTAGTCAAGAACAAGTTGACTATATTTTTAGAAGAGTAGCTTTAAAACTCAGTTCTTTGAGAATCCCTTTAGCAAAAATGGCTGTTAGTGAAACAGGTATGGGTGTTGTAGAAGATAAAGTAATTAAGAATCACTTTGCATCAGAATATATTTACAATAAATATAAAAATGCTAAAACATGTGGTGTTTTAGAAGAAGACGATGCAAATGGCATGATTAAAATAGCTGAACCAGTTGGTGTTATTGCAGGTGTTGTACCAACAACTAACCCAACATCTACAACTATTTTTAAGACATTGATTGCACTTAAGACAAGAAATGGTATTATTTTCTCTCCACACCCAAGAGCAAAAAAATGTACAGTTGAAACAGCTCGTATTATGTTAGAAGAAGCTGTTAAAGCAGGTGCTCCAGAAGGTATTATTGGATGGATTGAAGAGCCATCAATTCTTAAAACACAATACTTAATGCAAGATGCTGATTTGATTTTGGCAACAGGTGGTCCTGGTATGGTAAAATCTGCATATAGTTCTGGTACTCCAGCACTTGGTGTTGGTGCTGGTAATACTCCTGCTGTTATTGATGAAACAGCTGATATTGAAATGGCTGTATCTTCTGTTTTGATGAGTAAAACATTTGATAACGGTATGATTTGTGCATCAGAACAATCTGTTGTTATTGTTAAAGATATTTATGAAGATGTTAAAGCAGAATTCTTAAAAAGAGGCGCTTATATCTTAAATTCTAAAGAAAAAGAAAAGCTTGCTAGCGTAATTATGATTGATGGTCATTTGAATGCTGCAATTGTTGGTCAAAGCGCATATAAAATTGCTGAAATGGCTGGCATTAAAGTTAATGTAGAAACAAAGGCATTAATCGCTGAATGTTCAAAAGTTGGTGCAGAAGAACCATTTTCTGCTGAAAAATTATCACCAGTTCTTGCTATGTATAAAGCTGATGATTTTGAAAAAGCTGTTGCGCTTGCAAAATCTTTAGTTTCTTTTGGTGGTAGAGGACATACTTCTGTTTTATATACAAATCCTATGAACAAAGATAGAATCAAACATTATGGTCATGTTATGATTACTGGTCGTGTGTTGATTAACTGTCCAGCATCTCAAGGTGCTATTGGTGACGTATATAACTTTAGATTAGAACCATCTCTTACTTTGGGTTGTGGTTCTTGGGGCGGTAACTCTGTTAGTGAAAATGTGGGAGTAAAACATCTTATGAATATTAAAAGTGTAGCTAGTAGAAAAGAAAATATGTTATGGTTTAAGGTTCCTCCAAGAGTTTACTTCAAACCTGGTTGCTTAAGCCTTGCATTAAAAGAATTAAAAGGCAAAAAGCGTGCATTTATTGTAACAGATAAACCTTTGTTTGATTTAGGTTATACAAAGAAAGTTACAGATGTTTTGGATGAAATTGGTGTTCAATACAAAATTTTCTCTGATGTTCATCCAGATCCTGATTTAACAACAGTTAATATGGCTATTGGTACTCTTCGTTCATTTGAACCAGATGTTATTATCGCTCTTGGTGGTGGTTCACCAATTGACGCGGGTAAGATTATGTGGTTAATGTATGAACATCCAGAACTTAAGTTTGAAGATTTAGCAATGCGCTTTATGGATATTCGTAAACGTGTATTTGAATTCCCTAACTTGGGTGAAAAAGCAGATATGGTTGCTATTCCAACAACATCTGGTACAGGTTCTGAGGTTACACCTTTCTCTATTATTACAGATGATGCAGAAGGTGTTAAATATGCGGTTGCAGATTATGTATTTACTCCAACAATGGCAATTGTTGACTCTGATTTGGTTCAAACAATGCCTAAGGGATTATGTGCAGCTTCTGGTATTGACGTATTAACTCATGCTATTGAGTCTTATGTTTCAGCTATGGCAACAGACTTTACTAGACCTCTTTCTATTGAAGCAGGTAAAGATGTATTTGATTATTTACCTCAATCTTATGCAACAGCGGATGTTGGCGCTAGAGAAAAAATGCACCATGCATCTACAATTGCTGGTATGGCTTTTGCTAATGCATTTTTAGGTGTTTGTCACTCTATGGCTCATAAATTAGGTTCAGCATTTAATATTCCTCATGGTGTTGCAAATGCTCTTTTAATCTCTCAAGTTATTCGTTATAATGCGACAGATAAACCTAATAAACAATGTGCATTCCCTCAATATCGTTTCCCTAATGCAAAAGCTGCTTACGCAAACTATGCAACAGCTATGGGCTTTAGCGGTAAAACTGATGATGAGAAGGTAACAGCTCTTATTAATGGTATTGAAGAATTGAAGAAAAAGGTTGGTATTCCTTCTTCTATTAAAGATTGGTTTGCTATTAGAGGTGAATATACTAAGGAAGATTTTGAAAAAGCAATGGAAACTCTTCCAGAACTAGCATTTGATGATCAATGTACAGGTTCTAACCCACGTTATCCATTGATTAAAGAAATCAAGAAAGTATATGAATTAGCATTTGAAGGTATTACAGATTTTGATATGTAATTGAAATCGCAGAATGAAAAGAGAGAAGGCTTAGGCCTTCTCTTTTTTTGTGGAATTTTATGTTTGAGCTAAAGTGTGAGAATGGGGTATATTGGATTTTGCGGGAAGCAAAATATCTGGTATTTATGGATTTAGGACAAGGCAAATCTTTTCCAAAATAACAAATTGAGAAAGTTTGGGTAAGGAGTGTTTTTTGTTGTAAAAGGGGGTATTTTGTGATACAATAAGCTATGTTTGGTAAAAAATGAGGGCAAAATGAGTGAAGTAATGTTAGAAAAACAATTAATTGAGATAATCAAAGATAAAGAAATGCCAGAGTATATTAAACTTGCTAAGCTTGATATGTTGGTGAGCCTTGGGGGGGATGTGAATACAACGTATAATGTAAAGTCTCCTCTTTTTATTGCAAAAGAGCAAAAATTAGAAAAAGTTTATGAATTTTTGAGACAAAATGGGGCAAAAGAGTTTTTTGATGAAAATAAAGCTAAAGAATTAGGTTTAAAGTTGATTGAAGCTATTGAGGACGGAAAGACTGAAAAAGCTATTGAGTTGATAGAAATTGGCGCTGATGTGAATGCAAAAAAAAGAGTGCGTATAGGAGCAAACTGGGAGGAAGAATATCATAGTTTCCATGTGTTATATTTTGCTATAAGTAACGAAATGGATGAAGTTGTTAAACTCTTAATAGAGAATGGTACCAATTTAGATGAAGAAGATGATTATGGCAATACAGCATTGGTAAAAGCTGTTAGTGCAGGAAGACTTGATATTGCCAAATTGTTAATAGAAAATGGTGCTAATTTAGATGCAAAAAATTATAAAGGCGATACAGCATTGATAACAGCTGCTTATAATGGTTGTGTTGATATTGTAGAAGAGTTGATTGAGGCTGGGGCAGATGTAAATGTTAAAAATAATGATGGTTGGACAGCGTTGATGAGAGCATCTCGATGGAATAAAAAAGATGTTGTAAAATTATTAATAGAAAAAGGTGCAGATGTAAATGCTAAAAATGATGAAGGTCGGACAGCGTTGGATTTAGCACCGACTGGAGAAATTAGAGACGTTATACAATGTACAGGTATTAAAGAGAAAGAATTAGGTTTAGAATTATTAGCTGAATGTAGAAAAGATAGTGATTTTGATATTAATGTTGCTAAAGAGTTGATTGAAAAAGGTGCTGATGTTAATGCAATAGATAGATTTAATACAACAGCATTGATGTGGGCATCTTGTAAAGGGCGTAGAGAATTTGCAGAGTTTTTGATAGAAAATGGGGCTAATGTAAATGCTAAAGGAATGTCTGGTCTGCCGGCTATGATGATAGCAAAGGATGAAGAAATGAGAAAAGTAATAATTGAGGCCGTTAAGAAGAGAAATATAAAAGAAAATGGGAAAATTTTAGGAGGCATTAAAAATTGGTTTGAAAGAGGATAAAATGAGTAAGATTACTCTGGAGAAATAATTGTTTTAGATAATTAAAGATGAAAGTATGCTTGTTTATATATAGGAAATTATTTTTTTGAATTGCAAATATATGAGGCAACGATAGATGCTGCTTTTATTGGGTTGTTAAAATCTATTTGTAATTCTTTGTTTAATTCGCAGACTCCGTTGCTAATGTCATATTGACAATATGGGGTTACAAAATATCTGCCATAGACATTTGAGTCGTCAATGTGGAAGTCAATATTTTCTTTGGCACAATATTCTGCTTTGGCTCTATTCCATAACTCAGTTGGAACTTGAAAACTTCCATCATCAAAATATGAAACTTGTCCTTTGCTTTCATAATGGTCTAAAATTCCCCATACATTATCATATTCAATATGATGTTGATGAAGGTAACGTATAATATCTTTTTCGGGGCCTCCACTAATGATATATACTTTGATGCCACATTTTCTGATTTCGTGGCAGAATTCTTTGAAAGCATCTGGAAAACTTGATATTACTCCATGAAAATCTAATCCTATTTTATTTTCCATAACTATTCTCCTGATGAAAAGAGTTCTTTTACTGAGTTTGGTGCTAACGTTGAAAGAGGGTTTATTGATATAACAGGTTTTTCTGAAGTGCCTGTTATACTATAATTTGTAGCAAATACACTGCCATCTTTACCTCTTAGTATTTTACCCACAAGCGGAATGTTTCCTATCATAGTATTGAGGTTATAGGCTGGTATTATTAGTCCATTGGCATCAATTATTTCATCTACAAGGTTATATGTTCCATTTAATCTTAAACCAAGTACTGGGCCAAAAATTCTAGCATCAGTTGTTTCTAGATTTTTAGTTGAAAATACATAGCTGAATGGCGCATTTAAGTGAGTAAAGCGTAAGCCTTCACCAGTTAGCATGTCAACAATTCCGGATAATGATGATAAGCTTAAAAGCTTTGCAAAAACTGGTGTGTCAGATAGTGAAAAATCTCTCATTTGAGCGTGGCCTTTGAAGTTTTTATATATATCTCGCTTGGCTTCAATTTTTAGGTTTCCACCTTTCATGTGGTCATATAAACGTAAAACTTTTAAGGTTGAACCTGCATTATTTGAATCTACTGTTAGATAATATTCTTTGCCTCGAGGTTCAAAGTCTAACTTCATTTTAACATCTCTACTTTTGCCATAGTTACCCACCATATTTATACGGTGAACACCTATGCCATTTCTTAATTCAGCTTTTCCGGCAAAGTTTGTTACAGGAACTTTTTCGTTAGTCCAAAGTTTATTAACGCCAATGATTATATCTGTATCCATAACATCTTCTAGAGGATCTTTTAGGCTCTTTTCTTTTTTCTTTGTTTCTTTAGATGTTGTTTTTTTGGAGCTAAAGAAATCTGTTAAATCATACGAATCTCCATTTACGGTAACTTTAAGTTTTAATTTTGGATTGTAGAGGAATTCTACTTTTGCTTTTGCAAATGTTTTAGGAGATTTAATTTCGTTTATTTCAACAGTTTTTATATGGCCGTCAGATGTCATTTTTACATCTCCAGTGGCGGAGAATTGTGCTTTTAGTAATGAAAATTCTGGAACAGATTCTATTTTATTTTGATCTATTATTAGCTTTACTTTGGCACGACAAGGGTCGCCTTTATTTTTTGCAAAACCTAAGAATGCGTAGTCAATAGATGTATCTTTTAATGAACCATCAATAAATAGTTCAATTTTTCCATTATTTAAAAAGGTTATTATGGCTTTTATATCTGATGAACCAGTAAAATAAGGGGCAGATAAAATATCAGCATCAACACCTAGTTTTTTTAAGATTGCATCATTTATTGTAACGTCTGCAGTTATTCTGCTTTTGTGTGCTTTGTTGTGAAAATCTTCTTTTAGAGCTAGGTTTAAAGGAATGTCTTGATATTTGGCAATACCTGTTAGGTCAAATCCATTTTGTGTTACGTTTAATTCTAGTTTATCTGAGGTGAAAGTTTTATTATCATCTAAACCTAAATATTCTACTTGTTTTAAAATGCCATTTACGGCTACTTTTATTTCTTCTGGTTTAAGGTTTGATTTTAGTTCAAAATCTAATTTTAAGTCTATATCAACATCACCTGTAACAAGATTTGGGTCAATTCCCATTTCTTTGGTAAAACCTAAGGGTTCATTATCAATTAAGTTTAGAGCATCTGTTATAGTTGAATTTCCTTTTAGGTTTATGGAGATGAAGTTATCGTCTTTATTTAAGTCATATAAAACAACGTTTCCACCGGTTAAAATAACATTGTCAGAAACACCTTTATCTACTAAAATTTCAATTTTATCATTAGAAAAAAGAGCTGTTCCATACACATTTTTTACAACAGGCATACCTTCTAGGTAATGGAGGTTTGCGTCTTTTATTTCTGATGAACCTTTGAGCTTTAAGAGTGAGAATTTTTTTGTTTTGTCGTCATAACCAAAGTCAAAAGAAAAATTACCATTTGAGATTGAACCACCATAAAGGCTTTCTTTGCACCATACCCAGGCTTTTTCTCCTAAATATCTTGGCCAAAGAAGTGATAGGTCATCCATATTGAAAGCGCCTAACTTGGCATTAAAGTTTAGTTTGAAGTCTTTTAGGTTATTTTTTAAGAAGTAATCTTTAAAACCTGTGGCAGATAAGTTTAGAGTAGCTTTTTTGCCATTAAAATCGAAGACTGCATCTTCAATGTTTATTTTATCTAAGCCTCCTTGGAGGTTTCCTTTTAGGTTAAATGAAGATACATCATAGTCAAAATCTTTGTTATCGAGAAAACCTATTTTGCCGTTTCCGCCTTCGATTGCAAAATCAAGTGTTTTGATGTTTGAACTTAAGTTATCTGCAAAATGCTCTTTGTCTTTTAATAGATTTCCAAAATCTATTATAGCAGTCATTTGGGCATTTACTGGAACATCTACAAATTGCACGTCTCCTTTTGTGGGGACTATTAGCTCATATAGATCTGTAATGACAAGGTCTGAGAAATTGAATTTGTATGTAATTTCTCCATTTAGAAGGCGATATTTTAACCCCATATCCATACCTGATACACGGTCATTAAACTTTACGGCACTATCTATCTTTAAGAAGATATCTGTTATGCCTCTTGAAAAAGAAATATCAGCATCAGTAAATTGGAATTGTTTATTTGTTTCTAGTTCTTTCATTAAAACTTTTGCATCAGTGATTTTGATGTCGTTAATAAAACTTTCTATATAGAGTTTTTCTGGAGAGTTAAAGCGTTCTAAGAAGTCTTCAAATTGTTCAAAATAAAATTCTATTTTTTTTAAATTTGCTTCATTTAGAACGGTGTCTGATTGTTCTGATGTTTCTTTTATGTCTGAGGATTGCTCTGTGTCTTTTCTTTTATTATATGATGTAGTTATTTTGATTTCGGGGTTTTCTAAATTAATAGAGCTTGGAGCAAGTAAACCTTTTAAGAGGGCTCTTGCGGAAAATGATAGGGATAATCTTGGTGCGTCTACTTCATAAGAGTTTTCGTTATCTTTAAATGATACATCTTTGGCTATAATTTTAATAGGTTGAACAGAATGTACTAGCTCTAAGTTTACAGATTTTATGTTAATATCATATGATGATGTTTCGTTAGTTAAAGCTTGCATTATGTATGGGCGCAGGAAATTTACCTTGATAGGGCCTTTTCCTAAATGCCAAAGTAAAATCAAAAACAAAATTAAGGATAATGCACTAGCATAATCCCAAAATAGCGATAAAAAACGCATCTTTTTGCTTTTACTACTCACGATTTCTCCCTAAGTTATAGAAAAGGTATCACATTATATAATAATGTAAATATTTTTTTATAAAAAGGAACACTATTTTTACCATGTAATTTCTAGTGTGTCATAGGCAGGTTCTACATTTGTAGGACATGCGGAATATACTTCTTTATAATCGCTTTCAATAGCCATGTGATTGATTATGGCTCTTTTGGGAGAAATGATTTCTATATAATCTAATAGGTCATCTAAACTTGCATGAAAACGAGTTCCTTTTGGGGATGTTAGAGGCATAACTAGAACTTCAGGAGTTCGTTTTATTAAATCAAGAGCAGTTTTAGGTATCTCTCTAAAATCAGGGATAAAGACAACTTCACCGTCATTAAAAATATATCCGGTCGTTTCAACATTGTGTCCGGTTACATTGATTGGGGTTACTTTTAGAGTGTTAAAATAAAAGCTTTTATTGTATTCAAAAGTATTTGGGTGAAGAGCTGCTCTATATACAGGGTCGATTTTGGTTTTATCATCAGCAATTAAGTAACCAAAGCGTGAGCGAATATCTTTTAAGTTATTAGGGGAAGCAAATAATTCGATTGCTTTTTTGGTAATGCGATTTATTTCCCTTAGGTCATCAATTCCATGAAGATGGTCTGCATGGGTGTGGGTATAAAATACTGCTTCTATTTCTCTTATGTTGGAATTGATTAATTGAAGCCTTAAGTCTGGTGATGTGTCTATTAAAAATTTTACATCATTTATTTCTAAATATGTACCACTGCGAAGTCTAAAGTTTTTTGGGTTTTTGGGGTCGCAATTACCAAAACCATATGATAATGATGGAACTCCTGGGGCTGCTCCTGAACCTAAAATGATTATTTTTGACACGTTTTTTCCTCTCTTATTTGGTTGCTTTTTGATATAATGAAAAGAAGTTGTTTTTGGTTATATTGGCTATTTCTTCTAAGCTTAAATTTTTTGCTTCGGCTAGTTTTTGGGCTGTTTTTACGATAAAAGCTGGTTCGTTTGTTTTTCCTCTATAAGGCACGGGAGCAAGGTATGGTGTATCTGTTTCAATTAAAATTTTATCTAAAGGACATTTTTTGAATACTTCTAGAATATCTGCTCCACTTTTGAAGGTTATTATGCCAGAAGCTGAAAGGTAAAATCCTAAATTCAGCATTTCATCTGCAAATTCTTGAGATGAGGTGAAACAATGAATAACTCCAGTTAATTTGCCATATTTTTTTATACCATCTTTTAGGAGATTTAAAGTATCTAACTCAGCTTCTCTTTGATGTATCATAAGTGGCAAGTTTGTTAGAGCAGAGGCTTTTATGTGATAAGAAAACATTTCTTTTTGTTCTTCTTTAATATCGCTTCCATAATGATAATCAAGCCCACATTCACCAATGGCGATTACTTTTGGGTGAGATGCAAGATTTACAATATCTTCGGTCGTGATTTTATTTAATTTTTCTTTAGCGCTATCTGGATGAACTCCAGCAGATGTATAAATTGAAGGATATTTATTAGCAAGCTCTATTTGATATGCTATTTCATCAAGGTCTTTGCCTGCGTTTAGTAAGGTGGTGACATTTGATGCAAAGGCTCTTTTTATTATTTCTTCATCATCTATATGGCAATGGCTATCAACAAACATTTTTTCCTCGTTATTTTTTTTGTTATTATATGTTAAAGTTATAATATTTAAGAAAAAGTTTATTTGCAATCAGGTTCGCTAAATTCTGGCTTAAGGATATATATATTTTGTAAGTTCTTGTATTGTTTGTAATATTTTGATATGTAGTTCATGTCTGGTTTGTGCACTATAACATCTATTCCTCGTTCTAAAAAGTATTTATCTTTGTAAGTGGATGTTGAGATTATACGGGGTTTTTTGTTTTTTATTACGTTGTTTATGTCCATAAGTGGAGCTATTCCTACTTTTGCGCCGATTACATCTGTTTGTCCAAGTAGATTCCAATAATAATGAGGGTCACGATTATAGATATTATATATAGTTCCATCACCATTTAAAACATAGTCGCATTTGGTTATGTAGTGTAGGATTTGTCTGTGGAGAGGAGTGTAGGATCTTTCTTTTTTAGAACCAATATTACCTTCGTAAATACTTGGATTATACATAACAAAAAATAGTGAAAAACATAATACGTAAACCATAAAGTAAAAGCGCTTTAAGATGACATTGGCAAAAAAACTAGCGCCCAAAATTGATGCAATATAAACAAGTAAACAAAAATAATATGCAAAAGCAGAAAAATAAAAAGCACGTTGTAAAAATTCTAAAACAAAAATTATTGATAATATTTTATGATAGATATTTGATTTTTTTAAATAAAAGAGTGAGCAGGTGGCAAGAAGTAGAATGATTTTTAGTTCTGGCCAGAAAGTTCCTATTTTGCGAGTGTCAAATAGCTCTGGAATATGTAAATTGAAAGTAAAATTTGAAAGATACCATATTTTTAAGATGCTATGATGATTTAAGTATAAAATAAATCCTAAACTAAGTACCAATGGAAGCAATAGGGCATATAGTACATCAGTTAATATGATTTTTTTCTTATAACATAGGTAGAGAGTTATAAAGCCTAGAATAACTAATGTAAAAATAATTTTTTGCAAAAACATAAAAGAGCACCAAAATAGCACAAATGAAATGCTGAGGTCTTTTAGTTTTTTTTCTTCTATGTAACAAAAGTAATGATATAGACCAATAAAAAATGCGGTGAGCATAAAGTTGTCTGGTCTAAAGTGGGTGATTGATAATACCATATAAGGGGTTATGGCAATAGATGAGGCAATAAGTCCACCAAGTGAAGTTGTTAAAAATCGTTTTGAGATTAAATAAAGATAATAATAGTTTATAAAAGAGATAATAATTGCCGAGCTTATTACAAATGAGGTTATAAAGTTATCAGATAGTCCCTTATCAAATAACCCTAAAAATGGGGCAAATATGTACCAAAGCAAAGGGTTGTGGTGTTGAAAGAAGTCTTTATAAGGGATGCTATTTAGATGAACTAAATAGGATGAGTGCATATGCTCTAAAGTGTCTCCCCCAAGAGTTGTTGTAAAGCAAGAAATATATAAACAAAATACCAAAGTTGTTATTAAATGAATAAGTAATAACGCATAAGGTACTTTGTTATATATATTTTTTAGCAATATAATAGCTCCTTAAAAAGTTGCAATTACTGGTTGTTTGAATACGTTTTCCATAAATGAAAGTGATATGTAGCTTAGTATAAATGCCATTAGTGGTGATGTTATCCAACCTAGTACTAATTTTCCAACTAAACTCCATTTGATTTCTTTTCCACCTTTGGCTAAACCAATACCTACAATTGCACCAATTACTGCTTGGGTGCTAGACACTGGAACAGCAGGAAGAGGTGGAAGTCCTATGGAAATTAAAAAAGTTTCTAAGCTTTCTGATGAAAATAAAATTAAAACAAGTGATTGTGATAAAATAACAATCCAAGCAACAACTGGTGAAAATGTTAAAACTCCTTTTCCAACGGTTTTTATTACTTTTTTAGAATAAGTAAATACACCAAGACTTACAGCAAATGCACCAAGTAAAAATAGTACTTGGATTCCAGATAATGGAATTAAGTTAAATAATGTTGTATCGCTAAAAGCGCATGATTCTACAAATACACCAACAACGTCAGCCATGTTGTTTGCTCCAAGAGCGAAACCTCCAAGAGCAGTTGTTAATATCATACCAAAGCGTACAATTTGGTCTTGTCTTAAGATGTGTAGTTTGGTGTGGTGAAGAATGCTTTTTACTGTAAAATATAGTAAAACAGCGATTGTACCTGAAACAATTGGACACATTACCCAACATGATAAAATATTGATAAGTGTTTGTTCGTCAGTTGTTTGATGATTGTATACGTTCCAACCAATAATAGCGCCAACGATTGTTTGTGAAATTGAAACGCTAATACCTGATTTTAGCATAACTCTTACGGCAAGGGCGGCAGAAAGTGACACAGCAAAGGCTGCAGGAAGAGTGTTTACTCCCCCCAAAGAGTTTAGGGTTTCGGTGGTGTTTTGACCACTAATTACGGCACCAAGTACAATAAATATAGATGCAATTGTAGCAGCGGTGGTAAAACGCAACATTTTTGTTCCAACAGCTGTTCCAAAGATATTTGCACTATCATTTGCTCCTAGGGACCATCCTAGAAATAAACCACTTGAAAGAAATAATAAATACTCAAACATTATTAAATTTCCCGTTTAATTGCAAAAATTAATAGCGCATCAATGCAGTCTTCAGCTAGGTCTGCAATGTCTGCAACTTCTTCAACGAAAGCATTTATTTGATTTTTTCTTGCTAACTCTATATCAGAATCAAAAACAGCTTTTCTTAATTTTGCAGAAGTTTTATCACTTTGATGTTCTAGTAAAAATACTTTTTGAGAATAATCTCTTAAAGTAACTAAATCTCTAAAGAAAGCACGAGAAGCAATAGCCATATTTTCTGCACATTCGCTTACTTGTTTAACAAGTGTTCTTAATTGTTCGTGATATATTTCTGGAATGTCAGGCTGTTCAATGTAAAATTTATGTGCAACTTCGTCAAATAAGTTAACAACTTTGTCTAGGTTTTCAACTAGTTGCAAAATGTTACCTCTTAAGTCAGGGATAAGATTTTGTTCATATAGTCTACTTTCTATATCACGTCTTAAAATGTCTGATTCATGCTCAATTACTTTTATTTTTTTACTTGTTTTACGATAGTTATCGCTACGTTTTTCTTTAAGATAAATATCTACTGCTTCTTTAAATTCGATAGTCATTTCGATAATTTTATCGTGTAATTTATCGATAGTGTGCTCTAGGTCTTTTGTACGTGCGAATAGAGAAATTTTTACGTTAAACATTTTATTTTCCTTAAAGTAATATTTTGCTTAAAAAATCCCTTAATTTTTAAGGGATTTTGAGTTTTTGTTAGTTTCTTACTCAACCTTTTCTTGGCGACATGTTTGTTTGCAACGCCTAATGTTGCCGTTTTCTAGATATGTGTAATCAACTTTTGGTTTTTCTACATCTTCTATTTGATAAACTTGACGCTCTGTCATTACATCTGTTTCAGGACAATGTTCAGATTGTCCTACAAAGCATGGCTTGCATTCGGTTTGGCAAGGTACAGGTTGAAGGTATACTTCTTTGGTGCAACCACTTATTAGTAGCACAGATGATAATAGTATAAGTTTTATTTTGTTCATTATAACCTCCAAAATCTTAATGATTTTCTAGAAAATCTAAGGGTTGACTATTTTAAAAAAAGTCTTATATTGAGCTTAGTTTAAAATTATATTGTTTAATAATTATTTAAATATATATATTATGAGTAAAAAAATTATCCCTCTCATTGAGCGCAATGCCAGTGAGGAGCTAAGAGCTTATTTCAGAGATGTAAGTGCCGAAGGTGGGATGCCTCTTGATGTTCATGAGGAACTTGTTTTCTTAGAACATTGTTCAGAGGATGTTATTTTATCTTATATTAATCGTTTCCGCTTTAGTGAAAGAGCCGAAAAGATTATGTTAGATAAAGTTCCTATCAACGTTCGTGTAACCTATATTAACTATCATGGGTTATGCGACGAGGTGCAAAAGTATGTGATTGATCAAAATCTTGTAGATGTTGCTCGAGAGTTCTTTAAATTACGTGATTTGTCTGATGTAGACTATCTTTTGGTGCATGGTGGCTCTGAGATGATTAGGGCTTACTATGATACCCATACGTTTAGAACTGACGAACAAATTTTACAGCTTCTTCGCCACAAAAATTCTACGTTGTTTACAGGCTATGTTAATAAAGGTTACTTTATTAGCGACGCTATCAAGCATGAGATTGTTAGGAGCGAAAATGATGCGGCTTTTAAGGCTTTGGTTTACCGGTATTGCCGGATGTTTAAATCAAAAGCTAAAAATGCTCGTGATTATAAAGAGCTTGTAAAGAGACTTTCACCTTATGGATTAACACCAGAACAGCAAATCATGGTGTTTGATACCTTTGATCGCATTATGATTGAGGCTATGCTTATAAACATTCCGTTAAGCGTCGAGGCGCAAGACTATATGTTTAAGCGTAACTTTGATGCTCAGTGGTTTAAGCTACATGTAGAGCATTTGTATTGTGTTGGAGGGTATCGCTTTGAAGGGGAAAACGAGGCTAAGCTGTTTAAGGTTTTGGCAAAGAAAAACTTGGATGATTGTTTGACAGCGTTTCGTCACTTTGATGATGTGACGTTTGTTAGGTTTGCATCAATTGATGCTGTTCGTAAGTATATAAAGAATTTCTGGCTTTCTGATGATGCGCAGGTAGCATTAATCAACGGCGGAAATGGAGCTCTAATTAAGGAGCTTTTATCTAGATATACTCCCGAGCATGGCATTTGTTGGCAGGCTGAAGTTGCTCTTGTAAAGATTAATGGTCGTGACTTGATTGATTTTTATATTTCTTTCCACACAATGTGTTGGGAGGCATTGGAACTCTTGAAAGTTAGCAACCCAGAACTTCACAAGAAGTATTATACACTTCATCAGTATTAAAAAAAGCAGGCTTTTTAGGCCTGCTTTTTTGTTTGGAGAATATTGTTAGAAGTTATATTTTAGTCCCATGTCAAATAAATCAGGGTTATTCTTTTGAATTAGCTTATTATATTTAACATATAGGGCTAAATCTTTATAAGAATAATCTATTACAGCTTCTAATACGGCTCTATCTTTTTGATATAGATTTGCATAGTCATTTAATCTATACCATGTTCCGTCTTTTAGGCGTAATGTCATGTCTCGATAAGGAGAAGCAAATTCGTGATAATATGCACCGCCTACTTTGAAACCAAGTTTTCCGTATTTGTTCATAGACATTTCTTTTCTTAGGTATAAACCTGCGCCTAATTCAACAGAGAGGTTGTTGTTTGACTTGCTTTCTAGAGCTTCTTGAGAGTTTCCTTCATCAAAGCCTTTTTCATAATAGCCGATTGCATTTAACATCAAGGCTGGTTCTAATTCTGCAAAGCCATTTAAGTCAATGGTGTAACGCAGTTCGTTAGTTAAGCCATAGATGATTTGT
The DNA here is from genome assembly GCA_045634545.1 of Alphaproteobacteria bacterium. Taxonomy (GTDB): domain Bacteria; phylum Pseudomonadota; class Alphaproteobacteria; order RF32; family CAG-239; genus CAG-267. Next base: position 2,858 of record JAZRAL010000018.1, on the reverse strand, counting down.
TCTATGTCTGATTCTTGACTTGAAGATCTTTCGTAATCACCATATCCATATCCTAGATTTAGAATGCTTACAAGATTTAGGTTGTTACCTAATTTTCTTAAGTAAGGAACAAATACGCTTACGATATTTAGGTCTCTATTACCGCCTTTTTCGTATGATGAATTGATATCTGTAAAGCTTAGACCAAGTCCTAGACGAGACCAGTTATTTAAGCGCTTATCTCCAAAAGTAAACATTGAGTTTGAGCTTAAATCGTAGCCAGAGAGTATTGCCTTGTCATCTGTTTCTAGGCTATAGTTAGCATAACCTGCAAGAACTCTATTTTTTTCTGAGGTTGGTTTTAAGATAGTGTCTGCCATTGTACGGTTTAGATTTTTCAAAACTTGGAAATTTTCATCTGCAAAGTTTAAGAAGGTATCTACACCGGTTGTTCTTGCTATAGCTTTATTTAAGTCTTTAATTGATGATAATTCTTTTAATTTGTTATATGTTTGTTCAAATTTACCATCTTGGTAGTCTTTGGTTAGAGCTTTAGCTATAGAAGAGTTTGGAGTGAATTCATTAAAGTCTTTACGGGTTAGAACAACATCTTTTGAACCATCTTTATTGTCTTTTGTAGAGGCTTTAAAAAGGGCTGATTCTGATGATAAAGTTAGATTTTCGGTATTATCTGCTTTGAGGGCAGATTTTTCTGTGTATGTATCTAAGTTATCATTCATAACAGTTGATGCACCTAAAGTTAGGTTTCCTTTTAGTGATTTTGCTTCATATGTTGCGCCATCTTCTAGGTATACTGTTTTTGCACCTAAAGTTTCTAAATCAAGCTCTCCAGATACAGACATTAAGCCCTTATTTCTAAATTCTGCGCCATTTAGAACAATAGAACGATGAGTATCATTTTGGTTGCCGTTTATGGTGATAGAACCAAGGTTTGTAACACTATTTGCTTGTGCATTTTGGTCAATATAAATACCATAAGCTTCGTTTGTACCTGTTACATTGATAGAGCCAGAGTTGATGATGGTGGTATTTGTACCATCTAGAACTCTAATACCATATGCAGAGCTTCCTGATACATCTATGGTGCCTTGGTTTTCGATATAGTTTTCGCCAGCACCTAATATACCAACTGATGTGCCAGTTGTTCCGGTTATGGTAATATTTCCTTTATTTATAGCAGAGCCTCCACGTGATGCATACATACCAACAGCGGTACCGCTAGAGTTGTTTTGAATGTTAATAGATGCATTTTCATCATTTAAGAGCTGGTTGTTTGATGTACCATGCATACCATATGCATAACCTGTAGAGTTATGAGTAATCATAATACCACCATTTGAGCCGGCTTTGTCAGAGGTGTTTGTTAGGTCTTTATCTGATTTTAAGCCATATACATTCTCTGTACCACTTGAAGTTTTTTCAATTAGAGTTGTGTTTGTTGTTTTGTTTAGTGGTGTCATATTTGATGCGATTGTGTCTTCTACATAGCAGATATATGTTTCGTTTGTTTCTGACACGGTTATATTTTTGGTTCTACATTCTTCATCATTATTGTTTTCCATACATTCTTCTTGGGTGTCATAATAACCATTTCTAGAATCGCATACGTATGAACATGTATGACATTGAGTTTGACCATAGAACTCGGTTATTCCAGTTGTTGAAGAAGACTGAAATGATAGACCATTAACAGCAGTACAAGTTTTGTGCGTTGTTTTGGCTGGACAAGCATTTTCTAAACATAGATAACATGTAGTTGAGCCATGTGTTGTGCCTTCGCTAAAGTGCCAACCATTGTCACCACTTGCTCCACATTGTAAAGTATTTTGAGTGTTATAATATTTCTTTGAATTATCGCAAGAATATTCACAAGTGTAACAATCTACACCACCTGCATAACCAACAAATGTTTGAGATGTTATAAAGCCGGTATAGTTTGTACAGCTTGTAACAGCTGTTGCATTAATCTCTGAGCATGTTAATGAACGGTCACGTTTCCAACAGCCAGAGCCGGTTGCACTCTCGCTACAAGAATATCCGCCTTGTTCACAAGTAGATTTACTTGTGTATGTGTGAGTTGTTGGGCATTGTGGGTTTGAATAGCAAACAGTTGGAGTTTTTGTTTCGGTACAAATTTTTCCATCTGGACAAGATGTGAAATGAGTTGTTCCGTTACATTGATAACTACAAGTAAAGCATTCTATGCCACCAGCTTGGCCAACAGATGTTGGAGTTGTTGTATATCCTGTGTAGGTTGTACAATTTGTAACAGCTGTTGCATCTAAGTCAGTACAAGCAAGTGATGCGTCTTGTTTCCAACAACCAGAGCCTGGGGCACTTTCGCTACAAGAATATCCGCCTTGCTCACAAGTAGATTTGCTTGTGTATGTGTGAGTTGCTGGACATTGTGGGTCTGAATAGCAAGTTATTGGAGTTTTTGTTTCGGTACAAATTTTTCCATCTGGACAAGATGTTAGATGAGTTGTTCCATTACATTGATAATTACAAGTGAAACATTCCTGACCTCCAGCATAACCAACAGATGTTGGAGATGTTGTATATCCTGCGTAGGTTGTACAAGAAGTTGTTGCATTGTTATTTAAATCTTTACATGTTTTTGCAACTTGCTTGAAACATCCTGAACCTGATGCGCTCTCAGTACATGTGTATCCGCCATTTTCACAAGCTGTTTTGCTAGCAAATGTTGAAGGATAATCTGTTGGGCAACGTTCATTAGAGTAACATTGGATAGGAGTTGTTACTGTATCACAAGTTTTGCCAGTTGGGCAAGTTCCAGCAAACCAACCTGTGTCACACTTACATTGATATTTGGTTGTTGGGTTTGTACCTGAAGTATT
>JAZRAL010000017.1:0-1917 GCA_045634545.1 Alphaproteobacteria bacterium | reverse complement strand
TGTGGAGTGATAGGATATCCGAAATAGCCGTCACAACCGGAGCGAATTGCGGCTTCCGCAATTGCTTCGTTACCTTTCATTAATTTTAACTCTTTTGCCATTTCTTATAAAGTTTTTTTTATTTATAACTTTGCTTTGTAAACTGTTATAACACCATCAGGACACACCATGCCACAAGATGCACAACCGATGCATTCTCCGTTTACCATTTCGGCATAATTATAACCCTTTACATTTACATTCTTTGATAGAGCGATAACTTGCTTTGGACACACTGATGCGCATACTCCGCAACCTTTACAACGCTCAACATCAACTACAATTGCTCCTTTTATTGCCATTGCTTATATGTTTTTAATGATTTAAAATAATTATATTTCAGTCTCCAAAATTATAACTTTATTTCCAATTGACAAAACGATTTCTAATTTAATTTCTTATTAACTTAGATTTTAAACATTTTTTATCTTGATTTGTTTAATCTACAAAACCTTACAAAAATAACAGAGATGAAAAAGATTGAATTACCAAAATTAGACTACTGCTTAGATGCTTTGCAACCATTTATTAGCAGACAAACAATGGAGTTTCATTACCTAAAACACCATCAAACATACGTAGATAAATTGAATACACTTATTGAAAACACAGAGTTTGAAAATAAAGATTTAGAATATATAGTTAAACACTCCAAAGGCTCAATTTTCAATAATGCTGCACAAGTGTGGAATCATACATTCTATTGGCAATCATTCTCAAAAAAGCCAAGTTCTCAACCAAATGGAGAATTGGAAAAACTTATCTCTGAGCAATATGGCAGTTTAGAAAAACTTAAACAAGAATTTACTACCCAAGCCATAAATCTCTTTGGCAGTGGTTGGGTATGGCTTGTTAAAAATGAAAACAACAAATTAGAAATATTAGCCTTACCGAATGCAGAAAATCCAATTTGTCAAAATAAAACCCCATTGTTAGTTTGCGATGTGTGGGAACATGCTTACTATCTTGACAAGCAAAATCGCAGAGCTGAGTATATAAAAGATTTTTGGCAGCTTGTTGATTGGGAAAGAATAACAGAAAGATTTTAAAAACATTTCTTTTTTTCTTTTTTTTCTTTTTATCATATTATTATAATTATTATATTTATTATTATTGTGTCTATATCGTGGACTGTTTAGTCTATACCGTAGACTGTTTAGTCTATATTGTAGACTTTTTTTAGGGATAAAAAAATGTTAAAACAAAGAAATAATTTACTGACTTAAAGAAAAAATATAATGTTTTTATGACTATTCAAAATTTTACTGTATCTTTGCAGTTTGTAGGAAAATAATTGTTTTAAATTTAAATAATACAGCAATGGCAAAAGAAAAGAAATTTTTGACTTGCGACGGTAATCAGGCTTGTGCTCACGTTGCATATATGTTCAGCGAAGTAGCAGCAATCTATCCTATTACACCGTCATCACCAATGGCAGAATACGTTGATGAATGGTCTGCTAATGGTCGCAAAAACATTTTTGGAGAAACAGTAAAATTAGTTGAAATGCAATCAGAAGCAGGAGCTGCTGGTGCATTACACGGTTCATTACAAGCAGGAGCTTTATCTACAACATTCACAGCTTCACAAGGATTGTTGTTGATGATACCTAATATGTATAAAATAGCAGGAGAATTACTTCCTGGTGTATTACACGTAACAGCAAGAACAATTGCTGCTCACGCTCTTTCAATTTTCGGAGACCACTCTGACGTTTACGCTTGCCGTCAAACAGGTTTTGCAATGCTTTCTTCTGCTTCTGTACAAGAAGCTATGGATTTAGCAGGAGTTGCTCACCTTTCAGCAATCAAAGGTAGAGTTCCATTTATGCACTATTTTGATGGATTCCGTACATCTCACGAAATTCAAAAAATAGAA
>JAZRAL010000016.1:0-5801 GCA_045634545.1 Alphaproteobacteria bacterium | reverse complement strand
ACAGAAGAAGGTCGTCGTAAAGCTTTGGCAAACTTGTTACCATACCAAAAACAAGACTTTGTTGACTTGTTCACAATTATGGATGGTTTACCAGTTACTGTTCGTTTGTTAGACCCACCATTGCATGAATTCTTGCCTCATACAGATGCTGAAATGCAAGAATTGGCTGATAAAATGGGTATGACTTTAGCTCAAGTTAAAGCTCGTGCTGAACAATTACACGAATTAAACCCAATGCTTGGTCACCGTGGTTGTCGTTTGGCTGTTACATATCCAGAAATTGCTGAAATGCAAGCTCGTGCAATCTTGGAAGCTGCTTTAGAATGTGCTTCTAAGGGTGTAAAAGTAACTCCTGAAATCGAAGTTCCATTAATTGGTTCTAAGAAAGAATTAGATATCGTTAAGAACGTTATCGATACAACAGCAGAAAAAGTATTTGCAGAAAAAGGTCAAAGAATTGATTACCTTGTTGGTACAATGATTGAATTACCAAGAGCTGCTTTACAAGCTGAAAACATTGCTGAATCTGCTGGTTTCTTTGGTTTCGGTACAAACGACTTAACTCAAACAACTTTGGGTATGAGCCGTGATGATACTGGTGCTATTTTAGACGAATACAGAGCTAAAGGCGTTTATGTTGCTGACCCATTTGCTTCTATTGATGTAGAAGGTGTTGGTAAACTTGTTAGACGTGCATGTGTACAAGGTCGCATGACAAACCCAGATATCCACTTGGGTGTTTGTGGTGAGCATGGTGGTGATCCTGCATCTATTGAATTCTTCAATTCTTGTGGTTTAGATTATGTATCTTGTTCTCCATTCCGTGTACCAGTTGCACGTTTGGCTGCTGCACAAGCTGCTGTTAAACAAAAAGGTCAACCAAAAGCTGTTGATGCAGCTAAAAACGGTTGTTGCTGTAAAGAAGCTTGCTAATTAATTAGCTTGTTTTAAGAAAAAGACCTCACTTATTTGTGGGGTCTTTTTTGTATATATCTTTTAATTTTGTTTGAATTGATTAAATATCTATTTAGATTATATATAGATGTTTTATAAAGGAGATGATGGATATGGATTTTAATGAATTAAAAGATATGGAAAAGGTTAAAACTTTAGCTTCTAATATTGCTAAAGATTTTAATAAAGAAATTGATAAAATAAAAGATGTAAACAAAGAGAGATTTATTGAAGGGTTTAATAAATGTTTTATTAGCTGGCTGGTTAATGAATATTTTGAATTCAAAGGTAGAGTATCTCGTTGTCGTTTTTGGATGATTGTTTTATATTCTATTATTGTATCTATGGGACTTGGATTAATTTCTGTAATTTTTCCATTTTTAGAATATATTAGTTATATTTATCTTGTTGCAATATTAATTCCAAGTGTTTGTTTAATTATACGTAGATTGCATGATATTAATTTTCCAGCTTGGTGGTTTTTGGTTGCTTTAATTCCTTATTATGTTGGAATGGTTGCTTTAGTATTTTTATTAGCTATTCCAGGTGATAATAAATCTAATAATTATGGTGCTAAAATAAAATAAAATTTATATATTTAATAAAAACAAAGAGTTAGATTGAAAAATCTAGCTCTTTTTTGTTATTGATTTTATATTAAAAATGTGGTATTATTGTTTAGTTAAAACTTTATAGATATGGAAAAAATTTTTGTGTTAAAAGAATGGATTTTGAATAATCCATTTAGTTCGTTTATCATTTTGTTGGGAGTTTTTGTTCTTGTAAGACATTTCAAAACAATATTTAATATTTTCGCTTTTATAATATCGTTATTGTTTAGTTTTATCAAAATACCATTTTTACTTATATTGCTTTTCTTTTATAATGCAATACATAAGAAAGTAGTGGATAATGCTATAAACAACTTTGAGAGTAGCATAATAAAAAAAGATATCGATATTGCTGCTTGCCATACTTATTTTAATAGGGTTGGTGCTGGAGGTATTAAGTATTTAATGGAACTCTATCAAGAAAAAATTTCTAACGAAATAGACAACAACGAGTGTGATAATGAACAGATTGAACGTTATAACTATCTTATGGAGATAATGTCAAGAAGCCTTTATTACAACACTCTGAACAAACGTTAAAAGAAATCCCCTAAAAAGGGGATTTTTTTAATATCTAAGTAAGAATAGAATAATTAAAGAAGATATTACTATTGACGGCCCGAAAGCTCCTTGTTTTTGTTTGTTTATATAACAATTTATTGCAAAAATTGGGCATGATAGCAAAATAACAAGAGGTATATTTGTTAAACCTAGCCAAGCGCCTATACCTGCTAGTATTTTTATATCTCCACCACCAAAGTTGTTTGGATATTTTTTTATTAAAAGTAATGATGCTATTACAGGGATTGTATACCCAAATATTGCACCTAGTGAGCTATTTATTACAGATAATTGTATGGTGTCTCCTAATAGAAATCCTGAAAATGATGCATATGTAAAACCTGATATCAATAATGGTGATGTTAGAATATCTGGTAGATACATTATTCTATTATCTATTTCCATTAACATTAGTAATATTATTATAAAAAAGCTAAACCAAGACGCTTCAAGTGGAGATGATAAATAGTTTAACAATAATATTGCAGATGATGTGATACCCCATCCCATTGAGCGCATAAAATAACGGTTTCTAAGTTTTATATATTTTGCATTTGATAGGCGTTTTTGTTTTGAAACACGTTTATTTGGTGTAAATATGCGATATAGTGCATAAGCAAGAGTTGCTGGCATAAATTTTGCAAATCTTCTTGCTGTATAAGGTATAGAAAAACCAAAAATAAAACCAATTATAACATATAGCATTTTTATTCTCCGATTATTATATGGTTTTATTTTATTTTATTAAAAGTAAAATAATCTTTAAGTTTTAGATTAGTCCTAATTTTTGAGCGGTTATTACCGCTTGAGTTCGATTATTTACTTTTAATGAACGGAGAAGGGCGTTTATATGGAGTTTTACTGTTGCTTCTGAAACACCCATATCGTATGCAATTTGTTTATTTGATTTTCCTTGGGCTATTAAATCTAATACTTGTGATTGTCTATTGGTTAGGTTCTTTTTTAATGAGTGTTGAGAACTAATACATGTGTAATCAATGTTATTATTTAACATTACTGGTGGTATATATGTTCCTCCATCTAAAATTAGCTTTAATGCTCCGGTTAGGATGTTGCTATCTGATTTTTTTGGAATATATCCTTTTACTCCTAAGGATAGTATTTTTTTGATATTTCTTATATCTTCTGATGATGATATTGCCACTATTTTTGTGTTTGGTGCAGTTGTTTTTATTTTATTTATAATCTCTATAGAATTTAATTCTGCTAAATCTATATCTAGAATGACAATATCTGTATCTGTTTCATGAGATAATATTTTTTGCATTTCTACTAGATTTGAAGATTGTAGAATTACTATATCTTCTTTGATTTCTTTTAATCTTAAAGAAAGGCCGTCTCTAAATAATGATTGCTCGTCCGTTATTAAAACTTTCATTTGTGTCTCCTTAATAAAAGGTATTGGCCAAAATGTAGTTGCAATATAAGTCCGGATTATGAGTTTTAAAGTATTTAGATGTTTTTTATTTTTGCTCTGGAAGTATTAAAAGTTCTACACCTGCTTCTTTTAACATTTGTTCTGAGTAAGTTATTTTATCTCTCCAAGTGTTTTGTGGGGTGTTTTTATCTATAACAAGTGGGTTTGTTACAACAAGTTTTATTCCAGATTGGATGATAGCTCTTGTGCAGTCTGTACAAGGGAAATGTGTTGCATATAAAACACAACCTTTTACTTGTGTGCCACATAAACAAGCATTGTAAACAGCGTTGCGCTCTGCGTGTTCAAAAAAATCATATTTTGTTGGGCGTTCAAAACGTTCAAAAACTTCGTCATCTACACCTCTAACAAAACCATTATAGCCTGTGGCTCTAATTTCTTTATCTGGTCCTACAATGACAGCACCTGTTTTGGTTGAAGTATCTTTTGACCATGTTGAGATTAATTTTGCTAGTTCCATAAAACGATAGTGCCATTTCATTGTAAACATTTTTTGTCTCCTTTTTTAGTTATCTTTATGTATTTTAATGGTATTTTATATTTTTACAAGTTTTTTATTATTTTTTAGAATCTTGTTTTTATAGTATTTTAAATTATATTTTATGAGATTTTAGTTTTATGGAGGTTTTTATGGGAAAAATTAAAAACGTTATTGGTAGAGAAATTTTAGACTCTAGAGGAAATCCAACAATTGAAGTTGATGTAGTATTAGATAGTGGTGTGATTGGTAGAGCATCTGTTCCATCTGGTGCTTCTACGGGTGTTCATGAAGCGGTGGAATTAAGAGACGGTGACAGCAATAGATATAATAAAAAAGGTGTTTTGAAGGCAGTACATAATATTAATAATGATATAAAAAATAAAATTGTTGGTATGGATGCTGATAAGCAAAAAGAAATTGATGAAGTTTTAATAGCGCTTGATGGCAGTAGTAATAAATCTAATTTGGGCGCAAATGCTATTTTGGGTGTGTCTTTGGCGGTGGCAAAAGCTCAAGCTATTGAAAACAATGAAAGTTTTTATAAATATTTAGGTGGTGATAAAGCAAGAGTTTTACCTGTTCCTATGATGAATATATTAAATGGCGGAAAGCATGCAGACAATCTTTTAGATTTTCAGGAATTTATGATTATGCCTGTTGGTGCTAATAATATAAAAGATGCCATTAGGATGGGGTGTGAAATTTTTTATGTATTAAAAGATAAGTTAAAAAAGAGAGGATTTAACACCAATGTTGGTGATGAGGGTGGTTTTGCGCCTAATTTAAAAACAACAAAAGAGGCTTTGAGTTTTATTGTTGAAGCTGTGGGTGATGCTGGATATAAGATTGGTGATGATGTTGTTTTGGCGGTTGATGTGGCATCTTCTGAGTTTTATAAAAATGGAAAGTATGAATTAGTTGGTGAAGAAAAAAGTTATAATTCTTATGAAATGGTGGAATTTTATAAAGAATTATGTCGGGAATTTCCAATATTTTCGATTGAAGATGGTATGGCTGAAGATGATTGGGATGGCTGGAAGTTGTTAACTAAGGAAGTAGGAGATAAAATACAGCTTGTTGGAGATGATTTGTTTGTTACAAATGTTGATAGATTAAATAAGGGTATAGATGAAAAAGTTGGCAATGCCGTGCTAGTTAAAGTAAATCAAATAGGGACTTTAACTGAGGCCTTAAATACTGTTGACTTAGCTCAAAAAAATGGATACAGTGTTATTGTTTCGCATAGGTCAGGTGAAACAGAAGATGTATCTATTGCAGATATAGCTGTTGCTACAAATTGTGGTCAAATAAAAACAGGCTCTGTATCAAGAACTGATAGGGTTGCAAAATATAATCAACTCATTAGAATTGACGAAGAGTTAAAAGATAGGGCTATGTATGCTGGTAAATCTATTTTATTGAGATAAATAGGGGGTATAATGAAAGGTATTTTGTATTTTATAGTTTTTATTGCTTTGGTTTCTGGTGGTTGGTATTTAGCAACAGGGACAACACCGCAAGGGCAGGTTGAATATATTAGAGCAAGGTTTTTAAATAAAGTTGAAGATGGTGCTTCTAATACCGCAAAATCTGCTTCTAAACTTGGTAAAACCTTAAAAGGTCAATTAGAAGAAGCTCAAGATGTATATCATAATGGTGCAGAAGCAAAATATAATTAATTTTTAATAAAAAATAATTATCGAATCCCTCTTATTAAAGGGGGATTTTTTGTTAT
>JAZRAL010000015.1:0-1785 GCA_045634545.1 Alphaproteobacteria bacterium | reverse complement strand
TTATATTTTCTTCCTTTTTCTTACTAAATATATTATTAAAATTAAATTCAAATTTACCCTTATTTTCAACTTCCTTTACACTATTTTCTTTTATAAAATCTGTTTCTTTTATTTTATACTTAAATAAGTCAATAATTTTATTTAACTCATGAAGGCTATTATCATTTGCTAACAACTCTTTTGCCAAAGATAAGCTCTTTTTTTCTAAATCATCAAATCCATCAATCCAACCATTATTAACTAAATCAATTAACAAAACAGATGCATCTTTATATAAACCGCACTCAATAAATTCTTTTATTCCTATAAGATAAAGCCGAGAAGGATATTCTCTAAAGATAACATCATACTGAAAAAAATCTTTTTCTTTTAAGACTTTCAAATTTAGCTTTAGCATACTCATAATCATTGTTTCTGCACCTTTTACATTTGGTAATAACCTATGTAAAAAAGATGCAAGCTCAGTAGCTTTCCCTCGTTTAGCCAACTCAATTAAAATTTTAACAGCAGACTTATATTGTTTTAAGTTAATCAATTCCAAAGCGAAAACTAATCCTTTTGCCTCAGTTTTGTCCATCAAACTCAAACATCTTTCCATCATTGCGGTAATGTTCTCTGGATGATTTCTTATAAGTTTTGCCGCTGTTTTCTCATAAAACCCATAAGTTGTATCAAAACATTTTGCAAATTCTACAATATCTTCATTTCTTGCTCTTAATGGTTCTATTTCAAGCTCAGATAAATCATCTTTAATCTCATCTGACATAAGATTTGCAAAAACATCATCATTTAAGCCTATCAAACCAACATCAAATCCATCTAAAACTGCATCATGAATATACCTAAAAAAGAAATCCTTTTCATATTCTTGTAATTTTCTTTTTGAATGAGCAATAAAATTGCAAAGTCGCCCCAACACCTTCTCTTTTTCATAATTATCGACAACTTCTTTTCCAGATATACCACTTGCTGCGCCTTGTCCACGCATATCAATAAGCATCTGTTTAACAGGTTCGCTCAATGGATATCTATCTAAAACACCTAAAACTCTAACAGGATTAAATGCTTGAGTATCAACCTCAGTTGCATAATGACGATTTATTGCAACAATAGGCATCAATATAAGTTTTTTAAATCGTTGATCTGCTATAAAATTATCAAGACCTTTCCATGCTTTCATTCGATTGTCATTACATTTTTTGATAATTTCAAAATTATAATCTCCTAAAACCCCTTTATCAAAAGCCTCAATTACATTATTTTCTTTTAATGCCAGCCAAACATTATCTATCACATCAATAGGAATTCCTTTTATTCCTGCAATTCCAAGCATTCCCCACAAATATGAAAAATTCTCTTTTTTAAAAATATCTAAATTCTGTTCATCACCTAAATGAGCCATAAAGTGTTTAGCAACAACTTCACTTCCGCTTAAAACCAAACTTGCTAATTCTTTATTAGACCACATCATCTGAATATATCTACCTTATAAATCTCAATACCACTACTCTAACATCAAACAAACCTCTGTCAAGCAATATCAAATTATTAACAAATATTTTTAAACTAAAAACTTGACAAAATAATTTATCACTCTATTATCAAAAACCTAATATATATTATTAATTTTAAAAATAACTATTATGGGTAGTAAACAAATTGCGCCTAAAGCTCCTAAGAAGGAGAAAGGCTCGTTCAAAAAATCAAAACAAAAGACTGCTTACCAACTCGAGCGTGAAGCAGCAAAGAGTGCGAAAAAGTCTAAAACAAGTTCTGTTTTCAAGA
>JAZRAL010000014.1:0-15622 GCA_045634545.1 Alphaproteobacteria bacterium | reverse complement strand
AACGTCACTAGTTGAAAGTCTAGTTAAACCAACACTTTTCAAACTTGATAAATTAGCATCTTCTGGAAGACCTAAACCACCAACAGGTGTTGTAACCGCTGCCTCTAAATCGAGCGCACCTTTACCATAAACAGAACTATTCGCATAAACACCACTATCATTTGCAGTTTCAAGCAACAAATATGCAATATTTTTTGTATTAAGCCATGGATAATAACCTTGAAGAAGTGCAATACTACCACTAACAACAGGTGTTGCCATTGATGTACCATTCATAGATACAAGACCATTTATACTATTTGAAGAAACAATTTCTGTACCAGGAGCTGCTATACACCAACCTTGAGCATCACCACACTTATTTGCATAGCTTGCAATTTTACCATCTGTACCAAGCGCAGTAACTGCAACATAAGATACTTCATACTCTTTATCACCGCTATATCCATAATTTGATAAATCAAGAGCTTTCATCCCTGCATAAATTGTTGGTTGATCAGCTCCTTCATTACCAGTTGCCTGCACCCAAACAGCACCTTTTGATGCAGCATAAGCATAAGATTTTACAGTTTTTTCATCACCTTCAATAAGTGAATCTGCATTTCTTACATCTAAATCTTTTTCAACAGGAATCCCCCAGCTATTACTAATAACTTTAACATTATCTTCATCGACCATCTTCTTTACTGTTGGGAAAAAATCTTGCCTTATATCCCAACTTGCACCAACAATTTCCGCATTTTCAAAAGCAACCCCATGCATACCATTTTCATCTTTTCTTGCTGCAATAATACCTGCCACATGAGTACCATGGTCTATTTCTGAAAATTTATAAAAACCATTCAGCCAAGGACTAATATTCAACATAACATCACCAACACCTGGAGCATATCCATTACCTTGATTAATAATCTTAAAATCCTTAAAAGTTAAATTCAAATTATAGTCTGACGCAACAATCTTAATATACTCATCTATATTGTATTTTGTAATATCAATTAATTCACCATTAACATAAAACTCAAAAGGTATAAGTTCTCCATTTTTTAGCTCAAATGGATAAAAAATATCATTTTCTTTATAGAAATAAAGCTTTATACCCCCTGCATCATAGCCATATAAGTCTTTATCGTTATTAAATTCATTTATATCATATCCTTTGACTATGTTACCTCTTAATTCTTCATTATTAGCAAATCCATTATCAATAACCCCAACTCTAACCTTTTCTAAAGGATTATCTGAATTTGCTTGATGACTTACAAGATTACCATCTTCGTCTTTTTTATACATACGAGCATAAGCTTCCGATGCATTAATAAGACTTAAAAAATTACCTTTTTTATATTCTTTAGTTTCAAATCCTGATGCTGTGCCATCACCTTTATACGTATCTTCAAATGGTATATTAAAATTATCACTTCCGCCGTTTCCACCATTTCCACTGCTTCCGCCTCCACCACCAGAAAGTGATGCAACCCCTCCTGCAACAGCAACGCTACCAAGCCCCCACATCAAATAAGCACTAGTATCATTATCCGCCTTGTATCTTGAACGTTTTACATTATTTTTTGTAACTTTTTTTGTTTCTTTTTTTACTTTTTTATTTCCTTTTTTTACCTCATTTTCTGTACATTCATGTTTAGCATTAGCGCCATAAATTTTTAACAATTTCATAGCTTCTTTATCATTGTTTTTTAATGCCAGACAATATGCAGTATCCCCGTTTTTATTTTCTCTATTTATAACATTAGGATATCTTTTTAGAAGATTTAAATATTTTTCATTGCTTAATTTTGCTTGATTATAAATACTTTCAGGACTTATAGAATTCGCATAAACATTTGAGATATTACCTAAAGTAACACCCAAACCCATCACAAAAGACAATACTGTTTTACTATTAAAAAACATAAAACTTCTCCAATTTACAATCAATCTTTTCCTAATTGTAAACTAAAAAAGCTTAATAATGTATTTACACTAAAATTTTTCTTTCAAATATTCAATGATATCAATATCTGCAGGAGGAAACTCATAATCATCTAATTCATCAATTCTAACCCATTTAACATTTTGATGAACCATCGGCTTTAAGTTTTCCTTATCTTTTAATTTTGCTTGATATACCTCAAGTTTAAATTCCCCATGCTTATAAGCCTTAACAACTTCCATTAAAAACTTACCAACTTCGCACTCAACACAAAGCTCTTCATTTATTTCACGGATAATGCATTGCTCAATGGTTTCGCCCTCTTCTTGTTTACCACCAGGAAATTCCCAAAGCCCTGCTAAATCTTTTCCTTCTGGTCTTTGCCCTATTAAAATTTCATTATTTTCATTAAAAATTATCGCAGTACCCACAATTTTCATAATTTATCCCTTAATTTAAATAAATATTAAACATTTAACATAGAAAATAATACAAACACTAACAAAAGGGAAAGTAATGTTCGGATTTTTCAACAAAAAAGTTTTTGACAAAGGCTATTTACCTGAATATGAAGGTCACCAAATATACTACCAACAAGTAGGAAATCCTAATGGCGAAGTTGTTCTATTATTCCATGGTGGACCAGGAGGTCGCTCCAAACTAAGCCATGCAGAATATTATAACCTAAAAAAACAACGCATAATCCTTTTTGACCAACGAGGCACTGGACTTTCAACTGCAAAAGACATAACCGAACTAAACGACACCAAGCGTCTATTAAAAGATGCCAAACGTCTACTTGAACACCTAAACATTGAAGGTCAAATATCTGTTGGTGGTGGTTCATGGGGTTCAACACTAGCTCTTTTATTTGCAGAAAAATATCCCCAATTAATTAAAAACATATACTTATGCTCTGTTTTTCTAGCACGACGTGAAGATATGGAATGGATGCTAAGAGATAGTGGTTTATTTTATCCTGACCTATTAGAAGAAATAAGAAATCAAAGCGAAGGTGAAAACCCATATACTCATTATGCAAAACTCGTATTTTCTAGCGATTTAGGTTCAATTCAAAAAGCCATAAAATATATGGTTTATTACGAATATCAAATGGGTAAAACAAACCCTAAATTTGAAGAAGTAAGAATAGACAACGAAACAATAACCTCTGCACGTATATATTTATATTATGCCGCAAATCGCTACTTCTTAGAGCAAAATGAAATCCTAAAAAATATAGATATCATTAAAGACATCCCAACACTTATTGTTCATAACCGTTTAGATATGTGTTGTCCGCTAAAAGGCGCTTGGGAATTATATCGAGCAATGAATAATGCAAAAATAGAAATCATTGACGACATTGGCCATGGCGGTAAAAAGTTAAAACAAGCATTTAGAAAACACTTTTAAGCACATCTATCAAACACATTTAGCCTCATCATCTTCTTTGCTTTTGGTTCATCAATAAAGAAAGCCACAACGCCGTATTCCTCAATATCTTCTTTTGAATACATACGCTCAACTCTAACCTTAATCTCTTCTTTTGAATCATAACCAATCAACTTATGGTCTAGCATTTCTATTAATATTTCAAAATCATCAAACAGAGCAATACCTTTAACCTCTTTAACATTAACATTTTTGCTCTCAATATCAACATATTCAATATAATCGCCAATTGCGATGCTATGTAAATTCTTTTTATAAGGGCGAATATCAATCTTTCTCTTTCCGTCAATAATCTTATGATATGCAAATGGATAAACCTCTATTTGATGTCTTGAATCTGTCATTTTTTTACCTTTCTTTTTCTATTACAACTATTATATAGAGCACATTTTTTTAAATTGCAATAATTAATTATACATTTTAGTATGTATGTTAATTATTTTTGTTTGACACACCTTAAAAAATATGTTATATTAATAATGTTTAATTAGGTATTCTGTTTATTGTTAAGTTTATTATTTGTCAGTTGTTCATATTTTTTAAGTTATGCTTAGAAGGTTAGAACTATTGATTAAATATGCTTATCATAAACAGATACCTATTTAATCAATAGAAAGAAATTTATTTATTCACTAACCGCCAAAGTCAATATAAAGGTCATTCTTTTGTATTGGTCGCGGCATAAATTAACAACAATATGAATAACTTTAAAGAAACAAAATTGGAGTTTTTGACAGCAGTGTCCATCCTTATTAGTGTCATCCCCGCACTTATCTACGCTGGTGGCGACTACTACGGATTAACGGAAAATGAAGCTTGGGCTATTTTCATAGTCAAAGGAGCTTTCATTACGGCTATCATCTGTGCTATTGTGTTCCTGTCATATTTCGTGGCAGAGAAAATAAATAAGCACGCAACCCGCCGACTGCTTATAAAATGCATCCGTAAATTTAATAGCTTTGCAGATAACTCTTTCTAAAAAGCATTAAACACTCAAAAGAACCTTGGATTGGAATATCGCTTTACCCAAAGCTTTATTCTAACTCCAAGGTTTTTATTTTAAACCAATTTTAATTTTTAAGTTTTAAATGATATTGAATCACAATCAAAATTGCCAAATAAGGCAAAAACATTTCACTTGATTCTTCTATCAACAACAATAAAGAAAGCACATCATCATTAAGAGCAACACCGCCATGCGCTTTACGATAATTAGCAGGAAATCTATCAATAATTTTTGACGCAACACCAACAGTGCACATTGTCGCAATAGACCAAGTAATAGTATTTAGCTTAAAAAATGATTGTACTAAATGCTTAGAATACTTAATACCTAAATAAATAACCGCACCAGCAACAATAATTAAAAACAAACCAAAAATAATCTTCTCACCAATAGGATTATTTGGATTTAAGAAAAAGCGAGACTTAAAAGGTGTTGTATCTGTTTTAGAAAGATGATGATGAATACCCTCTTCTCTCAAAAAAGCACACATTGCTAAAAACAAATACATTCCCCAGCTTTTTATCTTATCTTTATAGTCATTGCAATACCACAAAAGCACACCAATCAATACTACATACCCAAGATGAGAAGTATCTTCAATAACTTTTCCCTCTTTTGTAAAGCTTAAAAGATTATCTCCAAAATTTAAATAAACAAAACTTGCAAATCCACCCCATGCTATCAAAAAAAACAATGGCACAAAAAATGGAGATAAAAATATCTTCTTTAACATATAAAACCTCATATACTTAGTCACATAATTTCTTAAAAGTATATAAAAGTTTATATTTTAAATAATATAAATCTTAAAATTACTCACAACTAAAACCCAATAACTGGTATATTATACTATATTTGCCCCATCTTCTATGACTGTTAATATTTTTTTTAATACACTTTGCTCAACAAATTCACCTTTTTTAACTTTAATAGCAGATTTAACCTTACCTTTTTGATAATATGGAGTTATTCTTCTATATCCTTTATCAATAACACTCACACTATCGCTCACATCTACAATTTCTCCACTAACATCATCAATTGCACCTTCATACACACAATCAACCACAATATGGGGCTTTAAGGCTTCT
Source organism: Alphaproteobacteria bacterium (assembly GCA_045634545.1). Taxonomy (GTDB): domain Bacteria; phylum Pseudomonadota; class Alphaproteobacteria; order RF32; family CAG-239; genus CAG-267. The sequence goes on along the minus strand of JAZRAL010000014.1, from coordinate 10,137 downwards.
TTACCTGTTAAAAACAAATTATAAACGTCTTTTCCACCTGCAATATATAAATCACCTTCTTCATCTTTTAATTCTTTTTGAGCAGATATTACCTTATGTTTTTTTAAATCAATTACTTCATAATCTAAATTAGAGCTCATTATGTAGATTTTATGTTTACGTAAAAACTCATCATCCATACATTCATATGTACGTCTTCCCATAACCAAAATTTCACCGTCAACCACATTAATAAAATTTTGCTTATCTTCAGGTTCATCCCAAGGAATAACATCACCAATTGCAATAATATTATCCTTTTCACTTCTACACCACATCAAAACAACACTCATTTCAAAAACTCCTTAATTGGCGCATAAGAAGTTCTATGTTCTGGTGTAATTCCATATTTACTTAAGGCTTCCATATGCTCTTTTGTTCCATAACCTGCATTTTTTTCAAACCCATAATAAGGATATTTAAGTGCCATCTCTTCCATCAAATTATCACGATAAACTTTTGCCACAATTGATGCCGCCGAAATAGAATAAGATTTACTATCACCTTTAACAATAGCTTTTGCCTCGACCTTCATTCCTTTGGGAATTTTATTACCATCTACAAGCACAACCATAGGATTTGCTTTACTATCCTCTAGCGCCCTATTCATTGCAACAAATGTAGCATTCAAGATATTAAGCTCATCAATTTCTTTTACACTTGCCTTACCAATACCAATCAAAACATTTCCTTTTTCTTTTTCCTCAATCAAAATTTCATACAATTTTTCACGTTTTTTCTTAGATATTTTTTTTGAATCGTTTAGGTTTTCTAATAAATATGGATTAACATCTCTATTAACAAACACAACACAACCGGCAACTACAGGACCAACTAGAGGACCACGTCCTGCTTCATCAATACCTGCAACAACCCCTAAAACCTCATCTTCCAAACTAAAATCAGGCATAACAAACCCCTAAAAAAATTAATCTACCCTAAGCATAAACAAATAAAATTTTAAGACAAGAAAAATCTATTTTATTAATCCCATTTACATACGAGAAAAAGCCCTCTTTATCTTACTCAAAAAACAAGCACCTTCATCATCTTTTCTAATAGCCACCTTTTTTATAAGATAACATGTACTTTATCAGAATTTATCCCCTTTTTCAATAAAAAACTATATCTAACAAAAAAACGGCACCTTTTACAAAGTGCCGTTAATTTAAAATTTATCTACTTTCTACATCAAATTAGGATACACATCATGATCTGACGAGCCATCAAATTCAGACCTCAACACAGCAAACACGAACCATGTCAAAACACTCACTCCCAAAAGCCAAACCATGACAAAACAAACATCTTTCGCAAGCTTTGATTCCAAATCAACCAAACCAAAGTGTTCTAAGAGCGAAGAAACAAGCCCCAATACAATGTAAAATGCCAACAAAAATAAAGAAAACTTACCTGCAGCCTTCTCTATTTTACTGCAAAACATATACTTACGCTTTCTCTTTTCTTCGCTAATTTCTAACTCTGTTTTTTCTTTGAGTTGCTCTGTCTTTTTTTTGCTTTTACTTCCTACACTTAAAGTACTCATAATAAAACAATAATTAGTTAAACATAAATATTTCAATCAAAACAGACACTATTTTATTTTGTCTAAAAAGTCAAGTCCCAATTTCCCCCAAAAAAGCACCAAAAAAGGAGGCTTTTTTTTAAGCCCCCTTTTTTTCTTTTTAATACTAAATATTATTCAGCATTATTTTCTAACTGAGCAACTTGCTCTTCTTGTCTCATCAACTCAATTTCTTTATCATTTTGAGCTGCCACTTTGCGAAGTGAACGAAGAACACTACCAGTACCAGCTGGAACAAGACGACCAACAATCACATTCTCTTTCAAGCCATGTAATCTATCAATCTTGCCTTCAACTGCTGCTTCGGTAAGAACTCTAGTTGTTTCTTGGAAGGATGCTGCAGAGATAAATGACTTAGTCTGCAAGCTTGCCTTTGTAATACCAAGAAGAACTGGGTTAGCTTCAGCTTCTCTTAAGTTCTCTTTGCGAGCTTTTTCGTTGATGATTTCAAATTCATCAGCATCTAATTGTTCGCCAACAAGAAGAGTTGTGTCACCAGGTTGAGTAACTTCAACTTTTCTTAGCATTTGAGAAACGATAACTTCAATATGCTTATCGCTAATCTTCACACCTTGTGCACGATATACGTCTTGAACTTCTTTAACCAAGTATTCAGCTAATTTTTCAACGCCAAGAACACGTAAAATATCATGTGGAGCAAGTGTACCTTCAACAAGCATATCACCACGTTTAACATTGTCACCATCTTGAACAACTAAACGTCTTCCTTTTGGTATTAAATATTCAAATTCTTTACCATCATCACTGATAACAACGATACGTTGTTTAGCTTTGTAGTCTTTACCAAACTCAACAACACCATCAACATCAGAAATAATAGCAGGATCCTTTGGTTTGCGAGCTTCGAATAATTCAGCAACTCTAGGCAAACCACCAGTAATATCTTTAGATTTCAAGCTTTCTTTTGGAAGTCTTGCAATAACATCACCAGCTTTAATTTCTGTACCATTGTCAACAGCCAAAATCGCATCAACAGGAAGGTAATATCTAACTTCTTTACCATTATCAAGAACAATAGGTTTACCCTTCTTGTCTTTTAATACGATAGATGGACGAAGGTTAGCAGAACTATTAGCACCACCTCTCCAGTCTGTTACAACTTTAGAAACGATACCTGTTGTTTCATCTTGGCTTTCTTTAACAGAAATACCAGAAATTAAGTCAACAAGTTCAACAAAACCGCCTTTTTCAGAAATAACTGGGGTTGTAAATGGATCCCATTCAGCAACTTTTTGTCCTTTCTTAACATTTGAATCTGGCTTAGCCAAAATCTTAGCACCATATGGAACACGATGACGAGATTTTTCACGACCATTAGCATCTGTAACCATAATAACGCTGTTACGAGAAAGGATAATTGTATTTCCTTCTTCTGTTTCAACAACTTTTCCATCATCAAGTTTCAAAATACCATCATATGGAATTTCAACACTTGATTGCTCAGCAGATGCAGAAGCTGCACCACCGATGTGGAAGGTTCTCATGGTAAGCTGTGTACCTGGTTCACCAATTGATTGAGCAGCAATAACACCAACTGCTTCACCAACGTTAACAGGTGTACCACGTGCCAAGTCACGACCATAACAAGCAGCACAAACACCATGTTCAGATTGACATGTTAATACTGAACGGATTTTAACTTGCTCAACACCAGCTTTTTGAACTAAATCAACATCAGCTTCGTCAATAAGTTTACCTTTTTGAACGATAACTTCACCTGTTTCTGGGTTCAAAATATCTTCTTGAGCTGTACGTCCTAAAATTCTTTCGCCGATAGAAGCAATCACATTACCACCATCAACAACAGGACGAACAATTATACCACGCTCTGTACCGCAGTTTGTTTCTGTAATCACAACATCTTGTGCAACGTCAACCAAACGACGTGTTAAGTAACCTGAGTTAGCAGTCTTTAACGCTGTATCTGACAAACCTTTACGAGCACCGTGAGTAGAGCTAAAGTACTCAGACACTGTCAAACCTTCTTTAAAGTTTGAAATAATTGGTTGTTCAATAATTGCACCATTAGGTTTAGCCATCAAACCACGCATACCAGCAAGCTGTTTCATTTGCGCTTTAGAACCACGGGCACCAGAATCAGCCATCATGAAGATTGCATTCATCTGACCATTTTCAATTTTTGAAATACCTTTCATCATCTCTTCTGTTAACTTGTAGTCACAAGCAGCCCAGATATCAATAACTTTGTTGTATTTTTCGCCTGATGTAATCAAACCATTTTGATATTGTTGTTCAAACTCTTTAACTTGTTTAGATGTTTCAGCAATTAATTTCTTTTTAGCATCTGGAACAATCAAGTCGTCCTTACCAAAAGAAATACCTGCTTTACATGCGTTTTCAAAACCTAAACTCATGATTTTATCAACCATGATACAAGTTTCTTTTTGACCACAATAACGGTAAACAGTATCGATTATTTCACCAATTTCTTTCTTACGTAAAAGTCTATTTACTAAGCTAATAGAAATTTTCTCATTGTCAGGTAAAATATCAGAAATAATGATACGACCTGGAGTTGTTTCTAACAAGCCATAAACTCTTTCACCTTTATCGTTTACATAGTGCATACGGCATTTAATCTTAGCGTGTAAGTCAACAGCTTTAGCATTTAATGCAAGCATAACTTCATTTACATCAGCAAATACACTACCTTCACCAATTACACCTTCAGCTTCATATGATAAGTAGTAAATACCAAGTACCATATCTTGAGAAGGAACGATAATAGGTTTACCAGAAGCAGGAGCTAAGATGTTGTTTGTAGACATCATCAATACACGAGCTTCTAATTGAGCTTCAATAGAAAGTGGTACGTGAACAGCCATTTGGTCACCGTCAAAGTCGGCGTTGAACGCTGTACATACAAGTGGGTGTAAGTGGATAGCTTTACCTTCAACCAAAACTGGTTCAAATGCTTGAATACCAAGTCTGTGAAGTGTAGGAGCACGGTTTAATAACACTGGATGCTCACGAATAACTTCTTCCAAGATATCCCATACTTCAACTCTTTCTTTTTCAACCATACGTTTAGCAGCTTTAATTGTTGTAGCCAAGCCATAAAGCTCTAATTTTGCATAAACGAAAGGTTTGAAGAGTTCCAAAGCCATTTTCTTTGGTAAACCACATTGGTGAAGTTTAAGTTGTGGACCAACTGTAATAACTGAACGACCAGAGTAGTCAACACGTTTACCAAGTAAGTTTTGACGGAAACGACCTTGTTTACCTTTAAGCATATCTGATAAAGATTTCAAAGGACGTCTGTTTGTACCAGTAATAGCTCTTGCTCTACGACCATTATCAAACAATGCGTCAACAGATTCTTGTAACATTCTCTTTTCATTACGGATAATAATGTCTGGAGCATGTAATTCAATCAATCTCTTCAAACGATTGTTTCTGTTAATTACACGACGATATAAATCGTTTAAGTCAGAAGTTGCAAAACGACCACCATCAAGTGGAACCAATGGACGGAGTTCAGGTGGAATAACTGGTAATACATCCAAAATCATCCATTCAGGTTTTGTATTAGAATCAATGAAAGATTCAATGATTTTTAATCTTTTTACAACTTTCTTTCTCTTACCTTCAGAAGCGCTATCTTGAAGTTCTTCTCTAAGAGCTTTCTTTTCTGCTTCCAAGTCAATATTAGCTAAAATTTCTTGAATAGCTTCAGCACCGATACCTGCTTTGAAAGTATCTTCACCAAACTCATCAAGTTTATCTTGATATTCGTCCTCTGTCAAAAGTTGATATTGTTTCAAATCAGTCAAACCTGGTTCAATAACAATATAGCTTTCAAAATAAAGAACTCTTTCCAATTGTTTCATTGGAATATCTGTAATCATAGAAATACGGCTTGGAAGTGATTTCAAGAACCAAATATGAGCAACAGGAGCAGCAAGCTCAATGTGTCCCATACGTTCACGACGTACTTTAGAAAGTGTTACTTCAACACCGCACTTCTCGCAGACAATACCACGATATTTCATTCTTTTATATTTACCGCACAAACATTCATAGTCTTTAACAGGACCAAAAATTCTTGCGCAGAACAAACCATCTCTTTCAGGTTTGAATGTACGATAGTTAATGGTTTCTGGCTTCTTTACTTCACCATAAGACCAAGAACGGATTTGCTCAGGAGATGCAATGGAGATTTTGATTTCATCAAAAGACTCAGATACAGCCTGCTGACCAAAAAAATTCATAATTTCATTCATTATTAAAAACTCCTTATCTCTTAAGCTTCATCAACGTTGATCATTTCTACATTCAAGCATAATGACTTGATTTCTTTAACGAGCACGTTAAATGACTCAGGAATACCAGAATCAAAGCTGTCTTCACCTCTGATAATAGACTCATAAACTTTAGTTCTACCATTTACGTCATCGGATTTAACAGTAAGCATTTCTTGAAGTGTATATGCTGCACCATACGCTTGTAGAGCCCACACCTCCATCTCACCAAAACGTTGACCACCGAATTGTGCTTTACCACCAAGAGGTTGTTGTGTAACAAGTGAGTATGGACCAACAGAACGAGCGTGCATCTTTTCATCAACAATGTGGTGAAGTTTAATCATATAGATAATACCAACTGTAACCTTGCGGTCAAATTTTTCACCTGTACGACCATCATACAAATCAATTTGACCAGATGTAGGAAGACCTGCCATCTTAAGCATGCGGTTAATATCATCACCATTAGCACCATCAAATACTGGAGTTGCCATTGGAATACCTTTTTGAAGATTTGAAACCATTTCCAATTTTTCTGGTTCGCTTAAAGTTTCAATTTCTCTAGCGTATTGTTTTTCACCATAAATATCTTTTAATTTTTGGTTCAATTCTTCAATAGTTTTTTCGCCACGTTTATATTGTTCACAAAGTTCATTAACTTGTTTACCAAGTTCCTTTGCAGCCCAACCTAAGTGAGTTTCCAAAATTTGTCCTACGTTCATACGTGAAGGCACACCAAGTGGGTTCAAAACGATATCAACAGGAGTACCATCTTCCATATATGGCATATCTTCTAGTGGAAGTACGCGAGAAACAGTACCTTTGTTACCGTGACGACCGGCCATCTTATCACCAGTTTGCATTTTACGTTTTGTAGCAATAAACACTTTAACTTGTTTTAATACACCTGGTAATAAATCATCACCACGTTGTACTTCTTCAACTTTTTGTTCAAAGTGTTTTTGAACTCTTTCTAAACGTTCATTAAATGCATTTGTAAAGCTTTCAATTTGCGCCATCAATTCTTCATCTTTGATAACGATTTTGCTTAATTGATATTCAGGAATATTTTTCAATACTTCGTCAGTTAATACCAATTTCTTAGCAATACCTTTTGGAGCATCTACAACTGTTTGACCAAGAAGCATTTCTTTTAAGCGTTGATTGTAACTCTTACGAACAATGTTCATTTCATCATCTCTATCTTTTGCAAGTTTAGAGATTTCAGCTTGTTCAATAGCAAGAGAACGTTCATCTTTTTCAACACCACGACGGTTAAATACTTGAACGTCAACAACAACACCTTCAATACCTGGTTGAGCACGAAGAGATGTATCACGTACATCACTTGCTTTTTCACCAAAGATAGCACGTAACAATTTTTCTTCAGGAGTTACAACGCTTTCACCTTTTGGAGTAACTTTACCAACCAAAATGTCACCAGCTTTAACTTCTGCACCAATATAAATGATACCGCTTTCATCCAAGTTACGAAGAGCATCTTCACCAACATTTGGAATATCACGAGTAATTTCTTCTTGACCAAGTTTTGTATCACGAGCCATAACTTCAAATTCTTCAATATGAAGAGATGTCAAAACGTCATCACGAGAAATTCTTTCTGAAAGCAAAATAGCATCCTCGTAGTTCAAACCATTCCATGGCATAAATGCAACAAGAACGTTTTTACCAAGTGCAAGTTCACCCATATCGGTACAAGGACCATCTGCAATAATATCGCCAGCTTTAATTTTATCGCCAACTTTAACAAGTGGAACTTGGTTGATACAAGTATTAGCATTTGAACGACGGAACTTAGAAAGTCTATAGATTTCAACACCCATATCAGCAACGTTCTCTTTTGCTTCAGAACGAATAACGATACGGTTAGCATCCACAGCCACTACTTCACCATCATATTTAGCAACCAAAGTAGCACCACTATCTTTAGCAACAGTTGCTTCAATACCAGTACCAACAAGTGGAGCTTCTGAACGAAGTAAAGGCACACCTTGACGTTGCATGTTTGAACCCATGAGCGCACGGTTCGCGTCGTCGTTTTCTAAGAATGGAATTAAAGCTGCTGCAACAGACACTAATTGTTTTGGAGAAACGTCAATAAAGTTAATTTCTTCAGGTTTTGCAAAGATAATATCACCAGCTTTACGACAAGTAATCAAATCATTTACAAAGTGTCCATCATCACTAACTTCTGCATTTGCTTCAGCCATAACATATTTTGTTTCTTCATCAGCAGATAAATATACAACATCTTCTGTTACAACACCATCAACAACTTTACGATATGGACATTCAATAAATCCATATTTGTTAATACGTGCATAAGAAGAAAGTGCGTTAATCAAACCAATGTTTGGACCTTCAGGTGTTTCAATAGGACAAATACGACCATAGTGTGTTGGGTGTACGTCACGAACTTCAAAACCTGCTCTATCACGGCTTAAACCACCAGGGCCTAATGCTGATAAACGACGTTTGTGAGTAACCTCAGAAAGTGGGTTGTTTTGATCCATAAATTGAGAAAGTTGAGAAGAACCAAAGAATTCTCTAATAACTGCAGCAATCGGTTTTGCATTTACTAAATCTTGAGGTTTAACGTTGTTAAGAACTTCAGAACTCATTTTTTCTCTGATAGCTCTTTCCATACGAAGTAAACCCATTCTGTATTGGTTTTCCATCAATTCACCAACTGATCTAACACGACGGTTACCTAAGTGGTCAATATCATCAACAACACCTTTACCATCACGTAGTTCAACCATGTGTTTTACAACTCTTAAGATATCATCTTTTCTTAAAATGTGGCATGTATCTGGAGCATCACTAAATGCGATATCCAAAGCAGAGTTCATCTTAACACGACCAACAGATGATAAATCATATCTTTCTTCATCAAAGAACAAGTTTTTAAATACAGCTTCACTTGCCTCTAATGTAACAGGTTCACCTGGGCGCATAACTTTATAAATATCACCCAAAGCTTCTTCTCTGTTTGTATTTTTATCAATTTCCAAAGTATTTCTAATGTATGGACCAACATTTATGTTGTCGATGTAAAGAATTTCAAAGTTTTTAACTTTGTTTGCATCAATACTATTTAATACTTCTTCATTTAACTCTTGACCAGCATCAGCAACTACTTCACCAGTTTTTGGAAGAACGATTGCTTTTGCTAAGAATTTACCATATAAGTAATTATCTTTTACCAAGAAATGAGTTAAACCTTTGTCAACTAACTTTTGAGCAGATCTTGGTGTAAGTTTCTTATCTTTTTCTAAAACAACTTTACCTGTTTCAGCATCAACAAGGTCAAAATCAAATTTAATACCTTTCATTTTGCTAGCATCAAATTCAACTTTCCAACCTTTTTTAGCTTTTTCAACAGTACTTGTTTCATAGAAGTAAGCTAAGATTTCTTCTTTACTCATACCCTTAATTTCTGATGGGTCAATTTTCTTTCCTTCTTTTTTAGCTTTTGCAATTTTTTCTTCTGTTTCTTTAGAATACAAAGAGTAAAGAATTGTTGTTACTGGAAGTTTACGACGTCTATCAATACGAGCATAAACTAAATCTTTTGAATCAAATTCAAAATCAAGCCAAGAACCACGGTAAGGAATAATTCTTGCAGCAAACAAGAACTTACCGTTTGACATTGTTTTACCTTTATCATGATCAAAGAACACACCTGGGCTTCTGTGCATTTGAGAAACAACAACTCTTTCTGTACCATTAACAATAAAAGTACCGTTTGTTGTCATCAAAGGAATATCACCCATAAATACGTCTTGTTCTTTAATGTCATGAACAGATTTAGCACCTGTATCTTCATCAACATCAAAAACAACTAAACGTAAAGTTGCTTTAACAGGAGCAGCATATGTGAGGTCACGTTTAACGCACTCATCAACATCATACTTTGGTTTTGCAAGTTCGTATTTAACAAACTCTAACACACCATTTCCTGCGAAATCACGAATAGGGAAAATAGATTTAAATACTTCTTCCAAACCAAATTCACAATGGTTGCCATACATATCAACATTGTTGATAAAGCTATTATATGAACCAGTTTGAACCTCTAATAAACTAGGCATATCAATAATTGCATCGATTCGCCCAAAATTCTTTCTTACACGTTTCTTGCTCGTATAAGATTCTTTCATCACTTTTAATCCTTCTGGTTAGATTCTGCAACAATTCTTATGA
>JAZRAL010000013.1:0-19384 GCA_045634545.1 Alphaproteobacteria bacterium | reverse complement strand
AAACAATAGCGAATATGTGTCTTTTGAACACTTAGATGTTTCAAGTTATGACCTATCAGGCATAGACCCATTAAAAGTACGCTATTCAGAAGATACCAAATGGCCAGAAGACCCAACAAAATTGCCTCTCGGTTTTAAACCAAAGGAGTTTTTAGAATCTCGCAAAAATCCAGGGTTAGGCATTAAAACTCTTCATAAACTTGGCATAAAAGGACAAGGAAGAAATATAGCTATAATTGATTGGGCAGATTTATTTAATCATATTGAGTATCAAAACAATTTAAAAGGTTATGAAAAAATTGGAGAAGAGTTTTTAAGAGGTAAATCATCTGAGCGTCTTTCGTCAATTATTGGTAAAACATGTGGTTTAGCGCCCAATGCTTGTGCATACTATTATGCAGTGGATCTTTTGCGCACACAAGAAAATCCCAATGGTTCAAATATAAATTTTGCCAAAGCAATCAAAAAAGTTTGTGAACTTCATAAAAATCTAATTGCAGAAGGGAAAAACGGAATAGATGTTATTCATCTTGAAAGGTATTTTACTTCAGAAGGTGTCCAAAATATAGAAGATTATGAAGAAACCATAAATGCTATAAAAGAGGCAGAAAGTTTGGGAATTTGGTGTTATTGGGGTGATATAAGTTTTACCACAAAAAATAAAATAGGATTAGGATGCATATATTGCAAATTAGATGGTAATGTTGAAAATCCTGACGACTATATTCTATATTCAGAATTGAAATTATATAAAGGTGATTACCCAAATACACTATGCTTCCCTTGTGGTGCAAAAACTGTATCGCTAGAAGTAAAAATGGATGAATATGTTTTTGAGCATTATTCCAATAGATATGCAATAACTTACATTTCAGGTCTTTATTTGCTAGCAAAAAGCGTAAAAGAAAGCATAACACCTTATGAGTTTTTTGAGCTAGGGCTAAAAACAGGTGATTTTAGAAAAGGCATTGGCACAATCGTCAACCCTGTTCGCCTAATTGAAAGCTTAAAATAGAAAAACAAACGACGGGAGAGTTTTTCTCCCGTCGTTAAAATAAAAAAAGAGGAACTATCCCCTCTTGATACTCTCATTATACGCATATTTACTAAAAAGTCAAGCAAACTTTTAGACAAAATTTCAAAAATAAATATTGCATTATATCAAATAGATAGGTGTTTAATCATTCCAATATGAAGAAAAATATAAAATTCCTATTATTTATTTTTGTTTAACTTCCAATTTGTGAAAGGACTTTTTTATGACAGATATAACAGCATCTGAATTAAAGCAAAAAAATAAAGTTACTAGTTTTTGGGAATTTGAAAAAAATAGAATAAAAAAGCTTTATAAACTTTTTTGTGATAAAGAAAACAATCAAGACCAGAATATAGAACCATTTACATTGGCTTATAAAACATACAGAGAGATGAATAAAAGATGTAAGTCTTTATATCATAAAATTTTGTTAATTAGCATAATAACAGCAGTAATCACGGGGTTGTACCCTACTATCAGTATGTTTTTATATGGTTCTCTTCCTGGCCTTACAACAGGGGATAAAGAGGCAATTATAATATTTATTGGTTGTATGTTATTGACTGCGTTTCAAAGTAATATAGTTGTAATTTTGCGTCGTGTTCTTAGTTATAATTCAGAAAAAATGAAAGAATTATATAGTAGATATAGTAGAATTTCTGAATATAAAGAAGTAATAGCAAAACCTAGAGCTTTTTTTATAATTAATAATCCTGGCTCTTTGTTAGGTATTACTCGTCAGATAAGAATGAGTAAGTATAGTAATCTATCCAAAATTTACGATTTATTGAGTCATGTTATAATTGTTCTGATGAGCACAATGAGTGTTATGTATATATCTCCTTATTTGTTTTTTCTCTTTTTAGTTATAGCAATATTTAATATTGAAAGTATGTTATATGTTGAAGAGATAAGAAGGAAAAATTTTAATAAGGCTAACATATTAGATATGCATATTTCTAAAAGAGATTCAGATATAATATCCAATATTCCTCTTATTCAAGAATCTTTAAACAAAGAAATAGAGTGTAACAAGATTTTTGAACGTAGTAAATATAGAGAAAATATTTTCAATAAAATAAGGTTTGTTGAAGCAAGAAATAGGCTTTCGCAAAGAGGTATAGGAGAGATATTATATACAGTAATACTTATTGGATATATTGCCTATGATATAATAAATACAAAAGATATAGGTCGTTTTGCATTAATAACAAGTGCATTACATCAATTTAGATGGAGTACTGAATCCCTGTCAAGCATATATACAGAGATGGCTTCATCTAGAAATATGGTAGTTGATTTTAAGAAAAAATTAGCAACACCAAAAGCACTAAATCGTAAAACAGGTAATGAGATTTTACTGCCATCAGATAATATAATATCAATAAAAAAAGCTAAGTTTTCTTATCCTAAAATTAAAGATATTACAATATTTGGAGATGAAATAATTGAGCGTGGAGTTGATGTGATAAAGGGGATATCAACTCAAATTAAACCAGGAGAAATAACAGCTATTATTGGTACTTCAGGGCAAGGTAAAACGACTATGTTAAATCTTATTCGTCATGACTATGACCTTGTTTCTGGTTCTATAAAGTTAGGAAGTAAAGACATTACCTCTCTTTCTGATGATGAAATAAATAAACAAATATCATTTATAGATCAGCGTGTTCAATTTTTTGATGCCACTTTATTGCATAATTTGAAATATTTTAATGAGAAAGCAACTGAAGATGAAGTTAAAAAAGCTCTAGATTCTGCTGGATTAACAGAAGATATATCAAATCTAAAAGATGGTGTTTACCATAAAATTGGTAGAAATGGTAATGCTTTATCTGGAGGACAACGTCAACGTTTAGCTCTAGCACGTATTTTCTTAACAGACCGTCCAATAATGATACTAGATGAGCCAACAACCGGTTTAGACCAAGTATTAAGCTTTAAGATTATGAAAACCCTAAAAGAAAAAGCTAAAGATAAAACAGTGTTGCTTGTAACACATAATCCAACCGAAATAGCTCTTGCTGATAGGGTGATTGTTATAAAAGATGGTCAAATAGAAAGCGACGGCACACCGCTTGATTTAATAGAAACATCTCCATTCTTAAAATCAAGCCTAACCAAACAAGATATTATTAGTAAACAAAAACTATTTTCAAAAATAGCTTAAAAAATCAAAGGCTCTAGTTTTCTAGAGCCTTCTTTTTTTAATCTTAAATTATAAAATTAAGCGTATCTTTTTGCCATCACTGATAATGGAATAGGCTTAATTTTATCAGCTTGACCAGCAGCACCAAATGCTACATAACGGTCAATACAAACCTTCTTCATTTCTTCGATAGCAGGTTTCAAATATTTACGAGGGTCAAATTCTTTTGGATTCTCCATAAATACTTTTCTGATAGCACCTGTAATAGCCATTCTGCAGTCTGTATCAACGTTAACTTTTCTAACACCAGACTTAATACCTCTAACGATTTCTTCAACTGGCACACCAAATGTTTGAGGAATAGCGCCACCATAAGCATTGATAATATCTTGCAATTCTTGAGGAACAGAAGAAGAGCCATGCATTACCATGTGAGTGTTAGGCAATTTTGCATGGATTTTCTCAATTACATCAATAGCCAAAATATCGCCAGTAGGTTTACGAGTAAATTTGTAAGCACCATGAGATGTACCAACAGCAACAGCCAAAGCATCAATGTTTGTTTCAGCAACAAAACGTTCTGCTTCATCAGGGTCTGTTACTAAACGTTTTTTATCAATAACACCTTCAGCACCGTGTCCATCTTCTTTATCGCCTTTACCTGTTTCCAAACTACCGATAACACCCAATTCACCTTCAACAGAAGCGCCCACAGCATGAGCTCTTGCAACAACTTCTTTAGTAACTTTAACATTGTATTCAAAAGAAGAAGGAGTTTTACCATCAGCTTCCAAAGAACCATCCATCATTACAGATGAGTAACCATTAACAATTGCTGATTGACAAACATTAATTGAAGAACCATGGTCTTGGTGTAAACAGATAGGAAGTTCTGGATACATTTCAATCACAGCAGCAACCATATGACGAATCATTGGGTCACCAGCAAATTTTCTAGCACCTGTTGATGTTTGAAGAATAACAGGAGCATTAACTTCTTTTGCAGCTTCACAAACAGCAATAATTTGCTCCATATCGTTAATATTAAAAGCTGGAACACCATAATTGTTCTCAGCAGCGTGGTCTAAAATCTGACGCATAGAAACTAAAGGCATCATATTCTCCTTTTATAATTTTAAGTTTAATTCTGCCAAGAGTTTATATAAACAATGTATTTTTGCAAGTAATTTTTGATAAATATAAAAAAATAAAACCCAACTATGTGGGTTTTATAAAAACTTTTAAGCAACTTCTCTATGTTTTGAAAATATGATAACATTATCACGCTCGTTATTTTTAATTTTTATATCAGAGCAAACTCCGCTAGCCAATAATGTATATCCTTCTAAAACTAAATTATTTACTACTTTGTTAGTAGTACATACCCCACCCGCAATCTTCTTTGCGTCAAGTTTTGCAAAAGCATTACGCTTTGTATCATTCTTAATTGTAGTCTTAATCATACTTATTTTTTCCTTTCTTATTATTGACATAATAGATGACATCTAAAATCTTTTTTGTCAATAATTATTTTAAAAGAATATAAAATAAAATTCCAAATACAAATATACGATATAAAATCTTAAATTAAAGTAAATATTTTTGTCTATGTTATTTACAAAATTTTATTATAAAAAACAAAAAAGCAGTCAAAAGACTGCTTTTTAATGGCGGAGCGTATAGGACTCGAACCTATGCATCCCTATTCAGGATGACGGATTAGCAATCCGCTGCATTACCACTCTGCCAACGCTCCGTAACTTGAAATTATTTACATTAAGTTTTTTTGCACGTCAACTATTTTTTTTTATATTTCTTCATTTTTATATAAATATTTTAACTACATTTTAAATAAATCAAGCAATAATTCAAAGTATAATTAAAATGGAGACAACAAATGGATAAAGAATACGATTACATTAAAGGATTAACCACAGAAGAAAAACGCATATTTGTAGAATGCTTTTGTTGTATGGTATATAGCGATAAAAAAGTTGTAAAAGAAGAAATTGATTTCCTAAAAAAAATAGGCAAAATATATGGTATTGAGGAAAGAGAAATTGTAACAATTCTTCAAAATCTAAATAAATCTGCAGTTATGGATAAAGTTGTATCAATAACAGATCGCAAAAAGTCCTTGAACTTAGTAAAAGAGCTATGTTTCTTAGCAAACTCAGATACAGGTTTAGAAGATGATGAAATCGACTTTATCATAGATATAGCAGAGAGAATGAACGTAGAAAGCGATAAAATTAAACAAATCAACAAATGGGTTTTAGATAAAATAGTTCTACTAAAAACCGGCGACATCATTCTTGAAAATGAATAAAAAATTCCCCCTCAACATTGAGGGTTTTTTTTTATTGTTTTATGTTAATAATTATGATATAATACTCCCAAATATATGTTTAAGGAGTTGTTTCATGGTTCAAAACATAAGCTCAAAACAAATGTATGATTTAATAAGTGAGGCTGTATCCGAAAGTTTTAACTTTAAAGATATGGATGTAAGTACAAAAATAAAATCGTTTTCTGATAAACATTGGGAATATGCTAAAAACTCTCCTCAATTAAGTTTTTTAGATGAAGAAATTCCAACAGTAAAAGAAGTAAGACAAGCCGTATTGTTTTGCGAATTACTAGATGAATATCGCCAATCAGTAGATGTATATGTAGATGAGCCAAAACAATTAAGTGAACATACACGAAGAAAAATACTTCAAGGTTTAGAAGAATATAGCCCACATATACTAGAAGAGCATCAAGCAACCTTTAATGTTCTTGTAAAAAATCTAAAAAGAGAGTTGCCAGAATATCAAGGAGAGCTCGCATTGGATGAGCTAAATGAGGAAGCTGTAAGGATTGTTAAATACAAAAAAGAAGCATCAAAAATTAAAGATAAAGCCAAAAGAGAATATAAAAAAGAGTATTGCTCAAGAATAGCTGTTGATTTTTTTAAAACATTTAGTGATAAAAAAGAAATAATAAAAGAAATTCCAGATTCAGTAAAGAAATTAACTCTATACTCAAATTGTCTTAATGTAATAGACTGCTTGCCAGATGAAAAATACTCAAGGTCAGATAAATATAGATTAAAATACAGATTTAATGTAGCAATAGTAAAAGTATGCAATTCCCTCGGAGAAAACTATTATTTAGCAAGAGAAAACGCTAAAAGAGAAGCCGAAAAATTCCAAAATGCGATATACAATGCAAGAAGGTTTTTAGAACAGCAAGATTCAGAAAAAGGGCGTAGCGCAAGAGCTCAGCGAAATAGAGACGAATGGCTTTACCGTTAATAAAAAAAAGCTCTGATTTCTCAGAGCTTTTTTATTGTATGCATCTTTAAGCAGACTTTTTACGTCTAAAAGGTATTTTCTCCGCTTTAGAAAAAGTGCCAGTAACATGCCAAATCTTTTCAGCATATTCAGCAACAGATCTATCACTAGAGAAATATCCGATTCTAGCAACATTATAAATAGTCTTCTTAGCCCATTCTTCTTTGTTAAGATATTCTGTTTCAGCTTCTTTCATCGCTTTATTAAATGCTTCCAAATCAGCTAAAACAAAGAAGTAATCTCTATTTAACAATTCATCAAAAATTGGCTTAAATAAAGAAGGCATATCTTTTTCACAGAAGATGTTTGAGTTAATAGCATTCAAAATACGCTTAATATATTCAGATTCTTCATAAATCTTTCTAGGATTATATGTAGGACGCATAGCTTGAATTTCATCTTCTTTTAATCCAAATAAGAAGAAGTTGTCTTCGCCAACAGCTTCACGGATTTCAATGTTTGCACCATCATATGTACCAACAGTTAACGCTCCGTTTAGAGCAAACTTCATATTACCAGTACCAGAAGCTTCGAAACCTGCTGTAGATATTTGTAAGCTAACATCAGCTGCAGGAATTAGTACTTCAGCCACAGAAACCTTATAGTCAGGAATAAATACAACCTTCAATGCGTCACCAACTCTAGAGTCATTGTTAACTACATTTGCAACATTATTAATAAGCTTAATAACTAATTTTGCAAAAGTATAAGAAGGAGCAGCTTTTCCTGCAAAAATATAGGTCTTAGGACATATTGGTCTAACATTGTCACGAACAATAGCAAGATATTCACCAATAACTTGTAAAATAGCCATCAATTGGCGTTTGTATTCGTGAATACGTTTTGCTTGAACAACAAACATACTATTTGTAGTAATAGCTACATTAGTACGTTTAAATACTTCATGACGCAAAAGTTCCTTGTTGTTTTTCTTAATCTTGATGAATTTTTTGATAAATTCAGCATCATCAACATAGTCTTCAACTCTTCTAAGCATATCAAGATTAGCAATCCAATCTTTTCCAATTTTATCAGAAATAAGTGTTGCAAGACTTGTATTTGCATGAAGTAACCAACGGCGAGGAGTAATACCATTTGTAACATTTGTAAACTTCTCTGGCCATAATTCATAAAATTCAGGAACTAATGATGTTTTAATAAGTTCAGAGTGAATTTTTGCAACACCATTAACTGAGAAAGAGCCAACAATAGATAAGTTAGCCATGCGAATAATTTGGCTATCACCTTCTCCAGAAACAATAGAAACTTTAGCAAGTTTTTCATGATTTTCACCAAATTTCTCACGAGCAAATTCCATAAATCTTCTATTGATTTCATAAATAATTTGAAGATGGCGAGGTAACATATGTGCAAAATATTTTGCAGGCCATGTTTCCAATGCTTCAGGAAGAAGAGTGTGATTGGTATATGCAAATACTTTTGTAACAATGTTCCAAGCATCATCCCATTCTTGTCCATAAACATCAAGCAATAGTCTCATCATCTCTACAATTGCAAGAGCAGGGTGAGTATCGTTTAATTGAATACAAACAGATTCTGGTAATTTATCAAAGTCATTACTCTTTTCCAAAAATCTTCTAAAGATATCTTGAATAGCGCAAGAAACAAAGAAATATTGTTGAGAAAGACGTAAAGCTTTACCAGATTCTATAGCATCAGAAGGATAAAGCACTTTAGAAATAGACTCAGTTTTAATCTTATCTTCAACCGCTTCAATGTATCCACCATTGTTAAAGATATCTAAATCAAATTCTTCGTCAGTTTTTGCAGAAAATAGTCTTAAATAGTTTACAGATTTGCCATTATATCCAACAATTGGAAAATCATAAGGAATACCATAAAGAGTATGAGTTCCTGCCCAAACATAAGTATCTTTACCTGTAGCATCTTTATATGTTTCAACATGTCCAAACATTGGAACGATAACTTGTCTTTCAGGTCTAGCTAACTCCCAAGGAGAAAAGTCAGAAAACCAGTTATCAGCTTGTTCTACTTGCCATCCATTTTCAAATTTTTGTTTGAATAGCCCAAATTGATAGTTAATACCATATCCAAAACCAGGCAAGCCTAAAGAAGCCATAGAGTCTAGATAACAAGCAGCTAATCGACCAAGGCCACCATTACCAAGAGCTGGGTCATATTCAGTATCAAAAATCTCTTCTAAAGACAAATCAGGGAAACCATCTAGTTTAATATCTTTTAATAAATCATATAAACCCAAGTTATGAAGATTATTTTCAAGAGATCTACCAATTAAATATTCAATAGAAAGATAGTAAACTCTTTTTGCTGAATGTTCATTGTATCTTGCAATGGTTTTATACATTTCATCCATTGCAAACTCTCTAACCGCTAAAGAAATAGCATATAAAGCTTCTTCTTTAGTTAATTCGCAAGCTCTCTTTCCGATAAAATATTTGATATAATGTTCGATAGATAACTTTAAACGCGCCTTTTTAATTTCGTCAGTAATTTCTAAGTTGCTTTTTTTCAAAATACATCTCCTTAAATTAACATACTTTACTATTCACAAAACTATAGCAAAATTGTTTGAATTTTCGTTAATAATATAAGATTATTTTAAAAAATAAAAACAATGATTGATATTTTTTTAACAATTATCGGCTATATAATAACCAAGAATATTTTTCATGTTATATAAAACAGAGGGTGTAAAAATGAGAAAAAACAGTGTATTAGCACTTTTAATTGCTTTAACAGCAAGTATGCCTGCATCAGCAGATACTTTAGAAACAGCATTAGCAAAAGCATATGAAAATAATCCTGTATTAAAGTCAGCAAGAGCCTCATCACAAGCAGTTGATGAAAATGTTGCACTTGCAAAATCAGGTTACAGACCAACATTATCAATAGATGGCGCATATGTAGAAAACAAAGTAAATACAAATTCAAGAATAAATGGTGTTCATCAAAAACCAGTAGATGGCTATGCTAGAACCTTATCTGCAACAATTTCACAACCTTTATTTTCAGGCTTAAAAACAGTAAACTCTGTTAGTTCTGCAAAAAGTTATGCAAAAGCATCACAAGCAAACCTTATGGCAACAGAGCAAAACGTATTGCTTAATGCCTCAATTGCATACTTAGATGTTTTGCGTGATGAAGCAATTGTAAAATTACAAAAAAATAATGAAAAACTATTAAAAAAAGAACTAGATGAAACAAAAGAGCGTTTCAAAGTTGGTGAAGTAACTACAACAGACGTATCACAAGCCAAGGCAAGTTATGCTTCTGCGCAATCTCAAAGAATATCTGCAGAAGGTAATCTAGAAGCATCAAAAGCTGTATATGTTCAAATAATAGGCACAGCTCCAAAAGATGTTGTAGATCCAAAAGACATTGAAAAAATGTTTCCTAAAAACTTAGAAGATGCAATGGAATATGCCAAAGCACACAACTACACAGTATCTGCAGCAAAACATATGCTAAAGGCTAAAAATTATGATGTAAAAACCTCAAGAGGTGATTTACTTCCTTCTGTTAATGCTTATGCATCAGCAGGCAGATTAAAAAATGAAAATTATATGTATGATAAAAATCCTACTAACGATTCTGTAGAATTTGGTGTAAACTTCTCAATGCCAATATATAATGCCGGAGCAAGCCGTGCTAAACTTCGTCAAAGCAAGTACTACCAAAAACAAGCGCAAGAAGATTTGTTAAATGCAGAAGATAAACTTCTTTCAGATATTACAAGTTACTGGGAATATCTAAGTGCAAATAAAGCAAAAATAGAGTCAGTTAAATCACAAATAAAAGCATACCAAGTTGCTTTAGATGGTGTAAGAGAAGAAGAAGCTCTTGGAAACAGAACCGTACTTGATGTATTAAACCAATACCAATATTTACTCAATTCAGAGGTAGAAGAAGTAACAACTCGTCACGATTATTACGTTTCAGGTTTAGCACTTCTTCAAGCAATGGGTAAATTGACCGCTAAAGATTTGAATTTAAATGTTGATTTATATGACACACGTGATAAATATAAAGAAACATCAGGAAAATGGTTATCAACATCAATTGATTAATTAAAATAAAAGGCAAAAAGAATGTTCAAAAAAAAGAAAACAGAAGAACTTACTGAAGTTATTCGCAATAGCGCTTTTGAGACAAAAGCTAAAAAACAAAAAGAAAAAAACTGTCTAAGAGATTATACAGGATATGTTTTTGAGCTAACATCAGAAATGCTAGTAAAAGAACGTTCTTTTGAAAGCAATGATAAAAATGATTTAGCCGGAGTTGCTGAATGTATTTTAAGAAAATACGAAAAGCTCTTAGGTGTAAAATAAAAAAAAGCAGGCAAGTCCTGCTTTTTTTTATTAGCAAACTCTAGCAATTGTCAGCGCATCAACAGATTTTGCCCCATTTTTAAGCAAAACAACAGCGCATTCTTTTAAAGTTGCTCCAGTTGTATATACATCATCGATTAAAACGATTCTTTTTCCTTTAATGTTCTCAGGATAAACAACTTCAAAAGCATTTTTTACATTCTTTAATCGTTCTTTTCCTGAGCACAAAACTTGAGGTATGGTCATTTTCTTTCTCTTTAGTGTTTTATAATCAACCTCAATATTGCGTATTTTAGATAGTTCTTTTGCCAAGATTGCTGATTGATTGTATTTTCTTTTTATAAGTCTTGTAAAATGCAAAGGAACAGGAATAATTAAATCAACTCCACTATCAAAAATATCATTTCCAGCTATATTGAGCCAATTTGTAAGCAGTTTTCTATTTTCAATATGGTCTAAAAACTTAAAATCCAAAATAGCTTTTTTAGAAAACTCATCATATTCCACCGCAAATCTTAAAAGTCTAAATTTGTCATTGTTTTTAGGGTTAAGACAATGAATACAAAGAGCTTCACCATCACTAATGGATTTAGAAAATGGTATGCCACAATGTTTGCAATATGGTCTACTAACAAAATTTACCTTAGAAAAACATTCATGACATAAGCTGTTATCAGAATTAATAATACTACCACACATCAAACATCTTGGAGGAAGTATTGTATCAATAATTTTTCTTATTCTTTTTAACATACTTTTAGCAGTTCTTTTTTCAAATCTGTAATATTATCAACGACAATAATGCCTGCTTTTCTTAATTTATTCTTTCTATCTTCCACGTCAAAGGTATTTTTACAAATTAATTCAGCAAGACTATTTGTATTAGAAAGAGTTGTGCTGTCATCAATAATCAAAGCAATAACAGGTTTTTTATTTTTTAATTTGGAGTATTTTTCAATAATACTAGATTCGTTATCCTCATAAATGCCAGTTATAATAACGCTAGCTTTTGTTTTTGTATCTTTGTTAAATTTTTCAATAATATTACCGAAAGAAGCGCCAACAATAAAATCATCACCCAAACCAACAACAGTAGATTGTCCAAGTCCAATTTTATTCATCTCTAAAACTATTTCATAAGTCAAAGTAGAAGATGATGAAACAATGCCAATATTACCAGCGTTATGAATGCTGTCAGGAAAAATTCCCATATACGCTTCATTAGGGGTAATAACACCTGGGGTATTAGGGCCAATAAGTATGGTTTTTGAGTTTTTAAGTCTGTGTTTTATTTCCATCATATCAACAACAGGGATGCCCGAAGTAATAACTACAACAAGCTCTAATTCTGCTTCAATTGCCTCCATAATTGCAGATTTTGCAAATTTTGCAGGAACAAAAACAATAGATGCTGTGGCATTAGTTTTTTCTTTTGCTTCTTTTACTGTTTCAAAAACAGGAATACCTAAATGGAAATCTTCTTTTTTGCTAGGCACAACACCAGCAACAATTTTAGTACCATACTTTAATGCTCTTTGTACGTGGAAAGATGCTTGAGTACCCGTAATACCTTGCACTAAAACTTTAGTTTTTTTATTTACAAAAATAGACATTAAAAATCCTCCTCAATTGCTCTTTTTAGCATATTTAAACCGGATGCTGTATCATCAGCAATCAAAAAAGATAAATTAGATTTATTTAATATCTCTGTGGCTTCCTCTTTGTTTGTTCCTTCAAAACGAACAATTAAAGGTATATTTAACCCCAAATCATTTGCAACATTTAATATACCATCTGCAATTAAGTTACAACGTAAGAAACCACCCAAGATATTAATAAAAATTCCATCAACTTTAGGATTCGTCATAATAAGCTTTATGCTTTCTGCAATTTTATCTCTATCAACACCACCTTTTAGGTTCAAAAAGCAGGCTGTATCAAGATTGATATTTTTTGCCTCATTTATTGTGTTAAGAGCCAAACCATCACCATTTACAATAATTCCAATGCCACTATCTAATTCTTTGTACTGGAAGCCAAATTTTAAGGCTTTTAACTCTCGTTCTTCTATTTCTGCCTCATCAACCATAGAAGTAATATCTTTGTGCCTATATAGAGCATTAGAATCAAAACAAATCTTAGCATCTAAAGCCCAAATTTGCCCATTTTTGGTTACTCCAATAGGGTTAATTTCAACAGCGGTGGCATCATATGCATAAAAAACATTCAAAAGGTTATCAATAAAGTTTTTCATATCGCCAACTAAAATCTTTGCTTGCATAAAGTCGCAAACCTCTTTAGCTTGCTTTTTATCAATCTTTCTTTGAAGTCCAAGATTAACTTTAAAAATTTTATCTGGTGTTTCTATAATATTGATAACATCTTCGTTATCCTTATCATAATCGGAAGATACAATCAAAACAACAGACGCTGTTTCTCTATCAATTGTAAGACCAACATAAAACTTATTTACAGATTTTATATATTCTTCAATATATACTCTACTAACCAAACGTCCTTTTGCGCCAGTTTGGTTTGTAATAAGCATATTTTCAAGCATTTCATTTGCATTAGAATACACATCTTCTATGGACTTAGAAAGCCTAATTCCACCTTTTTTACCAGCTCTTTTATCTAAAAATTTCCCGATATCACGAGCCCCAGCTTGAATTTGCGCTTTTACAACCCAAGGTCCAATTTCACTAATTTTATATGCAGCTTCCTTAGCCTCTTTGGGAGTATAAGCAATAAAACCATTAGGCACATTAATTCCATACTTACTAAAAATGTTTTTTGCTTGATACTCGTGAATATTCATCTCAATCCTTCAGAGCTTGTGCAGCATAGTATTTAATCTTATCAACCATAGACTGCATTCCACTTCGTCTATTAGGGGTTATATGTTCTCTTAAGCCTATCTTATCAAAAATTTCTTCAACATCAATATCTAAAATTTCTTGTGCAGATTTATCTTTAAAAATTTCAAAAACAACAGCGATAATTCCTCTAACAATAATTGCATCACTATCACCTTCAAAATATATTGGATTGGCCTCTAAATGAGGAATAATCCATACTTGAGATTGGCAACCAACAATTTTCCACTCATCAAGCTTTTTATCATCACTAAAATGAGGTAATTTATTGCCAAGTTCAATAAGATACTTATACCTATCTTCCCACGATTCTAAAAAAGAAAAATCTTCAATCAATGTTTCAATACTCATTTTTTACCTCTTTAAATCATCTCAAGCATTACTCTAGCATCATCACTAAGTCTTTCAAGAGTCCAAGCGGGTTCCCAAACAACTTCTACTTCAACTTTTCCAACACCTTCTAATGTTGCAACTGCATCAGCCACTTGTTGAGGAAGAACTCCAGCAACAGGGCAACCAGGGGCTGTCAAAGACATATCAATATGCAAATTACCCCCATCTTCTTGTTTGATTTCATAAATAAGCCCTAAGTCATATACATTAATAGGTATTTCAGGGTCATAAACAGTCTTTACAGCTTCAACAATGTCAACCATTTTAGCAATACAAGATTTATCATTAAGCTCTTCGCCTGCATATGCTTTATAGACAGGTAATTCATCATCAACACTCATTGCCTGCAATAGTTGAGCTTCATTTTCATCAATTTCATTTACTGTATTTTCTTCTGTCATCGTTCAATCTACTATGCTAAAAAAGTTTTTGCCTTTTCTAATGTTTTAATAAAAATATCAATATCTTCTTTGTTGCTATAAATACCCAAAGATGCCCTTGTTAAAGACTTATATCCAAGAGACAAAACCAAAGGTTCTGCACAAAAATGTCCGGTTCTAACTCCAACACCTTCTTTGCCTAAAATAAAAGCTAAATCTTGAGGGTGTATTCCATCTATACTAAAAGAGCAGACTCCACCTTTTTGTTTTGCCATTCCATGTATTTTTAGTCCTTTAATTTCAAGCATTCTATCTGTCATATAAGAAGTAAGCATGTTTTCATATTCTTCAATTTCGCTAAAATCAAACTTCATTAAATATTTTAATGCTTCCCCAAGTCCAATTGCTTGAACAATCGCTGGAGTACCTGCTTCAAAACGAGCAGGAGGAAGGGCGAAAGTCGTTTTTTCAAAAGAAACATTTTCAATCATATCGCCACCATATTGATAAGGAGGCATATCATTCAATAGTTCGTATTTGCCATATAAAACACCAATACCAGTAGGGCCATAAACTTTATGACCAGAAATCACTAAAAAGTCGCAATCAAAATCAACTACATCAACTTTCTTATGTACAACGTATTGGCAAGCATCAACTAAAACAACCGCACCAACCTCATGAGCTTTTTGGCAAATCTCTTTTATAGGAAAAATTGTACCCAAAACATTAGACATCGCAGTAACAGCAACAATCTTTGTTTTGTTAGATAATTCTTTTAAAAAATTTTCTAAAACAAAACTACCATCTTCACCAAGGTCAAAGTACTTTAATTTAGCTCCTGTTTTTAATGCCCATTGTTGCCAAGTAACAAGGTTGGCATGATGCTCTGCTCTAGATAATAAAACCTCATCACCTTCCCTTAAATTTTTAGCACCATATGTTGCCGCAACAAGGTTAATACCCTCTGTTGCATTACGAGTAAAGATTATCTCTTCTGTTTTTTTAGCTTTAAAAAACTTTTGTACAATTTTTCGAGCTTCTTCAAAGTTTTCAGTCGATTTATCAGATAAAAAATAACTACCACGATGCACGTTTGCATATTCTTCCAAATATGCTTTAACCATACGATTAACTACAACTTCAGGCTTTTGAGCAGAAGCAGCAGTATCAAGATATGTATTAGGCTTTCCTTCAATCTTTTCTTGAAGAATAGGAAAGTCATTTCTTATTTTTTGTGCATCAAACATTTCTTATTCCTTAAAAAATTAGAGATAAGATAAATCCTATCTCTAATTTTTTCAATAGCAAATAATAGTATTTTTTTTAAATTAATCTACAATCATAGCTGTAAGTTCTGCTTCAGATGCAACTTGACCATCTACCATAGCTACTGCTTTATAAACGAAAATATTGCGACGAGCTTTGATTTTTTCAACATGCATTCTTAGTTGGTCACCAGGTTTAACTTGTTTTCTAAATTTAACATCATTAACACCCATAAACAAAACACTTCGAGATGTGTTTGCATAGTTTTCGTCTTGAGCAATAGTAACAGCACCAGCTGTTTGAGCCATAGCTTCAATTTGTAATACACCAGGCATTACAGGATTGTTAGGAAAGTGACCTTGAAAAAATTCTTCATTCATTGTTACATTTTTAATGCCAACACCCTTTTCACCAGGAACTTCAACTTCCAAGCGGTCAACCAACAAGAATGGGTATCTATGTGGTAACATTTTCATAATTTCTTCAATATTATACACTTTAACTTCTTCAGACATTTTTTAAGTCTCCTTAATTATTTTTTACTGTTTTTTTGTAAAAATGCAACTTGGCGCATAAAATCTTTAAATGGAACTGTAGGTGTTCCCATAACAATAGCACCTGGTTCAATATCACGCATAACACCAGACTGAGCTCCAATTTGTGCACCGCTACCAACATTTAGGTGATCAGCAAAACCGGTTTGCCCACCACAAACAACATAGTCGCCAAAAGTACAACTACCTGCAATACCTGTTTGAGCAACCAAAATGCAGTATTTACCAATTTTATCATTATGTGCAACTTGAACTAAATTATCAATTCTGCATCCATCACCAATAATTGTGTCATCAAGAGCACCTCTATCGATACAAGCATTAGCACCAACTTCAACATCATTACCAATGATAACTCGGCCAATTTGAGGAATGCGTTTATGTTTTCCTTCAACAACAGAAAACCCAAAACCATCTTGACCAATTCTAGCACCGGTATAGATGTAACAATCATTACCCATTAAGCAATAAGATATGCTAGCATTGTTTGCAATTTTGCAGTTGTTTCCAATTTGGCAACCTCTGCCAATAAAAGCATTTGCTTCAATAACACAGTTATCGCCAATCACAACATCATCTTCAATCACAACATTATGACCAATATAGCATCCACTACCAATCTTTGCTAAAGGCGAAATTTTTGCACTAGCTTCAATCTTTGGTTCATATCCATGTTCTTTATAAAAAGCATGAAGTAGTTTAATAAAAGAAAGCTTAGGGTCTTTAACAATAAGAGCTACAACATCTTCTGGGATTAAGTGTTTTAATTCTTCAGTTGTTGCACAAGCTTTAGATTTAATAGTTTTAGCTTTGTCTTTATTCTTCTTGTCATAAAAGAAGCAAAGATCTTCACGACCAGCGCTTTCAATAGAGCAGATATTTTCTATCTGCTCATTTGCTTTACTTTCATCAACCAAAATTGCATCAGCAATTTCAGCAATTTCTTTTAAGTTTTTAGGTCCGCTGTATTCATAAAAAATTTTATCAGCCATTGTTATTTCCTTTATTACAAACTTGTACCAAAGTTCAAACGGAATACCTCTGTTTCATCATAGTCTTCTTTAACAATTGGGAAACCGAAGTCGATATCAATTTTACCCATTGGAGAAGTCCATTCGAAACCGAAACCAACTGCAACACGAGGACTAGAAGAGTAGTCAACATCAGCTTTATCAATATTGTCTGGTTTACCTGTTGTACCAATATCAATAAATGTTCTACCTCTAATACCAAGCTCATCAAGTCCGAGTGGGAATGCAAGCTCAGCACCTCCCCATACCATCCAGTTACCACCCAAAGCATCTTTGGTTGCTTTATCTCTAGCACTAATACCACCAGTATCAAAACCTCTCATAGTATTACCGCCTAAGAAGTATCTTTGAGCAAGTCTAGCATCTTCGTTTCCATATCCAGTGATGTAACCACCATTGATAAAGAACTTAAATGTATAGTGGTCAGATAATGTATAGAATTTATATGCTTTAGCATCAAATTTTAAGTATTTATCATCACCACCAAGACCAGAGATGTCATTACCAAATGATAAGTAGTAACCTTCACGTGGTTTCAAGAAATTATCTCTCTTATCATAAACGATTGTTTGACCAATAACAGAGTCAATAGATTCGCCTTCTTCACGTTTGATGTATTTAGAAGCGCTATTTACGTTCTTGATTTCATCTTGTTTAAGTGTGTAACGTACATATTGACTTAAGTTGTCTGTATAATTCCAACCAAAACGAATTCTAGCACCCATTGTATCCATATCATAGTTACTTTCGTCTTGGTAATCTTCTGTTTGGTAGAACAAATCAGTACCAGCACTTAGTCTTCTATCTAAGAAATAAGGTTCTGTAAAGCTAAAGCTGTAGTCATTAGAACGTTGAGACGTACCAGCATTCAAGCTTACTTGTTGTCCTTTTCCTAAGAAGTTATTTTCTGTAATACCTGCTCTAATAAGTGCACCATTAACAGTAGAGTATCCTACACCAATATTGAAATATCCTGTAGATTTTTCTTCCACATTAACGTTGATGTCTGCTTTATCATAACCAACTCTTTCAGAGTCAATATCAACTTTGCTAAAGAAGTTTAATCTTTCAACATTACGTCTAGATTCTCTAATCTTAGAAGCATTAAATACATTACC
The DNA here is from genome assembly GCA_045634545.1 of Alphaproteobacteria bacterium. GTDB lineage: Bacteria > Pseudomonadota > Alphaproteobacteria > RF32 > CAG-239 > CAG-267. The sequence goes on along the minus strand of JAZRAL010000013.1, from coordinate 909 downwards.
TTCTGCAATTCTAAATTCTCTACGAATAACTTCATCAAGAGTTCTGGTATTACCAGTAATGTTAATTCTGTTTACAAATACTTTTGCATTTTCTTTGATGTCAAAAACAACGCTAAGTTTTCCTGTTTCTCTGTCTTTGTTGATAGTTGGGGATACTTCAACAAATACAAAACCCTTACGAGATAATTCTTCAGTTAAAGCATTAACTGTTTTTTCAACTTCATCAGAATTATACCAATCGCCATTGTTAAAAGTAACAAATTCATACCATTGGTTAGCATCAATATCAGCAACGTTAGAGTTAATTTTTATATCATTAACTTTGTAGCGTTTACCTTCATCAATAGTAAATGTTAAAACAAAAGAAGTTTTATCACGAGATAATTCTGCAATAGCAGATAATACCGCAAAATCAGCATAACCATGGCTATTATAAAAACGTCTCAACAACTCTTGGTCATAATTCATTTTTTCTTTGTCAAAAGATTCAGCGCTAGAGAATAATCTATACCAACGGCTTTCTTTACTCATAATTTCAGCTTGTAAATCTTTTCCTGTATAGTGCTTATTACCAATAAAGTTAATGGTGTCAATTTTTGCTTCAGGACCTTCTTCAATCTCAAAAATCAAATCAACTCTATTGTCTGTTTTTTTGATGATTTTTGGCTCAACCTTAACACCATAACGTCCTGCTCTTTTGTATACATCCAAAATACGTTGAACGTCTTGTTGAACCTTTGCTTTGTTGAAAACAGAACGAGGCTGAGATTGTACTTCGGATTCCAAGATCTTATCATCAATTTTGTTGTTTCCATCAAATGCTCTAACACCAATAACAGGATTCTCAACAACATTTATGAGAAGAGTATTTCCTTTTGTATCGAAGCTAACATCACTAAACAATCCTGT
>JAZRAL010000012.1:0-57894 GCA_045634545.1 Alphaproteobacteria bacterium | reverse complement strand
TTACTATTTTCTTATAACCTACTCAAACCTTAGCTTGAGACCGCAACCACTTGTCAAGATTTTGTATCATCTTGCATCGCTCCGGTGAACGAACTTATATAACCACCTTTTGCAGAAGTCAACACTTTTTTTAAAAAAAATTTCACTTTTTTAAACTTTTTTTTCAAAAAATCTCTAAACCCCTGTTTTACTTGATTTAAAATTTAATCATTTGTTTTTAAAATATATTATTTATAAGTAAAAACATGATAAAAACCACTATATATATTAGCTATATGATTTTTTATATATAAGACTCTTTTATAAAATAAAGACTCTACCCATATATTCTTCTTGCATCATATGACAGCCCCATAGCAACAGATGACAATTTATTGTCTTCTGATATTTTTGCATTAGGAAACAATTTTAATATAGTATTCTTTATATATGGTATTTCCGTAGAGCCTCCGGTAAGTATCAATAGTTTTATATCATTATTATTTATTTTTGCTTCTTTCACACATTCATTTAACGAGTTTACAATTTTTGCTGTATTATTAGCTATTGCGTTCTCAAAATCTTTAATATTAGAATCAACAACTGGTTTTTTAGATAAAAAATCGAGACTCGTCACTACTTCATCCATATTACTTAGCTTAATTTTTGCTTCTTCTACTTTATTTAATAGTGTATGTCCAAGTTCTTTTTTAACAATCTCATAAAGATTAAAGACTTTATCTGGCATACTTGCACGTTCATAGATTTGTTTTATATTTTTCTGAGAAGAATAAGTATATAAGGAGTTTATGCTACTCCACTCAGAAAGCATAACATAAGGCTGAAAAGGCACTGGCAAGACTCGACCAGTATAATCATCTGGTTTTAATAGTGTTTTATATCCAAATTCTTGCATAAAACACTTTATAGCTAAATCGCTATCAAAATCGTTTCCACCAATTCTTATACCGGTATTTGCCAAGATATCATCTGATCTGTCATGTTTTTTGATATTATTTTTACCAAGTCTAACGATACTAAAGTCAGATGTACCACCGCCAATATCGATAACACAAGCCAAACACTCTTTTTCTAGCTTTGCTTCATGAGAAAAAGCAGCCGCCAATGGCTCATATTGAAAGGCAATATTCTTAAAGCCTGCAGACCTTGCTATTTTTCTTAAAACAGACTCGGCTTTTTCATCTTCATCTGGAGCGAAATCTTGAAAATGCACTGGTCTACCCAAGACAACGCTATCTAGCGATTGGTTTATTTCAATTTCTGCAGTTTGTTTTAAGTATTTTATAAAATAAAGAATAATATCCTCAAAACTTAGCCTAATATCATTAACTTCTGTCTTTAAGTTCATTAAATCTGTTCCGAGGATTCTTTTTAATGACCTCATAAATCTTCCTTGTTCGCCATTTATATATAGATTAATAGCTTTATTTCCAAAAATTGGCGAATAAGTATTTTCTTCTGGAAAAAATATTGCAGAAGGAATCGTTGATTTATTATTCTCAAAAGAAACAAGTTTCGGATTTTGGTTTAATTTTGTAACGGACACAGCGGAATTTGTGGTTCCAAAGTCTATACCACAGAAAGTATTATACATATTCTTCTCCTCTTTTATGCATAAGCTTGGGGATGATACAAAATGTTATTTCAAGATTCAAGAACTTATTGAAATTATTTTAAATTTTTTCATTTTTTTTAAAAATTTTACTTGAATACATCCCTTTTTTGTGATATATTTATATTAGATAGTAATAAAGAATAAGAATATAACCTAAAGATATATAAGACCTTAACAAACCCGTGCCACTGTTGCCCCCACAGCAGTGGCTTTTTTATTTTCTATTTACCTTATTCTCCCCCCCGTCATCCCTCGTTTACTTCGCCTCATACTCCAAACCAGTTATCCCTCGTTTTGCGACAAGCAAAACGTCATGGGAACTCACAAAAAAAGCGCTAGCCTCAGCCAGCGCCTTCCTTCACTATTTCAACTCCTTTTAATTCATAGGCTGAAGCGTTGAAGAACCAGAGCCAGCTACAGTACAAAGCACATTTAGTTCATGTATCCCCACTGTCTTTGATACTCCATTTATTGTGAATGTAATCTTTCCTAGCGGATTATCAGCATCTATACTACCATCAGGAGCTTTAATATAAGTGCTATTTGTTAATGCTGTTTCACAACCTGTTATTTCAGAAGGTCTTGTGCACTCGTTTTGTCCAAGAGAATCAAAACATGTACTCCAGCCTGTAAGGCTATTGGTTTTGTAATATACTTCCGTTAATGTATTAAAAGTTCCGCTATAACTTACATGTCTTATATTATTTACGTATGGAGAAACATAAACATCAAAAGTTGTAGGATTTATGGTACTATCATCTGGCAATATCATAGATCCGCTGTCAAGTACAAAATTTAGGCCTGTTACTTTTACTGAGCACACATCATTAATAGTATCACAATCTTGAATAATAGTGATTTCATAACTATTTGGATATTCAGTAGTTGATTCCATACAACAATATGGTGTTGTTCCTGTAACAGGGTTCATTGTGCAAGTATATCCAGTTTTTAGAGTAGTACTACTTATTGCATCACTTTTGCAACTTGCTTTAGCACAAGTAGTTCCATCACTTAAGGTATATTTTGTTACATCCCATTGAGCTCGCTCTAATATCAAGCTTGACGTACTTGTATATCCGATATCGCAACCTGTAGTTTCAGTATCCGGAGGTGTTACATAATTAGAATTGTAATTTACAGTAACAGTTTCACCTCCACTACATGTTGTAGTTGCGCTTGTTTTACAATTATTTCCGTTAGAATCACATGCATATAATGTACCTTCATTTACAATCTTAGCTGTTGCATATAAACTACCATTATCAATGTAGTCATATACATACACACCTGACACAGAACTTGTTGATAATGGTACTTGACCAGCTCCAACAACAAATGTTGAGTTTAAGGTACTTTGATAAATAATATCATTATAAAGCTTATAATTTTTATTTACTGTGTTTATTGATGTTGGATTTGCACCATAGTGAACTTCCTTATCTTTGATATATAGAGTTCTATTTAGAGGGTTGCAATAATTGCTTATTGGGAACTTTCCATCTAACCATGAACAACTCACTTCACCATACAATCCAGACATCCCATTAATATTTTCTGTTAATATATAAGTTTGTCCACTAGGTGTTTCTGGTACTTTATAAGTACAATTTAAATAGTATTCTTGTTGGCAACATTTCATCAAATTGCCTTTAGAACTATATGCTTCATGACAATCTAGGTTTGCGCTACTACTGTATGCATAGTAACGATTACTATTATTACAGTCGTCAGATTTCCAACACATTGTTCCATTAGCTGTAGAAGTATATGAAACATCAAAATACTGTGTGCTTGGAGCAGGTGATGTTTGTGATGATACATATCCATCTGGACAAGAATTATCAGCTGATTTTACACAATACCCATTATTATCAGCCATCACACCTAATCCATCGTATATGTCAATTATATTTTCATTGCCAGTTTCATCATAAATTGCCTCGGAGAATTCACCAACCCATTCTTCACTATCGAGCCATTCATCATACGTCGTTAATGTTGTTTTACATGTAGCTGTAGGTGATAAGCAATACAATTGACTATTAGCGCGTGTTAAATCATAGAAATCTGTTATTGGGCTATAGCTTCTGCCATCAATAGTTTCGCTATAGAATAATCTATCTACATCAGGATCAGTTCTATCAAATACTATATCACCTTGAGGACATTCTGCTACAATACCAGATGTTGTTCCTTTGTTTTCTTCACATCTACCACCCCAGTCACCTTGTTTTACTCTTCCATAGCTCTTAGGTGTTTTCAATACACCTCCACCTAAAATTCCTGAATCTTTTATTGACCCCATTGTCCAACGGAAACCATAATCACCTATTCCATTAGCGGTTAGGTAATATGTAGGAGCACATTCTGCGGATGACTCATATTTAGGTGAATTCCAACTTTTTGTAGTATAAAATGTTTTACTAATTGAAGAGCCATATTCAGTTCTGTTAACATTACCATTTATCTTCTCTGTCCAGTATCCTGTACCATTTTCATATTTATATACATAGCTATAGTTATCTGAACCATCAAGCATGCACTTACTTACATTCATCACAAACATAAATGATGTGTTTGTTTCAGAGTTTGTATCTGGGAAATAAGTTGCTTTGTTGCTAAGTTCTAGCGTTTTATTATTTCCACTAATATTATATTCATATCCAAATTGTGCAGTAACAAACCCTTCATCATCATTTGATTTTATATTTATATGATGATCTTCATAAACTTCTTCAGATATAATAAATAAGGTTTTATCAGTATCGCTATCCTCTGCGGCATCATCTGGATGTGTTATTCGGTTATACTTTATTACTTCTCCGTTAGTATCTTTAATTGTCACGCCATATACTAAACTAGTAGCAAGTTCTGTGGCTATGCTATTTAATTTAGTGCAGTTTCCAACGTGATTTTCAGTCATGTTACTAAAGACGTTAAGATCAGTTTGATACTCATCTACCGTATAAATACAAGCATCTGCCTCATAATTTTGCCCTGATCCTGTGCAGTTTAGATATGAATTAATTGTTTTTAATTTGCTACTAGGATAACTATCATAGTAATCTATTGCAGTAAACTCATTATCTTTTAGCATTTCATCTGTACAATTCTCTTCTGTTGCCATCATATTTTGGCTATTAACGTCTGTTATTCTATAGTAACGAGATACATCTATTGTATCTTTATACACTCCCCTGCGTCCACCGTTAAAATATGATTCACCTAGTAGATAATCAGTACCCACTGGTTCATAACATTTATAGCTACCACTCTTATAGGTATCATAATAGAGTACCCAGTGTGTTGGTTCTGGTGATAAATAACATTGTTTTACGGAGTTAGCTTTTGTATCTTTTGATTTAATTGGCTCATTAAATCCTGCTATTGCTGGAGCTACTGTCGCTAAATTTCTCGTTACAGTATAATTAGCAAAATCATGTGTAACAAATCCACAACTTATGCTATAACAATTTGGATTAGAATCGTCTTGTGTATATACATATGGGTTTGTTTCATCATTTGCATATGTATCATTTGGATCTTCGTCATAATAGTACAATCCATCAGGACACTCATCATCATCTGGAACTGGAATATCTACATCATAGATAAGTGGTGATGTACATCTTCCACCCCATTTATTAGAAGATTTTGTAGCTACCCCATATCCTGTTGGTGCTGTTATAATACCGCTAGTTTTATCATCGTATGTAACACTAGATCCTATATTCTTATTCTTGTGTTGATAACGTAATCCATATCCAGAAGGAATAGATTGTATAGAAATGCCTTTAAGAGTTACTTTTGCACTGTAAGGCGCATTGCCGTTAGCTGTTCCACAAGTATGTGTTCCTAATACTTCTGTATTTGTACCATTAAATGTATGGGTTATGTTTGCACTACTTGTTGGTGATGTTGAATTATTTGCATAACAATCTACTTTATATGTAGCAGTAAAATGAACGTCACTTATAGATACCCCTGATGGGACTCTCACTTCTGCTGGTTGAGTGTCTATTGTTACAGAATTACCTGGAACTCCCGGAGCAGTGGTTTTGGTTTCTTTTGTTGGAAGTGATACTGTAACAAAACCATTATCATCATTAAATATAGCATTTCGTCTTGTATAATCATTCTGTTCAATTAATGTTAAAGTTCTGCCGGCATATATTGTGCTACTCTTACTATGATAGAACGAATACTCTTCCTCCTGTTGGTAAGGCGACATATTTTGGAATTCATATTGAGAGTAATGGCAGTTACCTATGGATGGAGTTAATAAAGTTCTATTAAGTGTATCTCCAGAGAATACATTTGTACGATAATCATTGAATTTATCAATACAAGCTGTTGCTCTTCCTTGACTATCACAGGTGTAGACAGCACTCATGTAATTACTCTCTAAGCTTCTATTAGAACGGAGGTGGTTAAATAGATAATTTGTAGAACCACTGTCTAGATAGCCTCCACTACATTTAGTTGTTCCATAGCCAACAGAATTGATACTATCTATTGTAAATCTATCAGAAACATCTTCTGCTTCAATAGTATCGAAAAGTTCGCCGGTATAACTATTATAGCGCTCTATTCCACCACGGATAAAGTCAACACCTACAACATTGTAACATGTTTCGTCACCTGATGAAGTACCTGAACCACTATAATATGGCTCATAATATTTTACAATATGTGTTGGTTGAGGTGATAAATAACATTTTATTCCATTAGCTGTAGCTATTGTATCCCATGTCTTTAATGGTGTTGTATATATAGGATTGGTTTCACCTGCAGCAGGGCTTGTTAGAAGTGGTGATGCTATAGATTTAGTAGTATCCATTGCGGCACTATATACACCTAGTTCTATGGTCTCATCACATGCTACTTTGTAACAACCAGAACCATTACCACCAACTTCGGTATATTCATATATAGAATCATCTCTTAATGGAGATGCATATCCATAGTAGTAAGAACCAGATGGACAACTTACTACACTACCTTTATTGAAGGCTGTACTTGCTGCTGAAACATATGAACTACCATTATAATATAGGTGGTGAATCCTCAAATTGCCAGTATTTGTATTATAGTTCAATGGGAGATAAGTAATCTTACTATTTGGAATGTCTGCAACTAATCCATTTGCAGGATATCTCAATTTCAAACCAGATAATACCTCCGTACTTGATGAAATTAGGCTATTTGTACCAGCTCTGTTTAGTTCACAAGTATAACTACCTGTCTGACCATTTTGGCTGCAATATGGCACTACACCACTATTTTCATCTTTAAATGGATTAGCAAAATCATTTCCACCAATTGCTGTACCACCAGGCATCGTACAGAAGTATCTTGATTCACCATTTTGTGTTTGATATGTACATTTATATGTTGTAGTAAGAGTAGCTGTATCTCCACAACCTGTTATCTGAGAAGTATAAGCTTGGTAACCATCAAAATTAATTTCTATTTCGTCATTAGCAACAGGTACCGCACCGGAAAGTGTTCCAACCCATCCAGCAATGTTACATTCTGGATAACTGGTTCCACCTACACCATAATAAAAATCACATGTTTGTTGATTGATATATGATACTGAACTTAGTTTATTATATGTACCATTGTATTGTTGTAGAGCTGCATCAGTTTCTCCTTCAAATCCACCATCGCAGTAGAAGTAGTAACCAACTGTAATCACATCATTATAACAATACCAAGTTCCTTGAGGACCAGAAACTCCACTAACAGGACTAGGTAATGGTAAGTTTTTAGCTGTGTAAGCTTGTGCATTTACATATCCTGCTTGACAACCATTTACCTGTAAGCATTTATTACCATTTATTGTAACACCACTATCTACAACATTAAAGTATCTGGTATCTGGATCCATTGTATATTCGTAATATCCTGCAGGACATTCTTCTTCAGGTTCTGGAAGGTCTCCACCATCTCCATTTATCTCATAATATACAGGAACATTGCAATCTTTGCCTCCTGCTCCATTATCTATGCTAATTATTGTAGTGTTAGAACCATTATTCTCACCTATGTAGTTACCATTAATGTAGATACCTGTAATTTCAGTAAACACACATGATGAACAATCACAAATGCTTGCACCATCATACTGGCATACATCTAATGATCCGGATTCATCTAGTCCATAATCAGTTTCATCACTTTTATCAACACATTGATTTAGAGTACTTGAGGTTAAAGGACAATCTAGTACGTATGGTAAACTTGTTGAATTACTCCATCCTTCAATCGAAGCCTGAATACCAAATTCTTGATGAGGACCTTTAACTGTTATACTATCTCCATCTCCATCTATTTCATATCTAACAGAGAAATTATTTATTTTAGTATATTGACCTTGTAGATTTGTACCAGTATCTCTATTGTAACTTATGAAGTACTTGATGTATTGAGGACACTCTGTTTCCATCTCTTTATAACACGCATGACCATGCCATGTTCCACCAACTGAGTTTGGAGTATTTTTAGCAGATGATGAGTATCCTGAAGCACAATCTGCTTTGTAACAAATATAGTCACCTATTTCCTTTTGATCTATAATTACAAAATAATCAAGATTTGGCTTTGTTGTATAGTATCCTTCTGGACAACCACCTTTACCGCAACTTACAGAATCAACCCCAAAACTACTTCCTAATGAATGAACATCATTAGGTCCCCCTAAATAATATCCATTTTCCTCATTACATTCTATTTTCCAGCAGTTAGAGCCAGATACTGAGTTTGTAAAGATATGAGCGGTATCATCTTCAGGTTTTGTTTCACTATAGAATGAATTTGTAGGACAATCTTGGCAACATGTTTTACTACCCCATGTTCTACAACCTATTCTTGTGTCAGTACTTGTGTACCCTCTATCACTATTACAATCTATATTATAGTAACATGTTTTTCCATCATATTCATGTGTTACAGAATCATAGTCAAAGTACGTATCTGCATTAGAAGGCTTACTCATTTGGTCTGCAGGCATACTCCCACCACCTGTATAACATGGAGCTCCTGGACAATTCACTACGCCATAGCCACTAAATAGCAGATCTGCTCTACCTTGTGGATATTTACATGCAGCTTCATAACACCCAGGAACACGTCCTTCCTTAAAGTAGAATTGATCAACGCCTCTGTATGCTTCTTCTGGATCAGAGTAGTAGTATGTACCACTTGGGCAGTAACAGTTTATATCATGATATGTTGCTAGTGATTGACCGCTCTCTGTAGATGATAGGCCATAGTTACCACCGCATCTTGCTTTGTAACACTTAGTTCCATCAGAAAGTGTTTTTGTATCATATGAGAAGTAATTTCCATCTGGTTTATCTACAAAGTAGCCGTCTGGACATTTTTCTGGTTCATTAAATCTTACTGTTGGCTCACATTCTTTTGTAATACCTTGATAATGGTTATTTAATTTTATTTTTATTTTACTTCCATCTCTGTATGTTTTGCCTTTAACTATAATTCCATCAAACCCATCAAATGTACGGCATATACTACCTGAACCACTACAACCAGTTGTTGTATAATAATTACCTCCTGTTGATTCTACATTATATATTGTAAGTGTTGAACTATTAATATCTGTAGCGCATATACCTTGAGTCCCAGAATAGTTAATGTTTTTACATGTTGCATGATGAGGCATGCTATCCGTTTCTGATATTGCACCAGTTGAAGTATTCCTCAAATTATACATGAAACCAAATGCATCTACATCAAGGAAATCATCGCTATCCTCCACAGATATACCATTTGTATTAACTGAAGCATCTGGGTGAGCAAATGAATATGTCACCGTAAGGTTATTCAACTTTTCAGCACAATTATTAATATCTGGTGAGAAACAGTTTTCCGATGCCATTTGCAATGATAGTGAATAGTTAAAGTTAAATACAAAGTAATCAGGACAAACCTTATCTTCATCTCGTTCTTTACAACAGCTGAAGCCGTCTATATCTGAGCAGTCGTAACTTCCATCATCTTCTGGCACAAAATATTCAGATGAACATTGTTTAATAGCACAATAGTTATCTTTTACTGGGTCACCTGTATTTGCCCAAATCCATCTATGCGCAGTACCTGCACGTTGAGTATAATAGTCTTTACCTTTTCCAAAGAATACATAACCATCTGGACAATCTACAGATTTATAGCATGTTGCCTTACCCTCTGTTGATGCAAGAAGCTGTTTACTTGATGAAAGTGATGTAGTATTAGCATACACATCAATTGGTGTCATCTCAGATACCAACATACCTTCTCTAATAGTTGGACCAAATGGTGTAGTATTGCTTAATGTAGGAATTATTGATGATGTTGTAGTATCATTTCCTAATTGACCGCTACTAAATTGATCTGTTGTAACTTCTATATATGGTTTGCCGTTAACTTTGCTTGAGCTCCATCCTAAATCACCACGGCAAGAACATAGGTGTAAACATTTACCCGCTGTACCTTCACATTTTGAAATATTTGAGTAAGCCTTAAACACTTCATCAAAGTCATAGTATTGCCCATATTGGTTTTTAACTCTGTCAAATACTGTACCTAATGGATATGAATTATTTGCTTCATTACAACCTATTGCTTCTTTTAGAGTTAAATATCCACAAGTTTTTTCATTACCCCATATGTAGATTTTAGCATGACTATAAGTACCTATCTCTTCCTCATCTAAGTGACACTCATCTTTTCTTTGAGGGTTTCCACAAGATACATTGCAATAAGGACCATATTCTGGTTTAAAGTATTTTGTATCACAACCTTCAGGATATTCCTCTCCACTTGCACATCCTGCAATACCATAACATTTTTTACCAGCAAATTCCTTTGTTACTTTAGTTATATAATATTCTTTAGCTTTTGAATATGTTGTATTTAGCCCCGGTAGTTCCTCATGTATCAATTTTGCTTCACAACAGTTACAATATTGCCTATAATCTGTTACATCACCACAACTATAATCAGGTGCACTACAAGGAGGATTTGAACAAGGATCTTCTTTACATTTCGTTGGATAATAACATTTAATACCTGTTTGAATAGTAGTGCTTATACCGCAGAATGCATCAACACCATCATCACCTACGTTATCAAAATATGGCTCAGTTGGTGAACTATTTTCTTCATTACAACTTGTTGCACGATAACATGTTGATTTACTTGCTGTAGAACTAATATAGTTAAAGTATATCTCTGTTTCTGAAGTTTTATAAGCACCCGCTGAAGAGTTACATGATGTTCCTCTATAACATGTAGTACCTTCCACTTTTTCACCCACATTAAAGAATGATGCATTTGGTTTTGATGTGTATGCACCAGCAGCTATATGACATTCTTTACCACGATAACATGTTTTACCTGATTGTGTACTTTGATCAAAACTTCCTGTGAAATATGATGTATTCTTAGGGTCTGATGCTTTTTCAGAACAACTACTTACTCTATAACATGTGTTACCTGTATGAGTTAATTGCGAATATTTAAAGAATACAGTATTTATATTTGCATTGGTTAAAGCGCCAGCTGCTGTATTACAACTTGTTGCACGATAACATGTTGAACTAGAAGCTGTTTTTGATGTATAATTAAAGTATGCTGTATTATGTTCAGCTTCAGTTACTGCACCCTCTGATTTGTTACAACTTGTTGCACGATAACATGTTGTTCCTTCAGTTTTCTTTGATGTATTGAAGTATAATCTATCTGGCTCTGATGTATGCGCTCCAGCAGCGGCATTACAATCTTTACCTCGATAACATCTTGAACCTGATGCAATGGATAATTGATATGTATCTTTTCTAAAGAATGATGTATTTTGGCTTGGAGCAGCAGTGCTACTACATGCTGTACCTCTATAGCAACTCTCTGTTGGCGAATGAGATTCTGCAACTTCAAAGAAGTATGCATTTGGAGCATCTGTATATGCACCTGCTTTTTGGTGACAAACATCACCACGATAACAATCGGTACCAGAAGAGTTAGAGAATGAAGTAACAAAGAATGATGAACTTAATTTAGTATCAATAGCATTTTCTGAACATTCTTTTGCTCTGTAACATGTCTTTCCTGATGCAGATGATTCTATCACATCAAAATACATTGTATTTGGTTTTGCTGTGTATGCACCAACTTTGGTATTACATCCTGTAGATCTAAAACATGTACTACCAGATGCTTTAGAACTTATCACGGTAAAGAACAATGTGTTTGGTGTTGTGTCATAAGCAGCATTTACACACTTATTTCCTCTATAACAACCAACGTCTGATGCTACTGCGCTTGAATTTACAAAGAATAATTCATTTGGCTTAAATGAATATGCACCAGCGGCTGTATGACAATGGTCTGCAATATAACATGTACCAGTATATCCGTCTAATGTTGTATCCTTAAGTGATACGTTTACAAAGTATGATGTATTTGGTGCTGTAGTATAGTTAGCAAACGCAGAAACTGTCGGACAATATGTTTTTGCTCTGTAACATGTTGAACCTGATGCTTTTGAGTTAACAAATCCAAAGAAATATGTATAATAGTATTCTCTATTACTTATACTTGAAATATAGAAAGGTTCATTCATTTGTTTTTGTGTTTTAGCAGATGTAGCACATTCTTGACCACGATAACATGCAGAACCAGAAGCAGTAGATTTTATAACCTTAAAGAAAGATGTGTTTGGTGTCGATGTATATGTACCTACATTTTCACGACAACTTGTTCCTCTGTAACAGGTTAAACCACTGGCTTTTGAATCAACAAGATTAAAGAATGATGTATTTGGTTTTTCAGAATAACCGCCACCACCTTGGCCACTTGCACGATATGATGTACTTCCTGAAGCAAGTGATTTTATGGTGCTAAAGAACATAGTGTTTGGTGCAGAAGTATAAGCACCTGCCTCAATATGTACTCTTTCACCTCTGTATGCAATAGAGCCACTAGCTTTTGAGTTAATTACATAGAAGAATAATGTATTTGGACTTGATGTATAAGCACCTGCTTGTAGGTTTACAGGACCTGTACGATACGATGTAGAACCAGACGCATGTGATGATAAACCTATAAAGAATGATGTATTAGGCTTAGAAGTATAAGCACCACGATTAAAGTTTGCTTCAACAGCACGATAAGATATACTACCTGAAGCAAGTGATATAACTATATCAAAGAACAATGGGTTTGGTGTTGATGAATATGCACCTGCTGCAATATGTGATTTTTCACCACGATAAGCGACACTTCCTGAAGCTTTTGAACTTATCACGATAAAGAACGATGTATTTGGTGATGAGCTGTATGCACCTATTCCAGGACCATCTGAACGGTATGCTTTACTTCCAGATGCTGATGATTCTAATACATTAAAGAATGATGTATTTGGTTCTTTAGTATAAACATGTGGTGTACCTCCACCGCATACATCTGCTTTACAGATTCCATCTGCTCTATAAGATATTGTTCCACTAGCAAGAGATCTTATAGTGTTAAAGAACATTGTGTTTGGCGCAGAAGTATAAGCACCTGCTTTAAGGTGAATTTCATCTCCACGATATGCATATATACCTGATGCATGAGAATAGCTATAGATAAAGAATGATGTATTTGGAGCTGAAGTATAAGCACCCTCTAAGAGCTTAGCTGTATCCGCACGATACGCAGATGAACCTGATGCATGTGATCTAATTGTGCTGAAGAATAATGTATTTGGACTTGATGAATAGTTACCTTTTAACCAATCTACACTTTCTGCACGATATGATGTACTTCCAGATGATACTGATTTTATAACATTAAAGAATAATGTATTAGGACTTGAGGTATATGCACCGGCTCTAAGATGTGAAGACTCTGCACGGTAAGAAATACTACCTGATGAATGAGATGATATCACAATAAAGAATGATGTATTTGGTTTTGATGTGTATGCACCACAATCAGCACAATGTTGTTCTGCACGATATGATATACTACCAGATGCTTCAGATGTTACATACTTAAAGAATGATGTATTTGGAGCTGCACTATAAGCACCAGCTTTAATATTGCAACCATCTGTACGGTAACAAGTTGAGTCATTTTGAGCATTGGTTGATGTTAATACATTAAAGAATGATGTATTTGGTGCAGAAGAGTATGCACCAATATCAAGACGGCATGCTGATGAGCGATAACATGTAGAACCTGATGCTGCAGATTGTGTATATACAAAGAAGCTAGAGTTGGTTCTTTCTCCTGAAACAGCACTTATTGCACATTCTGCTCCACGATAACATGTAGAACCAGAAGCTAATGATTTATCAACAATAAAGAATGCTAAGTTTGGTTCTGATGTGTATGCACCTGCTTTAATATGAGCTGCATCTCCTCGATATGCAGTACTACCAGATGCTTCTGATGTACTATTTAAGAAGAATGATGTATTTGGAGCTGATGAATATGCACCTGCTTTTAGGTGTGCTCCTTGAGCTCTATATGCTTCAATACCAGTACCAAGAGATTTTATTACATCAAAGAATGATGTATTTGGCTCTGATTTGTATGCACCAGCAGCTATATGTTGATCTATCACACGATATGATGTGCTACCAGATGCCACAGAATAAATATTCAAGAAGAATGATGTATTTGGAGATGTTCCATAAGATCCGCAATCTTCACAATGTTTATCTGCACGATATGCAATACTACCTGATGCAACAGAATGTATTGTATTAAAGAATGTCGTATTTGGTTCTGATGTATATGCACCCGCTGCAAAGTGTGTATTCTCAGCACGGTAAGCAATAGAACCTGATCCATATGATGAAATCACATAGAAGAATGATGTATTTGGTGTTGATGAGTAAGCACCGGCTGCAAGGTGTGCTTTTTCACTACGATAAGCAATACTGCCTGATGCTAAAGAATGAATACCAAGGAAGAATGATGTATTTGTTTCTATTGTATCAGAACTTGCTCTATCTGCACGATAAGAAATACTGCCTGATGAGTGTGACACAATTACATTAAAGAACAATGGGTTAGGACTTGATGAATATGCACCAGCCGCAATGTGTGATTCTTCACTTCGGTATGCAACACTTCCTGAAGCTATTGATGAAATATTCATAAAGAACGATGTATTTGGTTCTGATTTGTAAGATCCTGCTGCTAGATGCTCACCTTGAGCCCTGTAGACTATAGAGCCAGAGCCTAAAGATGTTATAACATCAAAGAATGATGTGTTTGGTGTTGATGTATACGCACCGCAATCAGCACAATATCCATCTACACGATATGATGTACTTCCTGATGCTAGGGATGTTATAAATGTAAAGAATGATGTATTTGGTTCTGATGTATATGCGCCTGCTTTAATATTGCACCCACCGCCACGATAACATGTTGAGTCTTGTAATGCATTCATAGAATTTAGAACATCAAAGAATGATGTATTTGGTGTTGAAGAGTATGCACCAACATCAAAACGACAAGATGTTGAACGATAACATGTAGAACCAGTTGCTGCCGATGATATAAATACAAAGAAACTTGTGTTCTTTAATTCCTCGCTTATAGCTGTTTCTGCGCAATCTTCTGCTCTATAACATGTACTACCTGAAGCTATAGAGTTAATTGCAATAAAGAATACTGTGTTTGGTTCTGATGAATATGAACCTTTTTCTAGATTACAATCTTCCCCCCTGTAACAGGTCAATCCTGTAGCAACAGATTCAATTACATTAAAGAATTCTTCATTAGGAGTTGTCCCGTAAGCACCTGCTTCAATATAGCAGTCTTTACCACGATAGCAGATTGAACCAGACGCAGAAGAATTGATAACTTCAAAAAATGAAGTATTTGGCTCTGATGAATATGAACCTTGTTCTATGTTACATGATTCACCACGATAGCATCCTGAACTTGATGCAAGCGAATGTATAACGTTAAAGAATTCTGTATTTGGACTTGATGTATAAACACCTCCATCTTTGTCCAAACACTCTACACCTCTGTAGCAAGTACTACCTGATGCCGTTGATGAAAATACAGCAAAGAACAATGTGTTTGGTGTTGATGAATAAGCACCAGCATCTATATGACAAGAATCTCCACGATAACATGTTGAACCTGTTGCATGAGAATCTATTAATTCAAAGAATGATGTGTTTGGTTCTGATGTATATGCACCCATTTCTACATTACAAGCTTCACCGCGGTAACATGTTGAACCTGTTGCTAAAGAAGAAATAGTCTTAAAGAACAAGGTATTTGGTTCTGATGAATATGCACCTATTTCGATATCACAACCTTGTCCTCTATAACATGTAGAACCTGTGGCTATTGAGCTAATAGCATCAAAGAACAATGTGTTTGGTTCTGATGTATATGCACCACTGTCAAAATTACAATTTTGTCCTCTATAACATGTAGAACCTGACGCAAGTGAGTCTATATTTTCAAAGAATGAAGTATTTGGTTCTGATGAATATACACCTATTTCAAAGTAACAACTATCACCACGATAACAAATAGAACCAGATGCAGAAGAATCACTTAATTCAAAGAATAAGGTATTTGGAATAGAAGAATAAGCACCTGCATCTATATTACAACTTGTACCACGATAACATGTAGAGCTTGACGCTGCTGAACCAATTGTATTAAAGAATGACGTGTTTGGTTCTGATGTATATGCGCCGCTATCTAAACCTAAACATTCTACACCACGATAGCAAGTAGAGCCTGATGCTATAGATTCATCTATTTTAAAGAAATAAAGGTTTGGAACAGATGAATAAGCACCAGCTTCTAAATGACAACTTTCTCCTCGATAACAAATAGAACTTGTTGCATGTGAATTTATAGCACTAAAGAATGATGTATTTGGTTCTGATGAATATGCACCATATTCATAATAACAATCTACACCTTTATAACATGTTAAACCAGTAGCGGTTGAGCTAATGGTTTGGAAGAATAAAGTGTTTGGTTCTGATGAATATGCACCCATTGATAAATCACAAGATGTTGCTTTATAACAACGAGTATTGTCATTACATAGTGGCCACAAGAACTCAAACCAAGGTGTCCAGTCATCCTCAATTGTTAAATGTTCTCTAACATCTTCAAAATCCTCTATACATCCAGTTGCTAATGATTTGCGATAACAACCTGTTGCGTCATTACAGTTATTTATTTCATATACGCAAGCTGGATATATTTCTGTCTCAGGGTCTTCTAAAGCGCCATAAAAACCAGTATAATATGGCTCACTTAAAGATGATTCATATAAATTATTTGTTTCCCCTGTAATATTACCATCACTATCTACAGAAATTGTTGCGGCATTCATAAATGATGCATAGAAACGATTTTCTTCTGTACATGAAACTTTTTTCCAACAACGGTGACTTGGATATTCAACACCGTCTTGATGGCAGTCGCCTCTAATATATGTACATCCCTTATCATCTCTAATACATCCGTTTTCTAAAGTACAAAGAGATAAGTTTTTTCCATCAATAGAACCTTCTATCGGCTCGTATAAGCCATATGTAGGATTTACATCACCATCTCTATAAAAATTAAGATGCTGAGGTATTTCACCAGCATGAACATTTTCAGGATGGTAATCTGCGTCTTTTTCAACAACGTTAAGCCAAATTTGATAATATAAGTCACTATTATATATAGCACCTGCGTTTACAGGCTCTGTTGATGCTCCACTATTATACCAACGTCTATCTTCATTACATCCATCCCACAAATAGCAATAATTTGGAACAGTATTACAGCTAAAACCACCTCCAGTATCTTCTACATCATGAGTGGTTTTATTTCCATCTTCCTTGATATATCTACAAACATAGCGATTTACAACATTGTAATCCTCATAATGAACCCCTTCCACAAAAGGTGGCACCTGTCTATTTGATGTAGCAAGAATTAATTTAACAACGTCATCAGAAAGACGCTCATTAGAAACAAGATCTTCCCCATAAAAAGGAATAAAGTTTTGCACACCATCTGCCAAGAAATGATTTTCATTTCTGTAATATTCTTTACCTGTATCTATAACTTCTTCATCGTGGTTACAATCATATACTTGCATACACCCAAAACCACCACAACGAGTACCTAATCTATATTTACAATGCTCCCCACCATTTTCATAGAAAAATCGTCTATCTTCATTACATTGAGCAAACTGACATTCACCAATTCCCCATCCAGCTTCTCCACACCTAGATTCATAAGGAACTAAATCTCCGCTGATTAAGTCTTCAACAATACCTCCATTAATAAGACCACTTTCATCAACTTCAACAAAACCGTAAGAACAACCACAATACTGCCAATATGTAGTATTACTTACAGCACCACGACAAGAAAGACCATACCCTGCCTTCCCTTCATTTATAAGACATTCCTGATAACCATTTGCCGCTAGACTAGAACAACAATCTTCATCACGATACAACGCTTGAGGAGTATCTCCGCCGCCATAAACTCCATAACAATACGTAGCACCTGCACGTGGATCTAGACAAGGTTTATAAGATGCGTCACATTGACCATCTCCTGTACCAAAAAATTCACTAGTCTCACAGCCTTCATCACCGAGTCGGCAAACCTTAGCTTCTGAGACCCCGGACCACACAATACCTAGCGCGGCAGCCACTACAAATATTAGTTTCCTAGTCATCACATACCCACTTTAAATAGAATAATATCCTTATTAGGATAGCATTATTTTAGACAATTGTCAACCATTTTATACACAAGAAGTGTAAAAAAAGTATTAAATTAGTGGATATTTTTACTTTAATTTACTTTTTGTCGCAAATTATCCAAAAGCCCCTCAATTCCTTTTGGAGACTTAGCAATAAAAGATGTATATTCATTACGAGCAGTCTGGGCCAAACTAACATTTTCAATAATTATATCAATAATTTTCATTTGGCCTTTTTTCTCACTAACTCGCCATTTAACGCTAACTGGCTTTGTCCCATCCATAGGAACCTCTGTATCCACAAAAACTTGATCTGGATTATTTGAAGAACTTGTACCTAAAAAAGAAAATTTCTTTCCTTTAAATTCATCAAACCTTTTTGACCATGTCTTCACGTTAAATTCTTTATACAGCTTAACAAACTCTTTTTGCTGAGCAGGTGTAGCAATTCTCCAATAGCGACCTAAAACATATTTACCAATAAAATCTAAATCCAAATTCTCTGTAAAAAGTTTACGAAAAACATTATTCTTCTCTTCTGCAGAAGAATTTGAATTTATAATTTTTTCAATTCCTTCTTTTGTTAAATTCTCTACCATTACAACAGCATTGTCTTTATCTATCGCAGCTACAGCAGATTGAACAAAAGTCATAAAAGCAAAAAAACAAACTAAAATCTTTTTCATATTCAGTCCCTTTTCTTTACAAAAAACAATTAATAATCCATATCATCCATATCAAAATCGTAGCTCGGCGCTATATCATCTTTCTTTCCACACACCATTATTTTGTTACGATTTTGTAGATACGCAGATTTAACTGCCTCATAATAATCTACACTTCCCTCTTCCAAACTCTCCAAAAAGCCTAAATTTTCCGCCATTAAATTCAGGTATTTAAGACCCGATGAAGCATAATATATTGTCATAGCGCCATCATCACCAGATTCATGAGCCACCCAATAAGCAGGAGAAGAATAAGCATCTGCAACAAATCCTAGAGCAGCGCGTGGCGTACTAGGACCAAAGAAAGGCAACACAACAAATGGTCCATCAGGCATACACCATGTAGCCATAGTTTCATCAAAACCTGTTTTATTTTTTTCCAAACCTAGTGATGACGCAACATCGTATAGACCAACAACACCTAATGTTGTATTTAACACGAAGCGCCCTAAATTTTCACCAGATGACAAAAAATCCCCCTGTAAAATATGGTTTGCAGCAGATATAGGCTCACCTATATTATTGAAAAAATTAGAAACACGACTTCTTATGTATTTATTGGTAATTTTTTTATAACCTTTAGCGACTGGTCTAATAACAAATTTGTCAACCTTATTATTAAAAGAAAACATCGCCCTATTGTAGGTTTCTAAGCCTCCATTACCCGATGTTGAAGTCGTTGAACAACCACATAAACCTAAAACAATCAATAAAAAAAATGCAAAAATACTTTTTTTCAATTCAACCTCTTTATTTAAAAACTTATTGCAATATAACAACTTTATTAGATAAATCAACTCTATTTTTTGATATTTTGAATGTATTTCGTATAAGAATGTTACAATTTAGAAATTTTTTGTGTTTTGCAAATACAATTTTTGACGAGTAGTATCGCTTCATGTGATAATTTTTTAGAGGTAGATATCAATGACAAACACATACAATGGTAAAATTAACTTATTTGATTGCGCAACAGCTCAAAAAGTAATTGGACAAGAAAATTTTTTAAATGCTTTTAAAGCTGTTTTAGATCACGGCGCATACTGCCAAGGCCCTGAAACAAGAGAATTAGAAGAAAAATTAGCAAAATATTCAAATGTTAATTACTGCGCTACTTGTGCTTCTGGTACAGATGCTCTTATTCTTGCTTTAATGGCATGGGGTGTTAAACCTGGCGATGCTGTTTTTGTTTCATCATTTACTTTTGTTGCTTCTGCAGAATGCGTTGCAATTCTTGGCGCAACCCCAGTATTTGTTGATTCAGATCCACACACATACAACATGGATCCAAACGACCTACAAAGAGCAATTGATGAAGTTAAAAGAGAAGGAAAATTAAATCTTAAAGCTATTATTGCTGTTGATATCTTTGGTTCTCCTTGCGACTATGATAGCATTATGAAAATCGCTCACGACAATGGCATGAAAGTTTTACAAGATGCTGCTCAATCATATGGTTCAGTTTACAATGGCAAGAAAGCTGGCGCAGTTGCTGATATGGTTGCAACATCTTTCTACCCAACAAAACCTTTAGGTTGTTATGGCGATGGCGGTGCTGTGTTTACAAATTCAGAAGAAGAATTTGAACTATTAAAATCTTGTCGTGTACACGGTATGAGCTCTACAGACAGATATGACAATGTTCGTTTAGGTTTAACTGGACGTTTAGACTCATTCCAAGGTGCTGTTGTATTACAAAAACTTACTGTTTTTGATGATGAACTCGTTAAAAGAGCTGAAATTGCAAAGAGATATGATGATAATCTTGATGCTTATTATGGCAAACAAAGAATCCTAGATAATGCTGTTTCTGCTTATGGTTTATATACAGTAGATTGCGAAGATAGAGATGAATTAATGAATTTCTTAAAAGAATGCAATATTCCATGTGGTGCATACTATCCTCGCCCTGTAAATACTCAAACAGCATATGCTAAATGGAATACAAGAAAACTTCCTGTTTGTGAAAAATTATCTAAAACAGTTATCAGTATTCCAATGCATCCATATTTGGAAATTGATGCTCAAAATTATGTTATTGCAAAAATGAATGAATTTGCAGCTAAAAAAGCTAAAAAAGTAGCATAATCAAACTTTTATTAAACCCCAACAGGCACCTGAATGGTGCCTGTTTTTTATTAATTTTATTTTGAATTATTGATTTTTTAAAAATTACTTCCTATATTAGTAGAAGAACAAACTTTAAGAAGGGAATATTTTATTATGATTGAGAATAGAGAATTTGCTAGTTATAGTAGTTCACAATTGGTTGATGAAGGTCTTAGAAGCTATATGCTAAAGGTATACAATTATATGGCTGGAGGCTTAAGTGCAACAGCTTTAGTTGCTTATTTAGTTATTACAAATCCATCAATTTTTAGATTATTTTTCAATGAGATGGGATATACTGGATTTGGTTATTTAGCTTTATTTTCGCCTCTTATTTTAGTTTTTGCTTTTAGTTGGGTATTAAATAAAGGTACTTTATCACAGGTAAAAGCTATGTTTTGGGGATACTCTGCTTTGATGGGCATATCTCTTGCTCCAATCTTTTTAGTTTATACAGGAACAAGTATTGCTAGAGTTTTCTTGATTACAGCTGCAACCTTTGGTTCTTTAAGCATTTATGGATACACAACAAAAAAAGATTTAAGTGGTTGGAGAAGCTTTTTATTTATTGGTTTATTTGGCCTTATAATTGCTTCTATTGTTAACATCTTTTTAAAGAGTTCTGGACTTTCTTATGCTCTTTCATACATTACTGTATTTATATTTGCAGGCTTAACCGTGTATGATACTAAAGCATTGAAATCAATATATTATTCAGTGCCAGCAGATGATGAAATGCAAGGAAAAGTGGCAATTTCTGGGGCTTTGTCTTTGTATTTAGACTTTATCAATATGTTTATGGCGCTACTTAGATTGTTTGGCGATAGAAGATAAACATTTTGTGGTTTAATTTTAACCGGCACTAAGCAAAAGTGCCGGTTTTTTAAGGAGAAATCGATGGATTGTAATGTTTTGCAGGCGTTTTCCAAGCGTCATAGTTTTTATAATATAAACAACAAGTTAGACTTATCAGAACATGATGTTGAAGAATTAATTAGAGGGTGTTTGGAGCTTTATCCAAGCTCTTTTAACTCACAAGATGCAAGGCTTATTTTGCTTATGGGGGAGCACCATAAATACTTTTGGGAATTGGTAAAAAAAGAGCTTTTTAGAGTGTCTGAAATCACAAAAAAAGAGCAAATTGAGCAAAAAATAGCCTCTTTTGAGGCCGGTTTTGGCACTATTTTGTTCTTTATTGACCCCCAAATTGCCTCAGATTTAGCAAAAAATTACCCCCAATATGCCCCCAATTTCCCCGTGTGGGCAGAACATAGTAATGCGATGTTGCAATTTATGATTTGGACATCTTTTGCCCAAAAAAATATTGGTGCAAGTTTACAACATTACAATCCATTAATTGACAATATTATTAAGCAACAATTTAAAATTAATCAAGATTGGAAACTTGTTGCTCAAATGCCTTTTGGAGGCGTGGTTGAAGAACCTAAAGCTCATGAAGTTAAATATATTAATGAAAGTCTTATTGTTAGACCGTAAAAGTTTTAAGTTTTGATTTTTAAGCCACTGTTTTATTACAGTGGCTTTTTTTATTTGGGATATCCCTTGACGTTTTGCTAAGGCAATCGAGGGATGACGCTTGAGAAGATATTTGTTGCAAAGTGGGGGATTTTGTGATAAAATAGGTTATGTTTTTAGAAAATGAGGCAAAATGAGTGAAGTAACGTTAGAAAGCCAATTGATTGAGATTATTAAAGACGAAGAAATGGCGGAAAATATTAAGCTTGCCAAGATTGATATGCTAGTTAGACTTGGCGTTGATGTTAATGCTATGTATGGAGCGAAGTCTGCATTAAAGCTTGCAAATGAGGTAGATGAGCCGAAAATTATAGAATTTCTAAAAGAAAAAGGTGGAAAAGATATTTTTGATGAAGAAACTGCACAAAAGCTTGGTTGGGATTTAATAGAGGTTTGTAATAAAAAAGATGGGGATATTGAAAAGGTTAATGAATTAGTTGATATGGGGGCTGATGTTAATGCAAAATTAGATAATGGTTTTACAGCCTTGATGGGAGCATCATATGAAGGACATAAGGAAATTGTGGAGCTTTTGATAAAAAATGGAGCAAATATTAATGTTGAAAATTCTCAGGGAGATACAGCTTTGATATATGCTTCATGTAAAGGTCATAAAGAAATTGCGGAGTTTTTAATTCAAAATGAGGCTAACATTAATGTGAAGAATAATGTGTCTAAAGTAACAGCTTTGATATGGGCTTCAGAATTTGGAAATAAAGAAGTTGTGGAATTACTGCTTCAAAAAGGAGCTAATATTAATGAACAAGATAAGTATGGTAAGACAGCTTTGATGAGGGCTTCAATAAAAGGTTATAAGGAAGTAGTTGAAATTTTAATTAAAAATGGAGCAGATGTTAATATAAGAGATAAAATGAGAGGAAGTGCTTTGATGTGGGCTTCAGAATATGGTTGTAAGGAAGTTGTGGAATTATTAATTCAAAAAGGTGCAAATGTTAATGCTCAGAGTAATGATGGTAAGACAGCTTTAATGTGGGCTTCAGAAAAAGGATATAAAGAAATTGTGGAACTTTTAATTCAAAATGGGGCAGATGTTAATCAAAAAAATAATAAAGGTCAAAATGCAATGATGGTTGCATATGGTAATAGAACACAAAAAGCTATAATGGATGCTGTTAAAAAGAGAAATGAAAAAGAGAATGGTGCTTCTTTTTTCAGTAAAATAAAAAGAAGATTAGGAATTGATATGTAGTGGTTTTAATTTGGAAATCCCTTGACGTTTTGCTAAGGCAAAACGAGGGATGACGGGGTAAGGAGTATGGGGAGAGAGCAATTAAGGGATGACGAGGTAGATATTTGTTGCAAAGTGGGGGATTTTGTGATAAAATAAGCTATGTTTTTTAGAAAAACGGGGCAAAAATGAGTGAAGTAACATTAGAAAGCCAATTGTTTGATATAATTAAAGATAAAGAAATGGCCGAGCATATTAAGGTTGCTAAACTTGATATGCTTGTTAAGCTTGGCGTTGATGTTAATTATAAAGATATGTATGATAAAACAGCATTGATATTGGCTTGTCAAAATGGTTATAAGGAAATTGCGGAAGTTTTAATTTCTAGTGGCGCAGATGTTCATGCAGAAGATGATTATGGCTATACAGCTTTGATAATGGCTTTAAATTATGGTCATAAAGAAATTGCTGAGATATTAATTAAAAATGGCGCAAATGTTAATGCAAAAACTTCTGATGGTTGGACTGCTTTGATGAATGCTTCTCATGAAGGAGATAAGGAAATTGTTGAATTATTAATTCAAAACGGGGCTGATATTAATGCTGAGAATAATGATGGGTGGACAGCTTTAATGAGTGCTTCAACACGTAATCATAAGGAAATTGTGAAGCTTCTAATTCAAAATGGTGTAAATATTAATGCTCGAGATTATTATGGTGAGACAGCCTTGATAAATACTTCAGAGCGTGGTTATGGGGAAATTGTTGAATTATTAATTCAACATGGAGCGGATATTGATATAGAGAATAATAAAGGGGAAACAGCTTTGATGCTGGCTTCTAATAGCAAAACAGAGAAAATAATAAAAAGAGCTGTTAGTAAAAAAAGTAAAAAAGTTTTATTAGACAAGATTAAAAAAGGATTTGGAATTGGGAAATAAAAATGGGCGAAGTAACGTTAGAAAGTCAGTTGTTTGAGATAATTAACGATAAAAAGATGAGCGAGGAGATAAAATTTGCTAAGGTTGATATGCTTGTTAAATTAGGGGTAGATGTGAATGCTTTGTATGGAGCAAGGTCAGCATTAAGGAATGCAAAAGATATTAGATTAGAAAAAGTTGCAAAATTTTTAGAAGAAAATGGTGCTAAAGAGTTTTTTGATGAAGAAAAGGCAGAAGAATTAAGGCAAGTGTTGATTAAAGAATGTGGTCAGAAAGAAATAAATTTTGAAAAAGTAAAAGAGTTAATAAATAAAGGGGCGGATATTGAAGCTAAAGATGTAGATGGAAGGACGTCGCTTATGTGGGCATCTCGTAGAGGTCATAGTGATGTAGTTAAGGTATTATTAGAAAGAGGGGCAAATATTGAGGCTAAAAATATAATTGGATGGACTTCGCTTATGTTTGCTTCTCATAATGGTCATAGTGAAGTTGTAGAACTGTTATTAGAAAAATGGGCGAATATTGAGGCTAAAAATAATGATGGAAGGACGTCGCTTATGTTGGCTTCATCAAATGGTAAAAGTGAAGTTGTAAAACTGTTATTAGAAAAAGGGGCTAATATTGAGGCTAAAAATGTAGATGGAGATACTTCGCTTATATGTGCTTCAGAAGGGGGGCATAGTGATGTAGTTAAGGTATTATTAGAAAAAGGGGCTAATATTGATGCTAAAAATGTAGATGGAGATACTTCGCTTATATGGGCTTCTTACAAAGGGTATAGTGAAATAGTAAAATTGTTATTAGAAAAAGGGGCGGATATTGAAGCTAAAGATAATAAAGGAAATACTTCGCTTATGTGGGCTTCATCAAATGGTCATAGTGATGTAGTTAAGGTATTATTAGAAAAAGGGGCGGATATTGAGGCTAAAAATGATTATGGAAAAACAGCTCTTGATTTGGCAAAATATGATGACACAAAGAAAATATTAAAGGATGCTAGAAATAAGAATAGTTTTCTTTATAAAATTAAAAGAGGTTTTGGAATGGGAGACTAAAATGAGTGAGAATATTTTAGAAAAGCAGTTGTTTGAGATAATTCAAAATAAAGAGATGGAGGAAAAGATTAAGCTTGCTAAGCTTGATATGTTGGTTAGACTTGGCGTTGATGTTAATACTTTGTATGGCGCAAAGTCTGCCTTAAAGCTCGCAAATGAAGTAAAAGAAGAAAAAATTGCAAAAATATTGGAAGACAACAAGGCTAGAGATTTTATTGATGAAGAAAAAGTAAATGAACTTGGTGAAAAATTATATAAAATTTGTGCAAGTGAAGCTGAAAATATAAATATTGCTGAAATTAATGAATTGATTGATATGGGGGCGGATGTTAATGCAGAAGATGATTCTGGCTATACAGCTTTGATGGAAGCATCATTTAATGGTCATTTAGATGTTGTTGAGCTTTTAATCAAAAATGGAGCTGACGTTAATGAAACAAATAATCATGGAGCTACGGCATTAATGTGGGCATCCGCGTATAATCATATTGAAATAGTTAAATGTTTAGTAAAAAACAATGCTGATGTTAATATTAAAAACAAAGAAGACTGCACAGCTTTGATATGGGCTTCTCGTTATGACAATGCAGAAATTGTTGAATATTTGATAAAAAATGATGCCAATATTGATGTTAAAAATAAAGAAGGATTGACGGCATTAATGCTTGCTTCTACTCATGGCTCTGTTAAGGCTATTAAAATTTTAATAGAAAATAGAGCTAATGTTCTTATTAGAGATGATGAAGGCTATAACGCAATAACAATGGCGCGAGATGAAAAAACAAAAAAGACAATAATTGACGCTATTGATAAGAGAAATGAAAAAGAGAATAGTGGAAAAATGTCTTTGGCTAGTAAGATTAAGCAAGTGTTTAGCATGGATAAATAAATGGTTTAATTTGGAGATCCCTTGACGATTGCTAAACGCAATCGAGGGATGACAGGTTAGGAATGTAATCAAGGATGACGTCTGGGGAGATATTTATTGCAAAGCTGGGAATTTTGTGATAAAATAGGCTATATTTTTTAGAAGAAATGAGGCAAATATGAGTGAAGTAACGTTAGAAAGCCAATTGATAGAGATTATCAAAGATGAAGAAATGGCAGAACATATTAAGCTTGCTAAGCTTGATATGCTTGTTAAATTAGGGGGAGATGTGAATGCTTTGTATGGCGCAAAGTCTGCTCTATTTGTAGCCAAAGAAAAAGGTTTAAGTAATGTTTGCGAGTTTTTAGAGGAAAATGGTGCTAAAGAGTTTATTGATGAAAAAAGAGCTAAAGAATTAGAGGAAGAGTTGATTAAGGAATGTATAAAGAATGAAATAAATTTTGAAAAAGTAAAAGAGTTAATAAATAAAGGGGCGGATATTGTGGCTAAGAATGATTATGGAAGTACTTCGCTTATGTGGGCTTCTTATAAAGGTCATAGTGAGGTTGTAAAATTATTATTAGAAAAGGGGGCGGATATTGAAGCTAAAGATGTAGATGGAAGGACGTCGCTTATGTGGGCTTCTTTGTTTGGGCATACTGAAGTTGTAAAAATGTTATTAGAAAAAGGGGCGGATATTGAAGCTAAAGATAGAGCTGGATGGACGTCGCTTATGGGGGCTTCTCGTAGAGGTCATAGTGAAGTTGTAAAATTATTATTAGAAAAAGGGGCAGATATTGAAGCTAAAGATAACTCTGGATGGACGTCGCTTATGGGGGCTTCTGGTGATGGTCATAGTGAAGTTGTAAAATTATTATTAGAAAGAGGGGCAAATATTGAGGCTAAATCTATATCTGGATGGACGTCGCTTATGGCGGCTTCTTATGATGGTCATAGTGAAGTTGTAAAATTATTATTAGGAAAGGGGGCGGATATTGAAGCTAAAGATAATGATGGAGATACTTCGCTTATATTGGCTTCTAGATGGGGTTATAGTGAAATTGTAAAATTGTTATTAGAAAGAGGGGCGGATATTTTAGCTAAAGATGTAGATGGAAGAACTGCTATTGATTTGGCAAGAAATGATAAAATAAGGGAAATGCTAGAGGATCCTAGAAATAAGAATAGTCTTCTTTATAAAATTAAAAAATGTTTAGAAATGGGAGACTAGAATGAGATCCCTTGACGTTTTGCTAAGGCAAAACGAGGGATGACAAAAGAAGCTAAACTCAATCGAGGATAGCTTTTTGGGGCTTGTGCTAAACTATGGTTGCGGGGTTTCAAACAATGGCAAACCTTTTTCCATTTTAGTTTTTTGCTGTTCAAGTAGTGTTGCTATGCTTAGTTTTCCACTTTTTAGCATTGTTCGAACAGCACATCCCCCATGTATGTTTGGATTTGCAAATAAAGCTTCTGCTCGTAAACGTTTAGGTGAACCTACAAGATTTTGATGTATGCATGCAAGCAACCCGTTTGCCATTAATCCATATGCTAATTCTTCACTTATACCACTTGATGCGGCATATTTAGCTAAGGCATTTACAGCATCTGCAACATTGTTTGCATGTATGGTTGAAAATACAAGGTGTCCTGATGTTGCGGCACGAAGTAGCTCTTCGGCGGCTTCAGGAGAGCGTATCTCCCCTAGATAAATATAGCGAGGCTTTGAGCGAAGTGCTGATTTGATGCCCTCTTCCCATTTACCATTTGGTGGTGTTGTTTGTTTGCAAAGTCCTAAATCACCATTTACTGTTTCATATATACCATCTAGAGGCATTTCTATTGGATCTTCAATTGTGAATGCATATCCTCCTTCGGTTTGGAGGTATTTTTTTAAGAGAGCTGAAATGGTTGTGCTTTTTCCTGTTCCAGTGGCTCCGGCAATTAGAATTAAGCCACTTTTATCTGCTAAGGTTAATAGTTGACGATATATTCCACCTGGTAAGCCTAATTTTTCTAAATTTGGAATTGAGGTTGGCATTTTGCGAGCACAATATTGTTCACCTTTTAGTGCAACGGTTCTTTCTATACGATAATCTCTCCCTTTGAACTGAAGAGAATAACTAGCATTATGACCATCATATTTTTCGATTACGGCATTGATAAACTCTTGCAAGTCAACGAATTTTGCAACTTTTAATCCACTATTAGATTTGCCACTCCATATGTAGCAAGTTTTATCTGGGGTTATGTATAAATCTGAAAATTTTGCATCATTGGTTGTTTTAGGAAGACTATCTTCAATAACCTTTTGAGGGATTGTTGCCTCTTTTTTTAGGAGGGCTGCACTACTCATAACTGATGGTTTAGGTTGAGCTTGTTGTGTTTGTTCTTCTTGTTCTTTATCTTTACCAAATATCGCCATTGTTCACCCCTTTGTTGTTATGTAATATATATTACTATATTATATAGTCTTGAAGATTTGGTTAATCTATGATTTAAAATAAAAAAAACAGCCCTAAGACGGGCTTAGAGCTGTTTTTTAATTAGCGATTTTTGGTGATGTATTCTTCTACATACTTTCCTCTTGGATGGAGGGTACCTCCAGTGATTGGAGAAATGGCATCAGGAGCATACATAACCCAAGCTTCTTTCAAATCGTCTAGCTTTGGATTGTTAATGTCAATGTTTCTGTTGTACACATCTCCAAAAATTCCTTTTGCAAGGTAGCGGGCAAAGTCTCCCTGATTTAAGGACATACCAAAGGTCTTAA
Organism: Alphaproteobacteria bacterium; assembly: GCA_045634545.1. Taxonomy (GTDB): domain Bacteria; phylum Pseudomonadota; class Alphaproteobacteria; order RF32; family CAG-239; genus CAG-267. Next base: position 28,321 of record JAZRAL010000012.1, on the reverse strand, counting down.
GCTCTTTGTGGGTACGAACATATTTGCCAATGTCGAATTTATCAACCTTTTGGCAAAACTCGTCATAACTCTGAGCTTTGCAGTTAAGGTAAACCTTGTAGCCAAGAAAAACGGCGGTGAGCTCATACATCTCCCACTCGATGCGATAGTTAGGAACAAATGTCCTAAACATCTCGATACGATGCTGAAGAAGCTTTGGGAGAAGTGAAAAGAGCCTGTCTAAAGTTGGCTTGTTTTTCTCAAAACTTGCCTGTTTTCTCTTTTTTTCTTGCTCTCTGAAAGCTTCAGCATCCTTTTCAAGGTCTTCATCTGTTTTGTAGTAGATTGGCTTAGAGTTTATATCCATTCCCCTAATACAGCTACCACCGTATGTGTGAAGGGTTACAATATCGCCGGTCTTAGGGACAATGTCTCCGATAAGTTTCTTTTCCATGAAGAAGTGAATATCTTCCTCGGTTGAGATGTGAAATCCATCCTCATCAACAACCACATTTGTGATTTTTACGTCTTTTTTCATAATGTATATCTATATAATTTGGTTTGTTTAATAATGTAACACACCTTGACCTTTTTGTCAACACTTTAAAATATTGACAAAAATAATCAGTTGTAATATTGTCTTTTAGGAAAACACTTATAATTATTAAATTATGAAGAATAAAAAACTTAGTAAAGCATGGCGTTATTCTAGAGATAAGCTAATAGATGCTGGTTCGGTTGCTCTTGCTTTCTTGATAATGTTTTTTGCTGGTTGGGGATTGCTAGAAATATTTCCAAATGTTTTATTTTTTGGACTAGCTGTGCTCTGTTCTGCAGTTTTTGCCCCCTTTGTGATTTTCTTCTTTTTATGTAGGTTCGCCTATTATTATTTAAAAGGATATTTTCACAAATAGTTCTAATAAAAAAGCACCTAAATAAAGGTGCTTTTTTGTTTTTAAGGGATTGATTTTCGCTTTGCTCTATCGCACAGGCGCTCATAAGCTAACGCTTACCGGCGCACTTCCGTTCGCCTTTCGCTGGTAGTCGAACCCTCTTTTCGGGTTCAAATACCACACCCTCTTAGCCAATGAAAAAGAACACCTTTCGGTGGCCCTTTTGATTGGAGCGGGTGGAGGGGTTTGAACCCTCGACATCAACCTTGGCCAGGGTGCGCTCTACCCCTGAGCTACGCCCGCATCACTTAACAAGGGTGTTTTATAACATAGTTTTTTGTAAATGCAACAAAAAAATTCGTTTTTTTGTGATTTTTTTTTAACATATTGTTTTTAATTTATAAAAAATAAGTAAAATTATGCTTGCGTTCTTTAAAAGTTTGGGGTTTATATATAGTCATCAATTTTATTTTAGGGGATATGTTATGACGTGCGCACAAAAAAAGCAAAAAGATATTCGCTTTGAAAAAGAAGCTAAAGCTTTGAAAAAGAATCTTGAGAAAAGAAAAAAGCAAGAAGCAGAACTAAAGCAAAAAAATAAAACCTTACAATCTAAATAACCTTATGAAAGAAAGAGACTACTATGGATAAGATTAAAATTATTGGCGGAAATGTTTTAGAAGGAAAAATTAACATTAGCGGTGCAAAAAATGCGGCACTTCCTTTGGTTTGCGCATCATTATTGACTAATAAAGAAGTTGTTTTACGAAATATCCCTAATCTTTCTGACATAACTTTCCTTAATGGATTGCTTCAATTTATGGGACATAAGGTTGAAAAAAGAGATGACACATATAATGGAATGCCTTCAACATCTTATGTTTATAAAGCTGACGAAATAAAAGAACTTATTGCACCTTATGACTATGTTAGAAAGATGAGAGCTTCTTACTATGTTTTGGGTCCTTTGCTTGCTAGATTTAAACATGTTGAATTTTCTCTTCCTGGAGGTTGTGCAATTGGTGCTAGACCTATTGATATTCACTTAAATTCTTTAGAGCAAATGGGCGCTAATATTGAAATCAAAAATGGTTATGTTATTGCTGATGCTCCTAATGGATTAAAAGGTGCGCATATTATATTTAGCAAGGCTTCTGTTGGAGCTACTTGCAATATTCTTATGGCTGCAACCCTTGCGCAAGGTACTACAAAGATAGAAAATGCGGCTAAAGAGCCTGAAATTACTGATTTGATTGATATGCTTAATTCTATGGGCGCAAAGATTCAAGGACGCGGTACTTCTATTTTGACTATTGAAGGCGTTACAGAGCTTAATGGGACGACTCATGGAGTTGTTGCTGATAGAATCGAAGCTGGTTCTTATGCAATTGCGGCTGCTATTACAAAAGGTAGAATCGAGCTTGTTAATGCTAATGCAGAACACCTTCAACAACCTTTAAGAGTTTTAGAGAAGATGGGTGTTAGTATTGAATACTTAGATAACTCTATTATTGTTGACGCTAGAGGCAAGAGCTTAGTTGGTGAAGACATTTATACAGACTACTACCCAGGCTTTCCAACAGATTTACAAGCTCAATATATGGCCTTGATGACTGTTGCTGGAGGTGCATCTTTGGTTACTGAAAGTATTTGGGAGAATCGTTTTATGCATGTTCCTGAGCTTTGCAGAATGGGGGCAAACATAAATATTCATGGTAGAGCTTCTGCTATTGTTAGAGGTGTTGAAAAACTTTCTGGTGCTCCAGTTATGGCAACAGATTTAAGAGCTTCTTTTGCTCTTGTTTTAGCTGGCCTTGTTGCTGAAGGAGAAACTATTGTTAATAGAGTTTATCACCTTGATAGAGGCTATGAAAAATTGGAAGAAAAACTAAAAGCTGTTGGCGCAAATATTGAGCGCATCAAAGAGGCTGATTAAGATTGCTACCAAAAATAAGTTTATGAAGTTGTTTCAAATTTCTTAAACTTTTTTTCTCGGTCGAGTTATATATTGAGAAACTATTGTAAGCCTCCATTATGGGGGCTTTAACTTCATCTAATGTTGATTTATATCGCAATATATTTGTTATACCTAAAGTTGTCAAAAATAAGAAGCTATCATCTATTAGCATTTGAGTTTTTCGGTTTGCGTTTTTATATTCTGGTTTTTCTTTCATTTTTTGAGTGCTTTTTTGAGCCCAATTTATAATATTTTCACTCTTGGATACGCTATCTATTCTGTTATAGTAATTATATATCGGCTCTGTTGTTACAGATACGAGCGAATCATTTAGAAATGCTTGGAATATAAAAATTATATCCTCTGCGCAATTTATATCTTCGGTAAAGAATAAATTATGCTTATCTATAAAGGTTTTTAAGAAAAACTTACCTCGAATATCTGTTCCTGAATAATATAAATCACTATATGCTTCTTTTGCTTTGAATGGAGAAAATATTTGTAATTTATCTAATGAACGTGTTGGATATTTTTTTATTTCTGGGGCTTTTTTAGCATCCGCCTCTCCTCTTACATTTTTTACCCACTCCCTATCATATACATCATAGTATCCAGTTAGTAAAACATCTGGAGAATCTTTTTTTATTATGTTTATTGCTGTTTTGAAAGCATTTGGCTCTAACCAATCATCACTATCTACAAAAGTTATGTATTTTGAGGTTGAGGCCTTTAGTCCTTTGTTTCGTGCGGATGATACCCCTTCGTTTTTTTGAGTAATTATTTTTATATTGGAATTATTTTTTTGATATTCTTTAAGGATTTTGGGACTTAAATCTGTTGAACCATCATCAACTATTACAATTTCAAAATTACCTTTTTGCTTAAGTATACTATCTAGACAACGAGAGATATATTTTTCTGAATTATATACCGGAACAATAACACTTATAGTTATTTTGTTTAAATGATAATACCATATACTTAAAAGTGATATGACTGCTATACTTAATATGATTGATATTTTTTTCATAATAACCCTCTTTATTTATGAGGTATTGTAATATGCGATAGTTAAAGAATTATAAAATTTTTAATTGTTTATGTAGTGGTTTGTCGGTTCTGATGTTTATGTATTGGCAATTAAATTTTTTGCAGAACTTTTCCATTGTTTGGCGTTTTTTTGCAAAATATTCATAATATGTATCTTTAAAATCTGATGACATAGTATTAAAAAATAATCTTTTGCCATTATATTCTGCTACATATTCTCCATTTGATGGTGGTATTTCTTCTACGTAATCGTAGACATTTATGCAATATACTCGGCATTTTTTTGTTAATGCAACTAATGATTTTAGCGCTTCTTCTGATGTGTTTTTAAAATCACTTACAACAAAAACCATTGCTCTTGATTTTATACTATATTGCAAAAGTTCTAGTGGATCTTTTAGGTCTGATTTTGTGTATTGTTTGTTGTTTAGTATCTTTTTGCTTGTACTTGATATTGCTTTTAAAATTGCCATTAGATTTTTTTGATTGCTTTGCGGCTTGTATAGTTTTGTTGTTTTACCATCATATAACATCAAACCAAAGCGGTCTTTATTGGACAAGCTTTGCCAACCAAGCAAAGCAGAGATTTTGGAGGCCGAAACTGATTTTAGCTCCTTTTTTGTACCGAAAACCATGTATGGCGACAAATCTAGAACAACATATACTTCACGGTCTTTTTCTTCAGAGAATACTTTTGTGAAAGTATTTCCAAGTCTTGCCGTCACACGCCAGTCTATGTCTCTTACATCATCTCCAAAGCTATATAAGCGAACTTCTTCAAACTCTATACCTCTTCCCTTAAAGGCTGAGCGAATATTACCAACATTATCTGATGTAACGTTATTGTGATGTTGTTTTATGTATGGAAGATATTTTTTTTGCTCAAACAAATCATCTAGGCTTGCATATAAGCCATTAGATTTTTGCTTTTCTTCTATTTTCTTTTTAAAAAATATCATTCTTTTATGCCATTATATTATGGTAATGGAACTGTTTTTAATAATGATGTTATTACATCATCTGTTGTAATGCCTTCTGCTTGAGCTTCAAAGCTTAAGATTATTCTGTGACGAAGAACATCATATATTACAGCATGAACATCATCTGGAGTTACAAAATCTCGTCCATCAAGCCATGCATGAATTTTAGAACACTTATCTAAAGCAATTGTTGCACGTGGGCTTGCTCCAAATAGAATACTATTTTTTAGTGAAGAATCGTATTTTTCAGGGCTACGTGTTGCAACAACTAACTGAACGAGATATTCTTCTAAAGCATCACTCATGTGAATAGATAAAACTTCCCTTCTAGCATTTAAGATATCTGCTATTTCTAGCTTACCTACAGTTTTAGAGAATTCTTGCCAACTTAGGTCTTGCTCTTTAGTTCCTAATTGCTCTGACCTTACTAATTTTAGAATTTTGTGCTCTGTTTCGGCATTTGGATGATCTATTTTGATATACATTAAAAATCTATCTAATTGAGCTTCTGGAAGATTGTATGTTCCTTCTTGTTCGATTGGGTTTTGGGTAGCTAAAACCATAAATGGTTCTTGAAGTTTATATTGTTTACCGCCAACACTTACTTGACGCTCTGCCATTGATTCTAACAACGCAGATTGAACTTTTGCTGGCGCACGATTTATTTCATCTGCCAAAACTAGATTTGCAAAGATTGGACCTTTTCTAAAATCAAAATCGCAACGTTCTGCCACATAAATTTCACTTCCGGTTATATCTGATGGCAACAAGTCTGGGGTGAACTGAATACGATTAAAAGTTGCTTTGATACATTCTGAAAGAGTTTTTATGGCTTTTGTTTTTGCAAGACCAGGAGCACCTTCTAACAACGCATGACCATCTGCCAATAATGTTATTATAAGCTTTTCTACTAAGTCTTTTTGACCTATGATTTTGCTATCTAGATATTTTTGCAAAGCTATGATTTTTTCTTTTACGTCGCTCATAAAATCCCCCAATGTTTTATTTCTGTTCTAAATTAAAACAAAATACTTTTTATTTATGAAAAGATACTTTATAGAGATATATATAAGATTCATAGGATAAAAAAACAAGAAATATTATAAGATGAGTAACATTTTTGATTTTGACGATAATGAAAACGAATTAGCTCCTAATATTTTTGATAATATTAGCGCTTTAAGACCAGAACCTAGTTTTGTTGATGGGCTTAATCCCGAACAAAAACAAGCCGTCCTTAAAACAGAAGGACCTTTACTTGTTTTAGCTGGTGCTGGAACAGGTAAAACAAAGGTTTTAACAACTAGACTTGCATATATTTTAAACAACAACATTGCAAGACCTTGGAATTGCTTGGTAGTTACTTTTACTAACAGAGCTGCTAATGAAATGAAAGAACGTGTTAGAGGGTTTATTGGCGATACAGTAAATTCTGTTTGGCTTGGAACATTTCATAGTATTTGCGTTAAAATATTGAGAAGATTTCCTGAAAAAGCAGGATTAAAAGACAATTTTACAATACTTGGCGAAGACGACCAAAAGAGAGTTATTAAAAAAATTTTACAAGACAACAATATTGATGAAAAGCAATTTACTCCTCAAGCAGTATTAGAGAAAATTTCTCGCTTTAAAGACAAGGGCTTAACAGCTGATAAAGTTGTAAATGAATATAAAAACAATATGACAACTTTTATTTATAAAGAATATCAAAATCGTTTGATTGAGCTTAACTGCGTGGATTTTGGCGATATATTGCTCTATGTTTTGGATATTTTGCTTAAGAATCCTGAAATACTAAATGAATACCAAGAAAGATTTAAGTATATAATGGTTGATGAATATCAAGACACAAATATTACTCAATATTTGCTTTTAAGACTTCTTTCTCAAAAGTATAGAAATATTTGCTGTGTTGGTGATGACGACCAATCTATTTATTCTTGGAGAGGCGCTGAAATTGAAAATATTTTGAAATTTAATAGCGACTTTCCTGAGGCTGAAACAATTAGGCTAGAAAGAAATTACCGCTCTACTGAAAATATTTTAACAGCGGCTAGTGCAGTAATTAAACATAACTCTAAAAGACTAGGAAAAACTTTAAGAGTTGCTGAGCATAGCCCTATTTCTGGATGCAAAAATGAAAAGATTAAAGTTGTTAGCACTTATAGTGGTGATGATGAAGCTAAATATATTGCTGAAAGAATACATAGCCTAAGATATGATGGTTATGATTATGAAGAAATGGCTATTTTGGTTAGAACTGCATCTCAAACAAGAAGTTTTGAAGAAATTTTCATCAAAGAATCTATTCCTTACAAAGTTGTTGGCGGATTAAAGTTCTATGAACGAGCTGAAATTAGAGATATGCTTGCTTATTTTAGGCTTATTTTACAACCTAGTGATGATTTGGCTTTTGAGAGAATAATCAACAAACCTGCAAGAGGAATTGGCGACAAAACAGTTGATAAAATTAGAGATAGAGCAAAGTTTGATAAAACACCATTGTATCAAACAATGGTTAATATGGTTGACGAAGGATTATTTAGCGGAAAAACAAAAAGCGCACTTGATAATGTAATCAACCTTATGACGGAATGGCGCAAGGTTATGCAAGCAATTAGCCTTGGAGAATTTGCTGAACAAGTTGTAAATGAATCTGGCTATATGGAGATGCTAGAAAATGACAAATCCGTTGAAGCTCCAGGTAGAATCGAAAATATAAAAGAACTTCTTAATGTGATGAGTGATAGTGAAACTTATCCAAATTTGGGAACATTTTTAGAGCATGTTAGCCTTGTTATTGATAATGAATACAATAGCAATGAGAATAAGGTTATTATATCTACACTTCATGCTGCTAAAGGTTTGGAATTTGATGCGGTGTTTCTCCCTGGATGGGAAGAAGGTATTTTCCCTCATCAAAAATGCTTAGATTGTAGTGAAGATGAAGGACTTGAAGAAGAAAGAAGACTTGCTTATGTGGCTATTACTAGAGCTAAAAAGATTTTGTATATCACCATGTCTTTTAATAGAAAACTCTATGGACAATGGCAAACATATAATCCTTCAAGATTTTTAAACGAGCTACCTCCTTCTTGCATTGAGTTAATTAATAACACTGGGTATGCAAAACCTAAAACTAGTAACTATGGTAATAACTACAACTATAGTTATGGCGGAGGCAGGGATTATTATAACAAATCATCTTCTTATGATAATGGATATTCTAGCTATGGTTCACAATACAAGAAAAAGGAAAAAAGTGGATATTTTGATAGCTATGAAGATGCTGGTTATGATGGCTATTCTAGCAATGGATACTATAATAAAAAAGCACAAAATGATTATTTTTATCAAACAAAAAAGACTAGTCCTTTAGTTGGAATTAGAGTATACCATCCAAGCTTTGGATACGGTAAAATCATCAATGTTGACGGAGAAAAATGCGAAGTATTTTTTGACAAAGTTGGTAAAAAGAAAATTATGGGGAGCTATTTACAAAAATGTTAAAAATATATAATGAGCAAATGACTTCTATTGGTATGGAAGATAAAAAAGTAGTACATCAAAAAGGGTTGTGGCACAAAGTTTTTGGTGGTGTTTTATATAATCCTAATAAGAAAACCGTATATTTTCAGACCATTTATCCTAAAGAATCGTACACCTTTGAAAGGGACGATTATATTGATTTTGCAGTTGGTGGACACATTGAAGACAATGAAAGCGTTGCTGATGCAGGAAAAAGAGAAATCAAAGAAGAGCTTGGGTTTGATATTGATGAAAAAGATTGGAGCTTTTTAGGAATTAGAATCTGTAATATCAACCCATCTGAAACTTATAAAATTAGAGAATTCCAGCACTTTTATGCGCTAAAAATTGATAAAGAACTAAAGGATATGGATTTTAGTAAATCAGATGGTGAGGTAAAATCTATTATTGAGGTTAATATTGATGATTACTTAAAGTTATTAACCAAAGAAGTACAGAGCATAAGAGCAAATGAGATGGTTCTTGATAAAGTATCAAGAAGTGGAAAATATGTTTCTAACATAACATTAACCCACAATAGAATTGTTCCAGACTACTATTCTGATAAAAGTATTTTAGAAAAGTTTTTGGCTGTTAAAAATTTGGTGCAATAATTAATTTTCTTTTCTAAATGAAAAATATTTATGAACAAAGAATGTCATAATAGTGATTATTACAACCGAGCAAAGTTGCGCAATAGCTTTGTTTAGATTAGGAATTGCCAATAACATACTATTTGGAGATAATGTTTCTTGTACATGAATTAAATGAACAAACATTGCTAACAATCCCATATTTATAAAATACAAAACAATATATGATGAAAATGCTTTAGTGTATTCTTTTAAGATAGGTCCTGTACCTTGAAAAACATAATAACGCATAGTTGCAATAGAGATGTTGATGTTAACCAAATTCATCAACAAAAGTGATAGTTGCTCCTTGCCTGATGTAAAATATAAAAACATATAATATATCAAAAAAGAAACAGCAGTATTAAAACCTCCAACAAGAATAAATCTTATTTTTTGATCTATTTTGAACCATATTTTTTCTATATTTTTATATAGCTTTACTATCATCTTACACCTCTTGTGTTACATAATGACAGAAAAAAAATTATTTGCAGTAAAAAAAGCATTTCTATACTCTTTTGTTTTGTAAAATTTAAACTTGAAAATAAGTGTAATTATGGTAGAAGTTTTTAGAATTTTAATAGGAGAATCGTAATGGCTATTGATAATGATGCAGTAAAACAAATTGCATACTTGGCAAGACTTGGTGTTGAAGAAGATAAATTAGAAGAAACACAAAAAGAATTTAATAAAATTTTGGCATGGGTTGAAGAATTGGGTGAAGTAAATACTGATGGGGTTGAACCTTTGGTTTCTCCACATAATGAGCCTATCTTTTTACGTGAAGATGAAGTTGTTGAAGGATGCCAAAGCCAAAAAATATTAGCCAATGCTCCTCAAAAGGAATTTGGATATTTTGCAGTACCTAAGGTTGTGGAGTAATAATATGACAGATTTAACAAGATTAACTATTAGCGAATCTCTTGCTAAACTAAAAGCAAAAGAAATTTCTCCTGTTGAGCTTACAGACGCTTATATTAAAAAATTAGAGGATAATAAAAAATATAATGCTTATGTAACTATGTCTGAAGATAAGGCTTTGGAACAAGCAAAAGAATCTGAAAAAAGATACATAAATGGAACTAACAAGGCTTTAGATGGTATACCTCTTGGTATTAAAGATTTGTTTTGCACAAAGGATATTAGAACCACTGCTTGCTCTAGGATTATTGATAATTTTGTACCACAATACGAATCTACTGTTACACAAAATTTGCTCAATGATGGGGCTGTTTTTTTAGGTAAATTAAATCTTGATGAGTTTGCAATGGGTGGAAGTAATGAAACTAGTTATTTTGGCCCTGTTGTTAACCCATGGAGTAAAGATGTTAAACTTGTGGCAGGTGGTAGCTCTGGTGGTTCTGCGGCTGCTGTTAGTGCAAACATGTGCGCAGGTGCAACTGGTACTGATACAGGTGGCTCTATACGTCAACCTTCTGCTTTTTGTGGTGTTACAGGTATTAAACCTACATATGGTAGATGTTCTAGATATGGTGTAATCGCATTTGCTTCATCTTTAGACCAAGCTGGTCCTATTTGTAAAGATGTTAGAGACTGCGCTTTAATGCTAAATAGTATGGCTGGATTTGATGAAAAAGACTCTACATCTGCTAGAAAAACTGTACCTAATTTTGAAAGCTTTTTAGGGCAAGATATTAAAGGATTAAAAATAGGTATTCCAAATGAATATAGACCTGATGGACTAAATGAAGAGATTGCAAAATATTGGGATAAAGCAATTGAAATGATGAAGGAAAAGGGAGCAGAAATTGTAAATATCAGCCTTCCTCATACTAAATATGCGCTACCTGCTTACTATGTAATTGCACCTGCTGAGGCCTCTTCTAATTTAGCTAGATATGACGGCATTAGATACGGCAATAGAGTTAATGGCGCTAGTATGGAAGAGCTTCATATCAACACAAGAACAAATGGATTTGGCAAAGAAGTTAAAAGAAGAATTTTAGTTGGTACATATGTGCTTTCTGCAGGATTTTATGACGCATATTATTTGAAAGCTCAAAAAGTTAGACGTTTAATTAAAAACGATTTTGATGAAGCTTTCAAAAAATGTGATGTTATTTTAACACCAACTAGCCCTATTGAAGCATTTGCTATTGGCGATAAAAAGATGAACGAGAGCCCTATTAATATGTATTTAAATGATGTGTTTACTGTTTCTGTTAACTTGGCTGGACTTCCTGCTATGAGCTTACCTATTGGATTATCAAAAAATGGACTTCCTTTGGGTATGCAATTTATTGGTAAGTCTTTTGATGAAGAAACAATATTTAAGGCAGCATATCAATTAGAACTTAGTGCTAATTTTAAGAGGGTATAAAACATGGCAGAATATATTTTAACAGCATCTAATGGCGAAAAATGGGAAGTAATTTGTGGTCTTGAAATCCACTGCCAAATTATATCTAAATCTAAAATTTTTAGTAGTGCATCTACTAAATTTGGTGAAGATGCAAATGAGTGCGTTTCGTTTGTTGACGTTGCTATGCCTGGAATGCTTCCTGTGCTCAATATGGAATGCGTTAAGCAAGCGGTTAAAACTGGCCTTGGATTAAATGCCAAAATAAATAATTATTCAGAATTTTCTCGTAAGAATTACTTTTACCCAGACCTTCCTCAAGGATATCAAATAACTCAAGAAAAACATCCTTTAGTTGGTGAAGGTAGAGTTAGCATAGACCTTAGTGATGGAACAACAAAAGAAATAGGTATTGAGAGAATCCACATAGAGCAAGATACCGGTAAATCTATCCATGACATTGACCCAAGAAAAAGCTTTATTGACTACAATAGAGCTGGTGTTGGTTTGATGGAACTTGTTACTAAACCTGACTTTAGAAGCCCAGAAGAAGCAGGTGCTTTTTTGAAAAAATTACGTTCTATTGTTAGATATCTTGGAACTTGCGACGGAAATATGGAAGAAGGTTCTATGAGATGTGATGCCAGTGTTTCTATTAGAAAAATTGGCGAAACAGGTTTTAGACCTAGATGCGAAGTAAAGAACGTTAATAGTGTTAGATTTGCAATGCAAGCAATTGAAGCTGAAGCAAAGAGACAATTAGAAATCTATGAAAATGGCGGTAGCTTTGAGCAGGAAACAAGACAGTTTGACCAAGTTACTGGTGAAACTAAATATATGCGTAGAAAAGAGTATGCTCATGAATATAGACAATTTCCTGAGCCTGATTTACCACCGCTTATTTTGTCTGATGAATTTATTGAGAAAATTAGAAGCGAACTAATTGAGCTTCCTGATGCTAAGAAAAAACGCTATATGGATAACATGGGGCTAACAGCATATGATGCTAGTGTTATTTGTGAAAACAAAGAAGTTGCAGAGTTTTTTGAAGAAGCATCTGATGGACATGATGCTAAGAAGGTTGCTAACTGGCTTATGGGCGACTTTTTTGCAATGCTTAATAAGAAGAATGTCGATATTAAAAACTCACCTGTTAGTGCTAAAAATTTAGGTAAACTTGTTGAGCTTATTTCTAAAGACGTTATATCTGGAAAAATTGCTAAAGATGTTTTTGAGATTATGGTTGAAACAGGTGGCGACCCAGAGGTAATCGTTGAAGAAAAGGGACTAAAACAAGTTTCTGATACTTCTCAAATTGAGGCTATTGTTGATGAAATAATTGCAAACAATCCTCAAAATGTTGAAAGCTACAAAGCTGGTAAAAACAATTTGCTTGGTTGGTTTGTAGGGCAAGTTTTGAAACAAACTCAAGGTAAAGCAAACCCTGGTGTTGTAAATAAACTTTTGAAAGAAAAATTAGACAATTAGTCTTTTTAAGAATAAATTAAGTTATTATAAAACTTTAGTAGGGTGTCTAGCATATAGACCCCCTTATTAACATAGACATTAGTTTTATATCCACTTTATATGAAAAAGATATTGAGTTATATTTTTTTTGTTTTTAAGAGGAGGCGCAGATGAACAGAGTAAATATTGCAAACTATGTTGTTTATGATTTATCTAGCAAATTTAATGTTAATGAATGTGGCAATATGGATGATATAATTGGATTAGTTGCTGATAACTGGAATAAAAGACATTTCATTACTGGTCATGATAAAACCATTAAACATAGAAAAAATAATAACATAAAACAAAATTTTTTAAGTTAGAATCGGTAAAAAAATATTGTCAATATAGCTTTATTTTGAGGTTTAAATTTGTCTTCTAAATTATATTTTTTATACGTTGGCTTAACAGCATTATGAGGTATGAAAATGAATAGAAGAGATTTAAATAGCTTAAGAGAAAATATGATTTTTGTTGGAACTATTTATGATAGCTTTGAAGCATTAGAAGAAACTCTCGGAAAACTAAAACTTGAACGACCTCTTTTTATTACTCATGTGGCAAAATTAGCTTTTGCTGAAGAAGTTTTTAAGCAAGCTGATAAAGATTTTATTGACTACGATATTATACCTAACTGCAATAAAAATAAACAAGATACAAAGAGCGCTTATAATTAAAAAAACACCCCTGCAGAATAATCTGTAGGGGTGTTTTTGTTTGGCTTAGAATTAACCAATTGTTGCAAATACATTGTCTTCATCTTTGTGATTTACAGCTCTTAAATCAAAGAGATTTAAGAATGTTGTACATACATAAATAGATGAATATGTACCAATGATAAGACCTGCTAAAATTGTGAATGCAAAACTTGCTAATGCTTCACCACCCCACAAGTACAAAGGAATAACCGCACATAGTGTTGTTACACCTGTTAAAATTGTGCGTGAGAAAATATCATTAATACTCTTGTTTAGCAACTCTGTTTGTGGCATTTTGCGATATTTCTTCAAATTTTCACGAATGCGATCGTATGTTACAACGGTATCGTTAATTGAATAACCAACTAGAGTTAAAATTGCTGCAACAGTTGTTAAGCTGAAATCAAAACGAAAATATGATAACAAACCAATTGTTATGATGATATCGTGGAATAAACCAACTAATGCACCTAAAGCAAATTGCCATTCAAAACGAACCCAAATGTATATTGCAATAGCAAGCATAGCTAATACTGATGCTACTATACCAGCTGTTTTTAGTTCGTCACCTACTTGAGGTCCAACGTTTTCTACACGACGATACTCATAATCATTGCCTAAAATCTTTTTGATTTCGATAACAGCTTTTCTTTGAGCTTCTTCATCAGCATTTTCTGCTTGAGCACGTATCATTAGTTCATTACCTTCTGAACCAATTGTTTGTAAATTTAATTCGTCTAATTTTAAGACGCTTAATTTTGAACGAATTTCTTCTACATCAATTGCTTTTTCTGACTTAATTTCCATAAGAACACCACCAGAAAAATCTATACCAAAGTTAAAACCTTTGTAGTACATACTTAAGAATGATAACACTACCAAAACTGTAGAAAGAATATAGGTAAAAACACTTGCTTTCATAAAGTCGATATGAGTGTCTTTTGTAATCCATTTTAACATTGTCATTTTCTTTATTCCTTATCAAATTATATTGGTAATACTTTTGGTTTGTATTTATTAAACCAAGCAGTAATAAACAAACGTGTTACTGTTACTGATGTGAATAGAGATGTAACAATACCAACAACCAATGTTACAGCAAAGCCACGAACTGGACCACTACCAAAATAGAATAATACGCCGGCTGCGATTAGGGTTGTTAAGTTTGAGTCAATAATTGTACCCCATGCGATTGTAAAGCCTGATTCTATTGCATCTTTAATTGAACGTCCACCTTTTACTTCTTCACGCATACGTTCGAAAATTAAAACGTTTGCATCTACTGCCATACCAATAGTTAAGATAATACCAGCAATACCTGGAAGAGTTAATGTTGCGCCCATGATACTTAATGCACCAAGCATTAGGAACAAGTTGAAGAACACTGTGATTGTTGTAAATAAACCAAACAAACCATATGCAACTATTAAGAAGACAACAACACCTACAAAACCGATGATTGATGCAAAAATACCAGCTTCAATTGAGTCTGCACCAAGTCCTGCACCAACTGTTCTTTCTTCTAGAATATTTAATGGAGCTGGAAGCGCACCTGAACGTAGTAACAATGCTAATTCTTGTGCTGTTTCTGCTGTGTAGTTACCAGTAATTACACCTGAACCACCTGTGATTGCAGATTGGATTGTTGGTGCTGAAATAACTTCGTTATCTAAAACAATAGCTAGTTGTTCACCTATGTTGTTTTTAGTAACTTCGCCAAACTTTTTAGCACCAAGATTGTTGAACTTGAAGCTTACAGCTGGAGCACCATCTTGGAAAGATACAGATGCATCTGTTAGAGTTTCACCACCAACTGCTGGTTTTTTAACAATAACATATTGTTCACCTAAAGAGCCACGAATTACACGTGATGAAGTTTTTAACTTACCACGTTTTGCCTCTACAGCTGTTGTTGAACTATCTACTAAATGGAATGTCATTTTAGCTGTTTTACCAAGTAATGCTTTTACCTCTTCAGGGTTTTGAATACCAGGTAATTGAACTAAGATACGGCCATATCCTTGGCTTTGGATACTTGGCTCGTTTGTACCATATTCATCAATACGTTTACGAACGATTTCGATTGATTGATCAACAAGCTTAAGTTTGATATTGTTTAGAGCTTGCTCATCATACATAACAACTAGAGTATCACCCTCTTCTGTTACTTTTAAGCCTTCATCCATTCTTCTTAGTGGAGTATGTGCTTTGGTACGAGTATTTGGATTTTCTATCTTTACTCTTAAACCATTTTCATTAGATGTGATTGATTGATAACGAATTTTTGTTTCTCTTAATGCAGCACGAGCAGAATCTTCTAAGCTTTCCATTCTGTCTTTTAGAGCTGTATTTAAATCAACTTCTAACAATAAGCTTGAACCACCTTGTAAATCTAGACCTAGGTTTACAGGTTGCCACCATGAAGGAAGGGTTGTTTTGGCATCTTTTACAAAGTTTGGCACAGAATAGAAAACACCTAGTGCACAAACAACCAAAATCATAATTACTCTTTTTAGTGATAGTTTATACATTTATCTCTCTCTTTTTTAAGTTATTTCTTTTCTAATGGTTTTTCTTGTCCAGAAACTACGTCTCTTACGCTTGAACGTAAAACTCTGATTTCTACACCTTTTGAAATTTCAACAACCAAGGCATCTGGATAAGTTTCAACAACTTTTCCATAGATACCACCGCCGGTTATTATCTCATCTTTTGGCTTTATTGCATTTAACATATTTTCATGCTCTTTCATCTTTTTTTGTTGAGGACGAATAAGCACAAAGTAAAAAATTGCAAATACAAGAATTAACTGCGTAAAGAAACCAGCCATTGGAGCTTGCGCAGCGGTTGCACTTGTTGCAGCCATAGCTTCTGATATAAACATATTTTTCTCCATTAAAAATTAATTTGTGTGCAGATTTTAGCTTAAAAAAAATTGCTATACAACCTAAATAACAAAGATTTACAACGAAATTTTATATTTTATGGTAAATATTTACGAGGATTTACCGCCTTTTTACCTGCACGAACCTCAAAATGAAGTTGCGGAGAGTTTACACTACCGGTATTACCCACTGTTGCTATCTTTTCTCCACGTAATACTTTTTGACCTTTTTTAACGTATATTTTATCTGCATGCGCATATGCCGTGATATAGCCATCTGAGTGTTTTATAAGAACGAGATTTCCAAACCCTTTTAGCTCGTTTCCTGCATATGCCACAACACCTTTGTCTGCTGCCTTTATGTTTGTACCAAGTGCTGCTTTTATGTTTATACCGTCATTTTTGCGACCTTTCCCCACAAAACCAAAGTTTGATACAACAGAACCATTTACAGGCCATACGAATTTTGTTTTGCGATAAGCTGACACCTTTTTTCGAGGAGTTGTAGATGCAACTTTTTTACTTGTTTTTGCTATGTTTTTTGTATTAGTAACTTTGGTGTCTGGAGTTGATTTTGGTGATGATCTTTTGAAAGAAAATCTAGATGAACCACCTGATATATCTTTAGTTGATGAAGATGATTTTACAATACTACCTGGAAGCTCTAATGCTTGACCTACATTTAAGGCATATGGAGCTTCTAAATCATTTAAACGACTTAGAGATGTAATATCTACGTTATATTTTTTTGAAATAGCATATAGTGTTTCGCCCTTTTGCACGATATGTGTTTTTTTGTGAGGCAATTTTAAGATTTGACCTTCGTTTAGAGCATATGGAGCAGAAAGGTTATTTTCTTCAATTATGCCACGTAAAGGAACTTTATATATGCGAGAAATTTTGTAAAGAGTGTCGCCTTTTTGAACTTCTACACTTTGTGGTGTATAAAAATATCCGTAATCATCATACAAAGGAATACCATTACTAAATGCATAGCACCCAGTAAGTAGTGGCAATATTAAAAATATAAACCAGAACTTTTTCATATATATTCCTTTGTTATTGTTATTATTTTTAATTTAATACTAAATACCTAAATAATCGTTAAAAAGCTTAATTTAGTTGCTTGATTTTTATATTTGATTACTCTATAAGTTAGCATTATTTAATTGAGGAATTTATAATAATGGGAAATAAACCTGAAATAATTGATGAAAGCGGTGAAAATTACAAATTTGGATTTGTAACTGACATTGATTCTGAAGTTGTACCAAAAGGATTAAATGAAGATATTATTAAGCTTATTTCTCAAAAAAAAGATGAGCCTGAGTGGTTGCTTGAAGCTAGGTTAAAAGCCTTTAGAAAATGGCAAACAATGACTGAGCCAACATGGGCAAAAGTTAAGTATGACAAGATTGATTATCAAGATTTATACTATTACTCTGCACCAAAACAAAAGGTTGCACCACAAAGTTTAGATGAAGTTGATCCTAAACTTCTTGAAACATATAACAAACTAGGAATTCCGCTTAAAGAACAAGAAGTTTTGGCAGGAGTTGTGGCGGTTGATGCGGTATTTGATAGTGTTTCTGTGGCAACTACTTATAAGGCTCAACTTAAAAAACACGGGGTTATTTTTTGCTCTATTTCTGAAGCGGTTAAAGAGTATCCTGATTTGGTAAAAAAATATTTAGGTTCTGTTGTTCCTTATACTGATAATTTTTTTGCGGCGCTAAATTCGGCTGTGTTTACTGATGGTAGTTTTGTTTATATCCCTAAAGGGGTTAAGTGCCCGATGGAATTATCTACTTATTTCCGTATCAATGCTAAAAATACAGGGCAATTTGAAAGAACTCTTATCATTGCTGATGAGGGAAGTTATGTTTCTTATCTCGAGGGATGCACTGCTCCTCAAAGAGATGAAAACCAACTTCATGCGGCGATTGTTGAAATTTTTATTCATAAAGATGCTGAAGTTAAATATTCTACCGTTCAAAACTGGTATCCTGGAGATAAAGAAGGTAAAGGCGGTGTTTATAACTTTGTTACTAAAAGAGCGCTTTGTGATGGTGAAAACTCTAAAGTTTCTTGGACACAAGTGGAAACTGGTTCGGCCGTTACCTGGAAGTACCCGTCTTGCGTATTAAAAGGGGACGGTTCTAAAGGCGAGTTTTATTCTGTTGCATTAACAAATAATTATCAGCAAGCTGATACTGGTACTAAGATGATTCATTTAGGGAAAAATACCAGTTCTAGAATTATATCTAAGGGAATATCAGCCGGTTTTTCTGATCAAACATATAGAGGCCTTGTTAAGGTTGCTAAAAAAGCTAGTAATGCTCGCAACTATTCACAATGCGATAGCTTGCTTATTGGTACAACCTGTGGCTCTCATACTGTGCCTTATATTGAAAATGCCTCTAAAAGTGCAATTTTGGAACACGAGGCTACTACTTCTAAAATTAGTGATGAGCAACTTTTTTATTGCAAACAAAGAGGACTTGATGAAGAAGATGCTGTAGGGCTCATTGTTAATGGTTTTTGCAAAGAAGTTATGCAAAAGTTGCCAATGGAATTTGCTATTGAGGCAACGAAACTTATTGAGATTTCGCTTGAGGGAAGCGTGGGGTAGAGATGAAATTTTGAAATAAAAAAAGCACCGAAGTTGGTGCTTTTATTTTTATTTTGCGCTATCTATTATTTTTACTGCTTCTTCAAAAGTTAGGTCTTTGGTTACCACTCCTTTTGGTATGCGATAGTTATTTTTACCACACTTTAAGTACTCGCCATAGCGACCTGTTGCTAGCAAAATATCTGCTTTTAATTTTGGATGTTGACCAAGTGATTTTGCCTCTGGCTTTTCTGTAACATTTTGAAGCAACTCTTCTGCTCTTTCTTGTGTGATGTTAAAGATATTATCATTACCTGTTAATGAGCGAGATTTATTACCTTGTTTGATGTATGGACCAAACTTTCCAATATTAACTGTTATGCCGTTTCCGACGTCTTTTGGAAGACTAACAAGTGTGTCTGCATGCTCAAAAGTTACATCTTCTGGCGCAAGGAATTTTGGTAGAGCTATGCGCTTTGGTTTTTCTGTTAACGCTGTTGCATCTTCTCCTAATTGAATGTAAAAACCATAAGGTCCTTTTTTGAGATAAACATTCAATCCTTGATGCTCTCCAAGTAATTTATCTTCTGGATTTGGAGCTTTTTCTGTTGCACTTTCTTCCTCATCCTTAACATCTGTTAGAGGCATTGTATATTTGCACTCAGGATAATTTGAACAACCTAAAAATGCACCAAATTTACCTAGCTTGATACTTAAATGACCTTTACCACATTCTGGACACAAACGAGGATCTGAGCCATCTTCTTTTTCTGGGAAAAGGTGATAAGCTAAAACCTCATCAATTTTATCGATAACTTCGCTTACTTGAAGTGGTTGTACTGCTTGTATGTTATTATTAAACTTAGTCCAGAAACCTGTTAGGAGTTTTTTCCACTCCATTGAACCGGCTGAAACATCATCTAGAAATTCTTCCATTTGAGCAGTAAAATCATATTCAACATATTTTTTGAAATAGTTTTCTAAGAAGATAGTTACGATACGACCTCTATCTTCTGGTATGAAGCGAAGCTTTTCTACCTTAACGTATTTACGCTCTTGAAGAACAGCGATAATTGAAGCATATGTTGATGGACGACCAATACCTAATTCTTCTAGTTTTTTAACTAAACTTGCTTCAGTAAAACGTGGAGGTGGAGTTGTGAAGTGTTGTTCTGGCTTGATAGCTTTTTTAGAAACAGCTTCACCAACTTCTACGTTTGGAAGAAGTCTATTTTCGTCATCATCATCTGCATCATCTTTACCTTCTTGGTAAAGTTTTAAGAAACCGTCAAACGCTATTACTTGACCATTGGCACGAAGTAAAATTTGTTTATCTTTTGAAATAGAATCGATAACAACTCTATCCATTACAGCTGGCTCCATTTGGCAGGCAACCGTACGCTTCCAAATAAGTTCGTAAAGCTTATGAGAATCTGCATCAAGCTTTTCTTCCATTTTCTTTGGAGTATTCATTATATCTGCTGGACGAATTGCCTCGTGAGCTTCTTGAGCATTTTTGGATTTGGTTTTGTATTCTTTTGGTTGCTTTGGAAGATAGTCTTCACCAAAGTATTTTTTGATTGCTTCACGACATGATGCGATTGCTTCTGCTGATAAGTTTACAGCGTCTGTTCTCATATAGGTAATAAAACCTGATTCATAAAGCTTTTGAGCAACTTGCATTGTCTTTTTAGCAGGAAATCGAAGTTTACGTGCCGCCTCTTGTTGAAGAGTTGATGTTGTAAACGGAGGAGCAGGATAACGATTTGCTTTTTTGCGCTCAATCTTTGCTATCTCAAAATCTGCTGATTCAATTTTTGCTTTTGCTATATCTGCTTTTTCTTTTGTATTGATATCAAACTTTTCTAATTTTTTGCCATCTAAATTTATTAAATGTGATGGAATTAAAGCATCTGTTTTTGTGCCTAAATCTACATCTATTGTCCAGTATTCCTCTGGTTTAAATTTTTCTATTTCCATTTCTCTTTCGCAGATTAAACGAAGAGCAACTGATTGAACACGACCAGCTGATTTTGAACCTGGAAGTTTACGCCATAATACTGGCGATAATGTAAATCCTACTAAATAGTCTAATGCACGACGTGCCATGTATGCAGATACTAAATTATCATCTATTTGACGAGGATTTTTAATTGCATCTGTTACAGCATTTTTGGTTATTTCATGAAAGACTACACGTTCGATTTTTTTGTCTTTTAACTTCTTTTTTGAATGCAATTCTTCTAAGATGTGCCAAGCAATGGCTTCTCCTTCTCTATCCGGGTCGGATGCGAGGACTAACGTATCACAATCTTTAAGAGATGTCATTATATCGGTCAAGCGTTTTTTACCGCCAGAGCTTAACTCCCAAACCATTTTAAAATCTTCGTTTGGGTCAACTGAACCATCTTTACTTGGAAGGTCACGAATATGTCCGTAACTTGCTAAAACTTTATAATCTTTACCAAGGTATTTATTAATTGTTTTGGCTTTTGCTGGTGACTCTACTACAACTAATTTCATTTCTCATAACCCTTTAAGCTTTAGCTATTTTATTGCCCGGAAGACGAACAACTTTTCCCTCTAGTTCTAATTCCATTATTTGCATCAAAACATCTTCTGCAGGAGCGGATATTTGGCGAATTAGCTCATCTATATCAACACCTGTTTCTGACAATAATGATAATAGCACAGAATCAGAATCAACATTGCTTGCACTATCTGAATTAATTTTGTTATTGTCAAGCGAATATTCAAATAATTCTGTTGTTTCAATTTTTTTAGGTTTGGTTGAAACAAATTCTTTTGGTGTAAAACAAAAGTTATCTAAGATGTCTTTATAAGTTTCAACAAAGATTGCTCCATCTTTTAGTAATTTGTTACAACCTGATGTTCTACCATCAAATGGCGCTCCTGGAATAGCATAAACATCTCTTCCTTGTTCTAGAGCAAGATTTGCGGTAATTAATGAACCAGATTTCACTCCTGCTTCTACAACTAAAACACCTTTACTCAAACCGGAAACTATGCGATTGCGACGAGGAAAATTTGATGCTTGTGGTTTTGTTCCTAATAGATAATCTGATATGATTAAACCTTTTTGTGATATTTGTTTATATAAAGAATCATTTTCTTTTGGATAAACAACATCTACCCCCGTGCCAAGTACGGCGATTGTATTTCCGCCTACACTTAATGCACCTTCATGCGAAAGAGCATCTATTCCTCTTGCTAGACCAGAAACAATTGTTATACCTGATTTTGAAAGCTCAGCTGAAATGTTTTTTGCCATTTTGGTTGCACCTAAAGATGCACTTCTTGAGCCAACAACTGCTAGAGCATTATCATCCTTTAATAGCTTAATATTTCCTAGCGCATAGAGTACTGGTGGACAATCTTCTATTTGCTTTAAGTTGTATGGATAATACTCGTCTTCTAAGGTGATAATTTTAACACCTTTTATCTCAGCTTTCATAAGCTCTTCTTCTGCCTTTTTACGACTAAAGAGCTCTCTTTTTTGAGAGAGCTCTGATAGAGCCTTATCTACATCTTGATATTGGTTCATCAACTTTTTGAAACTTATAGGACCGATACCTGATGTGTTTATTAGCTGAATATATGATATTATTCTTTCTTTATGCACTTTTTTCTTCTTTTTTTAGTTTAATTTTGCTTTCTTCACCTTTTAACAATCTTCTGATATTTGCATGGTGACGAACTATTACCAAGATAGCAATTGCTGTGTACACATATGTATATTCACAAGATGGAGCTATAAAATATGCTGCAAATGGAACTAGAGCTGCGGCAGTTAAAGCTGATAGAGAAGAATATTTAAATGTGAACGCCATTGCTAACCATATAACTAAAGCAATTACAGCAAGAGGCCAACAAGTCATCAAAATAAAACCAAATGTTGAAGCAACGCCTTTACCACCTTTAAACTTTAACCACACAGGAAAGTTGTGACCAAGGACACCTGACGCACCAGCAATTAATGATGCAAGAACAGAATGATCACCTGAAAAAACCTTACCTGCAACAAATGCTGCAATACCTGCCTTAAAAGCATCACACAAAACAGTTAATAGCGCTAATTTTTTGTTACCTGTTCTTAAAACATTGGTAGCACCAATGTTACCGGAACCGATTTTTCTGATATCTCCATAACCTGCCATACGAGTTAATATAAGACCAAAAGGAATCGACCCAATCAAATAACCAAATAAAGCACTAATAATATAAATCTGTTCTGATGACATATCTTTTCTCCTAAAGTTCATTTGGGGTAATAATATATAAATCATTCAAAAATTCAACTAGTTTTGTAATTAATTGTATATTTATCCTTATTTACACATTTTTGATAAAAAAAATAATGACAAAATTAATTAATTGATTAATATGGTAGCGAATAGTTTTTAGGCAAAGGGATTGTTATGAGCAAAACTTATAAGAGAATACTTTTAAAACTTTCTGGCGAAGGCTTAATGGGTACCCAAGCTTTTGGTATTGATGAAAATGTATTATCTATGGTAACCGATAGCATTAAAAAAGTTCATAGTAAAAAAATTGAATTATGCATTGTTATTGGTGGTGGAAATTTTTATAGAGGGGTGAATAATAAAAACAAATATGTAGACCGTTCTATTGCTGACCAAGCAGGAATGCTCGCAACTATTATTAATGCCCTATTCTTAAAAAGTGCACTTATTGCAAAAGGAATTAATTGCGAAATATTATCTGGTGTTGATGCACCACAAATTGTTGAAAGATATTCATATAGAAGAGCACAAGAATTGCTCAGCAAAGGATATGTAATCATTTTTGCAGGTGGTACAGGTAACCCATATTTTACAACAGATACAGGAGCAACCCTTAGAGCTTTAGAAACAAACTGTGATGCACTATTTAAGGCAACTCAAGTTGACGGTGTTTATGATAGCGACCCTAAAAAGAATCCTAACGCAAAAAGATACGAAACAGTATCTTATGATGAAGTTATAGAAAAAGAACTAAAAGTTATGGATATGACGGCTATATCTATGGCTAGAGAAAACAATTTGGAAATTGTTATATTCAAACAAGAATCTGTAGACTCTCTTTCTAATGCGCTAAAGAAAAAGAGTAACTTTACAACAATTAAGTGAGGCAACATGACTGATTTTAATGAAATAAAAAAAGACACTATTGAACGCATGGAAAAAACTCTCGACACTCTAAGAAATGATTTTGGTGGTTTGAGAGCAGGAAGAGCTCATGCAAGCTTATTAGACAATATTATGGTTGAAGCTTATGGCAGCCCTACTCCTATTGCTCAAGTTGGTACAATTAGCGTGCCTGATGCTAGAACATTATCTGTTAGCGTTTGGGATAAGGGATTAGCTAAATCTGTTGAAAAAGCTTTAAGAGAATCCGATTTAGGCTTAAACCCTGTTTCTGATGGTCAGCTAATCCGTATTCCTATTCCTCCTCTTTCTGAAGAAAGAAGAAAAGAGCTTGTAAAAATTGCTGGTAAATATGCAGAACAAAACAAAATAGCAATTAGAAACATCAGAAGAGATGCTTTAGATGAAGTAAAAAAATTAAAAAAAGACAACCTAATTTCTGAAGATGATGAAAAGAAATATGGCAACGAAATTCAAAAACTAACTGACGAATCCATCAAAAAAATTGATGACCTATTAGCTCAGAAAGAAAAAGACATTTTGCAAGTGTAGTTATTATGATTAAGGATAATTCGTGCAAGCATATCGCCATCATTATGGATGGTAATGGTAGATGGGCAAAAAAAAGAGGAATGCCTAGAACTTTTGGTCACAAAAAAGGTGCTGAAAATGTTGTTAATATAACTAGAGCAATGAAAGAATCTGGCGTAAAGTATTTAACACTATATGCCTTTTCTACTGAAAACTGGCAAAGGTCTGAAGATGAAGTAAAAGCTTTAATGGATTTACTTAGAGAATATCTCGATAAAGAGTTTAAAGAGATTATGGATAACAACGTTAAACTTGTATTTATTGGCGAAAGATATATGCTATCTGATGACATTAAAGAAAAAATTGAGTATCTAGAAAACGCATCTAAAGACAACACTGATTTAACATTGTGTATTGCACTTTCTTATGGTTCTAGACACGAAATCGTAAATGCGACAAAAAATATAGCAAAAGCTTATGCAAATAACGAGATAAGTTTAGATGATATTTCTTTTGATTTGATTTCAAACAATCTTTATACAAAAGATATTCCGGACCCTGATATTCTAATTAGGACCAGTGGCGAACAAAGAATTAGCAATTATCTTTTGTGGCAACTTGCTTACACTGAATTATTTTTCACCAACACATTATGGCCAGACTTTAATAAAGATGAATTAATGGCTATTATCGAACAATTTAATAATAGGGAGAGAAGATATGGAAAAAACTAACCTAACATCTTTGCAAAAGAGAGTTTTAACATCACTTGTTATGATACCTATTGCAATAGGAGCTCTTCGCTCTGGTCATCCATATGTTGACATTCTTATCTTTATTGTTGGAGCAATGCTTTCTTGGGAGTGGTCAACAATGGTTCCTAACAAACGCCCTACAACATATGCTGTTTGTTATATTTTTGCACTTGGATGTTCATTAATGATATTTGATAGGACTGTTTTGTTTTTTACTCTACTTGCTAGTGCTTTATTTGTATTTTTCAAAGCAAACGATGAAGAACACCGATATTTGTTAGCTCTAGGTTCTCCTTATATTTCTATAGGCGTTGGGGCTTTATATTGGATGTACTTTTTGTTTGACGCCTTTGGCAGTATTCCTGGAGAAAAAGGTAGTTTTGTAATGACACTTTGGTTCATATTAATGGTTTGGAGTGTTGATATTGGAGGATATGTTGTTGGATCTTCTCTTAAGGGACCAAAACTTGCACCCAAAATCAGCCCTAACAAAACTTGGTCAGGCTTAATTGGAGGCGTTATTCTATCTGTTTCTGTTAGTTTGATTTATATGTATGTAACTAGAAAAGTTTTTGATATAATTCTTACAAGCAGTGACCAATTCAAGTTTGCACTTTTAGGCGCTCTTATTGCTGTTGTTGCACAAATAGGAGACCTTGTAGAATCGTCAATAAAACGTTATTTAGGTGTTAAAGATAGCAGTTCATTAATTCCTGGCCATGGTGGAGTTTTTGATAGAATTGATGGGCTAATTTTTGCTGCGCCTATTATTTATTGTTACTTTTCATTGGTTTCTTTCAAATAATTTTATAAAGGAAATAAAAGATTATGGAGTGGTTATTAAACACAATTCATTATGTTGTACCTTTTATTGTTTTATTAGGGGTATTGGTTTTTGTTCATGAATTTGGACACTTTATTGTAGCAAGAAAACTTGGTGTAAATGTTAGCGCTTTTTCAATTGGATTTGGAAAAGAACTATGGAGCGTAACAGACAAGCAAGGAACTGTTTGGAAAATATCTGCAATACCTCTTGGGGGTTATTGCCAATTTTTGGGTGATGCTGACGAATCATCCTCCACTAGTGAAGTTGATTTATCAAAATATTCCGAAGAAGAGCAAAAGCATCTTTTTGCAACACAAAAGCCCATAAAGAAATTAGCAATAGCAATTGCTGGACCGTTTTTTAATTATCTTTTTGCCTTTGTTGTATTTTTTGGATTATTTTTCTTTATTGGCAGTTACGATATTCCTCCTGTTGTATCTGACGTTATTGAAGACTCTCCTGCAGAAAAAGCTGGCATTATGAAAGATGACCTAATCTTAGAGATTAATGGAACAAAAATAAATGAATGGGCCGATATATCAAGAGAGGTTAGCGTATCTAATAATAATGTTAATTTATTAATCGATAGAAAGGGTGAAAAGATAAATATAAATGTACCTTTAGTTGATATGGAATATGCTTTTGACGAGACAGAAAAGCCAATTAAAAGAAGAATGATTGGCATTAAAGGCGAAGCAAAACGCTTTAAAGATGCCAAAAGCGATTTTAACTTTTTAT
Organism: Alphaproteobacteria bacterium; assembly: GCA_045634545.1. GTDB lineage: Bacteria > Pseudomonadota > Alphaproteobacteria > RF32 > CAG-239 > CAG-267. The sequence continues at coordinate 1,259 of JAZRAL010000012.1, read as the reverse complement.
TATCTGTAAAAAAAGCAGCTTTGGAAGTGTATAATGTAACTGATATGACCTTGCGTGGGCTCGGACAAATTATAAGAGGAGAACGATCAAGTGAGGATGTGGGTGGCATTATAAGAATCGCAGAAATGTCAGGCGATATTTCTAAATCTAGAGGCATTTGGGATTTTATATCTTTCATGGCTTTGCTTTCAATTAATTTGGGTTTAATAAACTTATTCCCAATCCCATTACTTGATGGTGGACATGTTGTATTTTATTTGTTAGAAATAGTAACAAGACGTGAACTTAATGCAAAAATAAAAGAATATTTGCTAAAAGTAGGTGTTGGTTTTATTTTGTTTTTAATGGTTTTTGCCACATGGAATGATATAAAACATCTTATTGAACGTTGGTTTGAATAACTTTTGGGGATTAAAAAATGAAGTTAAAATTAACAGGGATTTCATTGCTAGCATTGTCTATCTGCTCTAATGCTATGGCTCAGGAAATCGTTAACTCTATTGATATATCAGGGCTTCAAAGAGTAGAAAAAGAAACCGCTCTTTCTTATGCTGGTATTAAAACAGGAAGTGTTGTTTCTTCTGATGATCTAAACAGTGCTTTGCGTAGATTATATGATACTGGATTGTTTAGTGATGTAAGCTTTGACACTAAAGGCAATACTCTTGTTATCAATGTTACAGAGAATCCAGTGATTGGGGTTAGAGCTTTTGATGGTAACAATAAAATTGATGATAAAATTTTAGAATCGGAAGTTCAATCTCAACCTCGTTCTGTATTTAGTAAAGCTAAAGTTCAACAAGATGTTCAACGCATTCTTGATGTTTATAAAAGAGCAGGACGCTATGGCGTAGAAGTTGAGCCTAAAATCATTAAAAAATCTGATAACCGAGTTGATTTGATTTTTGAAATTGAAGAAGGTCCTGAAGCTAAAATTGATACCATTAACTTTATTGGTAACAAACACTACACTGGCAAAGATTTACAAAATGAAATCATGAGTAAAGAAAGCCGTTGGTATAGACTATTTTCTAGTGCAGAATCTTTTGATAAAGAAAAGATGAATTATGACCAAGAGTTATTGAGACGTTTTTACAATAGTCGTGGTTATGCAGATTTTGCAGTATTATCTGCTATTGCTGAATTGTCTCGTGATAAAACTTCTTTTGTTTTAACATTTACTATTGATGAAGGTAAGCGCTACAAAGTTAGTGATATAAAAATTAACTCTAATGTGGCAGATATTGACCCTAACCAAT
>JAZRAL010000011.1:0-22593 GCA_045634545.1 Alphaproteobacteria bacterium | reverse complement strand
GTTTCTTGAAGATATTTTCTAAATTCTTCGCGTTTTTCTAATGGAACTACATACATGGTTCGGGTACCTGATTGAACTGTAATAAATAAATCTGGTCTTTGTTCTAACACTTTATCGTATATTTTAGATTTTATTTTCCTTACTACATAGTTACCATCTTTATCTTTTACAATTGAATGCTGACTAAAACAAGTTGTAGTTATATCTGTAGCGTCTGCACCAATTCTTTGGGGTGCGGTAGATTCGGTGTGTAATGCTTCTGCAAAACCAAATTCAAAAAGATTTTCATAATCTGTAATTATATCAAAGAGCTCATTTTCGTTTATTTCAACTTTTTCTTTTGCATTTCCGCCTGTTTCTTGGCTAGGAACTACGTTCACATCACGTGGAAGCACCATAAATTCTTGAGCAATATCACTAAACAAAACTTGCTTATTGGCTTTAATTGCTGAAATTGTATCTAAGTCATTACTTTTCTTAAAAGCGATATCCATAATTAAAGCGACTTTGTTGGGATTATTTTTGTTTCTACGTAAGGCTCTACCACTTCTTTGTGCACTCTTTACCACACTTGCAGTCGGATAATTGATACAAACCTCAACATTTGGATTACTATAGCCTTCTGTTAGGCGATTTACTTGAATAAGTACGGGAAATTTATTTTGATTAAATTCTTCTAAAGAGGCATCTCCACTATTGGTATGATATGCTTTGGCAATTGTTTTACCTGCTTTTTGATTAAAAACTTCTGCCAGAAGGTTTGCTTCTTCTTGGCTTGGCACGTTTATCATTGTAGTTTTACCATATATTGGGCCTAATACATCATCTTGACCGTGTAGATAAAAATCTGCTAATTCCTCACGCATACCATGAAGGTGCGATTGTTTGAAAATTTCTTTTAACTTTTCTTGATTATAATCTCCACTATTATCTAGTGCTTTTGATAAATCAACAGGTATTTTAGAAACAATTAAGCCATTTTTGAAGCCACATAATAAACCGTTTTTTATACCTTGTCTTAAGGTTACAATATCAATTGCTTCTCCAAATACTTGTTCACAAGCTTTCTCTTCATTAAAAATTGGAGTTGCAGTAAAACCATATAAACAAGAGTGATCGAGATATTTTGCTACTTCTTGACGATTTTCTGATAAGATGTGATGTGCCTCATCACAAAGGGCTAAGCCAATATTTTTTCTACCAACTTCATCTATTAGTTTTTTCATTGAAGCATATGTGCATACAATTATTGGGGCGTCCGGTGTTTTTTCTTTGCCATAATATGCGCCAATATCTGTTTCTAAAAAAGATGTTTTTTCAATAAAATCTTTTTTAACCTGTTCTAAAACTGTGGCATTTTCTTCAAAAATGACGATTTTTTTATCTTTTACTTTGTAACGATAGCCTTCTGCTATTGCCATCATTAAATATGTTTTACCAAAGGCAGTGCAGGCGTGGAAATATCCTTTATCTTTACATTTACCGTCTTCAGTACCTTCTACGAGCTTTAACACACTTTCTTGTTGGCGGTCTTCTAAGTTTAGTTCATCACCAACATACTTTCTTTCTATACCATCTTTTAAGAATTTGAAATTCAAAACACGATTTTTATATGCGATAATTCCAGCTAATATTTCTGGTATTGTTACTTCTCTTTCTTCATTATTTGCATTCATTTCCTGCTCCTTTTTTTAAAATATAAGCTAGCCTACCATAAAAATAGGCTTATTGCAAGCTTTTTCATTGGAGAAACTATGAGGCTATCGGCAAGATTTACACTAAAAATACTCTTTTCCTAGTCTTAGGATTGATTGGGCTTTATCTGTATATGAGCCATCTTCGTTATGAGTATAAAATGGTGGCAATATTTTAGTAATGCCTTTGGCGGTTTTTTGAGCTATTATAGCTACTCTTTTAGCATCTTGACCTAGTTTAGAGTACATTGGAAGAATGTTTATTGAGCCAGCTTTTTTACCTATTGAAGTAATAATTTCATTTATAGCTTCTGCTCGATTGATCACTAACAAATACCCTTTGGGTTTTAGCATTTTTAAGCAAAATGATAGCCATCCTGTTAAATCAAAATTTTGATGATTATGCGCTAGTTTTTTGCTCTCATTTGGAGATGGCATATCATGGTCACTATATGGAGGATTGGTTATCACAAAACTAAATGTGCCTGATGGTAGAGATGTTTTTTTGCGAATATCGGTGTTTATGTATGTTAAAAAACTATCATATCCATTTTCTTTGGAACTCATATTTGATAGCTCCACTAAGTCTTTTTGGATATCTATGCCAGTTATTTTAACATCTTTTAAGCGAGAAGCTAAGCATAATGAGATAGCACCGGTGCCAGAACCTACATCTAAAATTGTATCGTCTTTTTTTACTTTTTTAGAATCGAGTAGAGATGATAAAAAAACAGCATCTGTTGACGCCCTATACCCATCTTTAGGTTGAAAAATTTTTATTTTTTTATTTAGTAGATAATCATTTGTATAAGAAACCATCTTGCAACTTTCTAAAAATAAAAGGCCTAAAAGAAGTAAAAATCTTTTAAGCCTTTATAATTTATTGCTTAAAAAATATTAGTAAGCACTTGGAGCTGTTTTAGCTAATTCTGCATTAGCTTTTACCCATTTTTCATCTGCTTCATCATCTGATGTGATTGCTGATTGTGGGCATTCAGAAATACACACACCACAATCGATACATGTATCTGGATCAACTACATATTGATCATCTGCTACGTGAAAAGCTTCTACTGGACATACACTTGCGCATGTTCCACATTTAATGCACAAATCACCATTTACTACTGAAGGCATATTTTATCTCCTTAAATTAAATTTCTCTATTATTCTTAATATCAACAACCCCGAATTGCAAGTGAAAAATTAATAAGACACAAAAAAATAAGAGGCCTTTTAGACCTCTTATTTTACTTTTGATTTAGATAAGATTAGAAGTTATACTTAGCATCAACTGTTAAAGTATGATCTTGATAATCTTCTCTAATTCTTGTTAAGTATCCAGCAGACACTTCAACTTTGTTTGTAGCTTTAGTAGTTACTTTAGCACCAAATTCAAAACCTAAACGATTAAGTTTTTCACCATCTACTGTGTAACTTGCGCCATTTGCTAACAATACGTTTGCAGAGTTATCAGCATCAAACAAGTCATATGTAACAGCTGCTCTTAATTCTGGACGTAAAACTGTACCATTATCTAAAGTATAGTTTTTAGCAACTTTTGTACCAAATACTGCTGTTAACACATCTTCTTGGTTAGCAGAAACTTCTGAGCCAAGTTTGTTTGTGTAAGCATCTTGATCGATGTGTAAATAACGTAAACCAAATTCTGGAGTTACATCATAACCCTTATATGCTGCTTCATATCCATACATAGATTGAAGAGCAATTGTATCTACGTCATATTTAGCACTTGCATCATAGCCCATAACTGATTTTTTCTCATCATATTCTGACCAGCTATATGCCAACATTGTATTAACATACCAATTTTTTGGTTGATATTTTGCATATACGAACAATGAATTTGTATCTACATCTGTATCACGACCAGCGCTTTCTACATCTGTTTGGCTGTTTGCATAACCGAAACCTAAACGAGTATTTTCGTTTACTTCAGAATCGATACCCATTGCAACTCCGTATGTATCAGAGTTAAATCCTTCTGCTTTGTTTGTTGTTTCATGATCTGCTTTGTTAAATAGACCACGTATCCAAGCAGATGCTTTTCTAAAGTAATCACCAGAAGCAAGACCTCTAGCCATAGCACCTTGTTCACCATTTAACTCGCTTGTTACAACGCCAAACAATACATCATGAACACCTGTTTCTTGAGAAGAAACAACTGGAGTTTCTGATGCACCTAGTTTCTTTGCTTCATTAACTGCTGATGTATCACCCAATTGAGCAGCTAAGCTTAATGCTCCTGTTGCATCATTAAATGCTTGGTTATCAGATGAAGAAGATGTCGCAGCTAATAATGCTGAAGCTTCATCTGTTGTTGCTCCTAAGTTTTCTGCAATTTCTTCAGATGATTTTTGTGCAACTTTGTATTTTGAATTTGTTGCATCATCTTCATCTAATGTGAAATCATACATAGAGTTTTCAATAGCTATTTCACCATTATAACCATCACCTGCAACGTTGTCTGCATGTGTAAATAAGTTATCTAGCTCTAAAGAATCTACAACTTCAGAAATTGCTAATTTTATTTTTTCAAGACCAGAAAGATCTGCTTTGTTCTCAATCTTAGTTGTATTATATGTTGCGCCTAATGTTGCACCATCAAACTTAACTGTACCTTCACCAGCAATACCTCCATCAAGAGTTAAATCACCAGATACGGTTAAACTTCCTCTGTTGTAAATATCAGAAGCGCCATTTTGACTAAATGTATTTGAGCCTGAAAAAATAACTTGGCCTCCTTGGTCATTATATATAGCACCACCTTCGGCTGCAGAGTTATTAGAGAATACATTAGTTCCTGATAATTTAATGATACCATGGTTTGATGATGTTGTTGCAGTATTTGCACCACCAAAGTTTGCATCCTTACCATTATAAATAGCACCACCTGCTTTTAGGGCTTTGTTTTGGTCAAATATAGTATCTGAAATGTCTACAGTACCACCATAAACGTTTGCAATAGCGCCACCAAAATTACCTGATTCGTTTCCTTCAAACAATGAATCTTTTGCAATTTTTAGAGTATATGCAGTTCCCTGACGTGCAGAGATTGCACCACCACGAACAGCTGATTTATTGTTTTTAAATGTTACACCTTCTAAAGTTGCGTTTGCAGTTCCACCAACCATTACTGCACCACCGCCATCTGAATCTGGTGCTGCCTTATAGGTTGGAGTATCAAATCCTGCAGTATTACCTATAAATTGTGTATTTTTAACTGTTGCATCCTTATATATACCTAAAGCACCTGCATCAGCTGTTGCATAGTTCTCTTCGAATAGACTATCTTCAATAGTCATTTTTCCGGTCGCTGTATTTGCTTGTCCAATTGCACCACTTACATAAGCCTCGTTGTTTTTAAATGTAGAATTTAATACAGTTAAAGTACCTGAATCTAGTATGGCACCACCATGACCTTTTTCACCAGCTTTGTTGCTTGTAAATGTAGAATCACTGATGGTCATTACACCGCCAGCATTACCTTTAACGTCTTTTGCTCCATCATTATAGATAGCGCCACCATTATTACCTGCTTTATTTGATGTGAAATTACCTTTTACAGACACTCCACCATTAGCATAAAAAGTATTATAAATAGCACCGCCATTGTTAGATGCTTCATTACCTGTAAAATCCGCATTAACACTTAATTTTGCTGCACTATTATCTGCCACATTTGCTAAACGAGTACCTATAGCACCACCATTATTATAACTTAAGTTGTTATTAAATGTAGCCCCTGTAATTGTGGTATTAGATTGCGCTCCAAGAGCAATTGCTCCACCACCTACAGGTTTATCATCATTGTTACCTTCAGTCACAACAGCCTGAGCTATATTATCTGAAAAAGTAGTACCATTTACTGTTAATGTTCCATAGTTAGCAATTGCTCCACCATCGAAATAAGCTTCATTTCCAGAAAATGTTGCACTATTTACAGCTAATTTGCTGTTATTTTTACCAGAAACTGCAAAAACACCACCAACGTCAGCTTTATTGCCTGAGAATTGAGCATTATTTGCAACTGTTGCATCCACTCCGTTTGCAACAAACACTACAGATAATTCTTTAATCCCATTTTCTGTATGAGTATTTTTTCCAGATAAGTTTGTAAGATTTGCTATTTCATCAGCAGTTGCAGCCCATTCTGCATCTGTACCAACCGCCCATGTTGATGCAAATGCAGGCATAGCAAATGCAACAAGTGCAGTTGTTAATAAAAGTTTTTTCTTCATGAAATATCTCCCTAATATTATTAAAAAAACTTTATTACCATTTACAAAACTGAGAATCCCTTTAAAACCTAAGTTTTCTCATTTTTGCTATCGTAATTATGTGCGAAGATTATAAAATTTTATAACATATGTCAACCACCAAACTCTTAATTTTAAATAACGTTTTAAAATAAGAAGTTAGCTTTCTTAAAAGCATTTTTTCTATTAAAAGACTCCACAAATAGTTAACAAATGTAATTTTTTTTTATTATTTTATGATTGAATTTATAAAAAATAACAGTATTATTGGCGATAACACTATATTTTGAGGTAAAAAAATAATGACAAATATAAAAGTTAGATTTGCTCCTAGCCCAACTGGGTGGATTCATATTGGAAATGTTAGAACTGCTTTGTTTAACTATCTTTGGACTAAGAAGATGGGCGGAACAATGCTTCTTAGAATTGATGACACTGATACTCTTCGCTCTAAAAAAGAATACGAAGAAGGAATCTATGATACACTTCAGTGGCTTGGCATTAAATGGGATGAAGAAGCAAGACAATCTGCTAGAGTTAAACGTTATGATGAAGTTGTTGAGCGTTTAAAAAGTGAGGGGAGAATCTATGCTTGCTATGACACACCCGAAGAATTAGAATTTAAACGTAAACGTTTAATGTCTAGAGGGCTTCCTCCTATTTATGATAGACAAGCATTAAAATATACTCCAGATGATATTAAACGCTTTGAAGAAGAAGGCAGAAAACCACACTATCGCTTTAAGCTAATTGATACTGATATTATTTGGGAAGATGCTGTTCGTGGTACATGTAAATATGATGCGACTAAGCTTTCTGACCCTATTATCATTAGAGAAGATGGTAGCTATTTATATCATCTACCAAGTGTAATTGATGATGTTGATTTTGGTATTACTCATATCGTTAGAGGCGAAGACCACGTTACTAACACAGCTTCTCAAATTCAAATGTTTGAGGCTATTGGAGGTAAAGTTCCATCTTTTGCTCATCTTCCTTTGCTTACTGGTAAAGAGGGTAAATTATCAAAAAGACTCGGGTCTCTTGGTGTTAGAGAGTTAAGAGAAGAAGGAATCGAGGCTATGGCTATCTCTTCATTCTTAGCTAAACTTGGTACTTCTGAAGATATTAGACCTTTTTATAGTTTAGAAGAATTAGCCCAAACTCTTGATTTTGATAAAATTGGTCGCTCTCAACCAAAATTTGATGATGAAGAGTTAAAGAAATTTAGCACAAAATTGGTTCACAATATGCCATATAGCACATTAAAAGATAACTTTGGTGTAAGCGAAGATTTTTGGAATAAAGTTAGAGGCAATTTGGAAATAGCAAAAGATGTTCTATTGTGGGATAATATTTGCAATAAAGAAATTGATCCTGTTATTGAAGATAAAGAGTTTACATTAGAAGCGTCTGAAATATTACCAAAGGGTAATTTTGATGTTGAAACTTTTGGCGCTTGGATTAATGAGGTTAAAGCAAAAACAGGTAGAAAAGGCAAAGAATTGTTCCACCCTGTTCGTATGGCTTTAACAGGTGAAGCAAATGGCCCTGAGCTTAAAACATTATTACCTTTGATTGGTTATGATAGAGCTTATAAAAGACTAAGAGGTGAAAAAGCTTAGTTATACTTGTTATTTAACAAAAAAGCCCGCAAACAAGCGGGCTTTTTTTATTGATATCTTAGAGCATCAATAGGATTTAGTCGCATAGCTTTGAGAGCAGGCATTAAACCAGATACAACACCAACAATTACCGCAACACTAACTGATACTATAACTGACCATATCGAAATTGGCACTTCATAACCTAAAAGCGAACCAGCAAGCTGAGAAATAATAACACCAAATATCATACCTATAAAACTACCAATAAAAGATATTAAGATTGATTCTGTTAAAAATTGTATCATTATCCAATTATTTGGTGCACCAAGAGCTTTTCTTGTACCAATTTCACGTGTTCTTTCGGTTACTGATACTAGCATCATATTCATAATACCAATACTTCCAACAATTAATGAAATTGAAGCAATTACAGCAAGCAATGTTGACAAGACAAAACCAACATTTCTTACTTTATTAATAAAATCTGTCATAGGCCTTATCTGAAAATCGTTTTTTACTCCATCTTTTAGACGATGACGAGAACGAAGTAGATACTCTATACGTTTTGATACGCTTTCTATTTGATCTTCACTTTCGGCTACAACATAAGCCATATCCACATATTTGGGACGTTCAGAACCTGCTAATCGCTGACGAAGTGTTGTATATGGAATGTAGATAAAATTATCCATATCATTTCCAAACAAGCCATCACCCTGCTCTTTTACGGTGCCTATTACTTTAAATGGCTGTCCTTTTAAGCGAATAGTCTTTCCAATTGGATTTTGAAGACCAAATAATTCATTTACCATAGTTTGACCAATTACCGCATAGGGGCGAGCACTTCTTACATCTTTTTCTGTAAACATAACCCCGTCTTCTATTTCTGAATTATTTACCATCAAAATATCAGGATTTGTACCATATACAGATGTACCATAGTTATTTGAACCATATACAACTTGAACAGCTGTTCTGCCTTCATATGAAGCTGTTTTTACACCTTTTAATTCTTTTAATGCTTTAACATCATCTATTGTTACACTTGGAAGCCCTCTTCCACCTCTTACTCCACCTGTTACTAGTTCTGCTGGGCTTATAGATATGCGATTACTTCCCATTGATGAAAAAGATTTTGTAATATGAAGTTGTACTGCTTGACCTGCAGATACCATCATAACTACAGCAGCAACACCTATCATTATACCAAGCATTGTCAGAAAAGTTCTTAACTTATAAGATGTAATTGATATCCATGCTTCCTTTGTAATCGCTTTTAGCATTTTGTTTCCTTTTCCTTGCTGTAGTCTTTTCTCAAACCATCATAAACTTTGCAACCATCACTTATTTTTATCATTCTTGTTGCATAGTTTGCGACATCATCTTCATGAGTTACTAAAACAATTGTTATACCTTGTTTGTTTAGCTCTGTAAATAAATCCATAATTTCGTCTGATGTTTTACTATCTAAGTTTCCGGTTGGCTCATCTGCAAAAATTATAGATGGATTATTAACTAAAGCTCTTGCTATGGCAACACGCTGTTGCATACCACCTGAAATCTGTGACGGAGGGCGTTTTTGATAACCTAAAAGTCCTACTTTTTTTAGCATTTGAAGAGCTCTTTTATAACGTTCCTTTTCGCTTACTTTTTGGTAAATTAAAGGAAGTGAAACGTTATCTGCAATTGAACGTTTCATCATGAGGTTAAAGTTTTGAAAAACAAAACCAATTTTTTGCCCTCTTATTTTTGCTAGCTCTTTATCATCTTTGGTTCTTATATCATAATTATCTAACACATAATGACCTTTAGTTGGTTTATCTAGACACCCAAGAATATTCATTAAGGTTGATTTTCCTGAACCAGATGGTCCCATAATGGCTACAAACTCACCCTCGTTAATCTGGAAGTTTATATCCTTTAGAACTAACTGACTATTTCCACCTTCCATAAAATAGGTTTTATATAGATGCTTTACTTCTATAACAGGATTTTTACCCATTATTTTCTCCTTGGCTCAATTGCTTCTATTATAACCTTTTGCCCTAAAGATAACCCTTCTTTTATTTCAATATTTGTCATATCTGATAAACCTTTAGTTACAACTTGAGGGATGATTGTATTGCTTTCAAACAAATAGACTATGTCTTGATTTTCTTTAATATTATCTATCTTTTTTATCTTTATTTTATTTCTTATTGCTTGAGATGGTTTATATTGGAGAGCCATTGCGGGAATGGTTAATACATCTAGCGCTTCTTTTGCTTTGATAATAACAGAGGCTGTCATACCTGGAAGAAGTTTTCTTGATGAATTGTCAATTTCTATAATAACAGTATACATAACAACATTTGATTCTTCTGTTGGAGAAAGTCTAACTTGACGAATAACACCATCAAAAACATCGTCAGGATATGCGTCTACTGTAAATATTGCTTTCATATCTTGTTTAATATACCCAATATCTGCCTCTGAAACACTTGCTTCTATTTGCATTTTAGATAAATCTTCGGCAACAGTAAATAATGTTGGGGTTGAAAAAGATGCTGCAACTGTTTGACCTTGTTCTATTTCTTTTGAAATTACAGTTCCTGAAACTGGAGATGAAATTGTTGCATACTCATAATTCTTTTTAGAAATATTATAATCTGCTTTAGCATTTAATACATTTGCAGAAGCTTCTTTATATGCTATTTCGGCATCTTCTAGTGAGGCTTTTGATGTTAGCTTGTCTTGATATAGTTTTTTTATTCGTTCATAGTTTAATTTTGCTTTACTTTCTTTTGATTGAGCCAACTCATAGCTTGCATAAGATTTTTCCATATGCTCTTTTAATGTTGATGAGTCTAATAATGCCAATACATCACCTTCTTTTACATCATCATTATAATCTACTAAGACCTTTTCTACAATACCTGAAACCTGTGTTCCCACCGTTACTGTATTTATTGGATTTATTTTTCCTGTTGCGGTTACTTCATAGGCGAGATTTAATTTTTTTACATCGCTTAGTACAAAAAGTTCTGGCTTTAATGTCTCTTTATTTAATAATTTATAAGATGCCCCCAAAACTATTAAAGCAATACCTCCTATATATAAATACTTTTTATTTAACATTTAAAATCTCCCTATTGAACGATATAATGTAGCTTTATTTATCAATACTGTATAAAAGGCATTAACCACTCCATCTCTTGCATCTGCTAATTGAGATTCTGCAGTTAAAAGATTTATAATATCTGTTTGACCAATTTCATATGACTTAAATGCTACTCTTTCATTTTCTTTGGCACTTTTTAGAACATTTTTACTAACTTCATAAGATTTTAATGCTGTTTTATAATCATGGTAAGCGCCCCAAACTTCGTTTTTTATCTTATTTTTAGTATTATCTAGTAAATCACGTTCTCTTTGTCTTTTGTGTTTTGCTGCACTTATTTTGTGAGAAGTGTCAAAACCTGTAAATAATGGTACTCGATAATTTAGTCCTATTGAGTTATCTCTTTTATATGTACTATCATCTTTTGTTGAGCTATTATAACCACTTGATGCAGACAATGATATAGAACCCAAACGAGATGATCTTAATTCTTCTAAAGATTGATTGGCAATATTAACACTTTCTTCTTGCGCTTTTATTTCTGGACGATTTTTCACTGCTTGAGCAATTATTTCATCTAATGTATCTTCTTTATCTAATGCTGTTAAATCTCTATCTTTAGGTGGTTCTTTTAGCATAAAGGTTGTTGTTGGAGATAAATTTAAGATGATTGCTAAATCACCTTGATATTGTTTAACTGCATTTTCGGTTTCGATTACTTTTAGCTTTGATTGCTCGTAAGCTGTTTGGGTTTGCAACTTATCATTTAATGCAGCCATTCCCACTTCATATTTTCGTCTTGCTTCGTCATAAGATTTTTTATACATTTGCTCATTTGCTTTGGCACTAACTAAGTCTTCTCTTGCACCAAGCAACTTAAAATATGCAGTATGTATTGACAAGATTAAGTCTTGGAGGGCTCTATTATATTCAAATCCAGAATTTCTTAAATATGCCTCAAAACTATTTATGCGTGCGCTTCTTCCTCCAAAATCATATAATAATAATGATAAACCTACATTTAAGCTATAAGGGTCATTTTCAATATGATTATTACCTTTAGTTTTAGATGTTTGCTTATTTGCTCCTGCATTAAAATCTATACTCGGAAAATATTCTGATTTTGCAGAACCTAAATTTTCTTTTTTCTCTAGATACAACATATAATCTGCATTTAAGCTTGGACTATTACATATTCCTATTTTCATCAAATCAATAAGAGAAACTTCTTTTGATGCTACAATATCTTTATCTAAACATTCTTTAGGTGCTTTTATTTCATAAATATTTTCATTGTTTTTAGCTAATGTATTTGATGAAAATATTATTGTACATAATGCAACTGATGCAAGCAATCGATAAAATGTCATATTTTTGCCCTTTACATAGAAAGTTTTATTGATTAAGATTAGCAACGATGATTTAATAAATAATTAAATTTAAAAGGTTTTTTTATGAGCAATAGTCGTTTTATTTATGTTGAAAACTTAAAAGATATTCTTAAAAATGGTATTTCTTTGGGACTTATAAAAGATAATATAAAAGAAGATGAAAAAGCTTTTTTTAATATGCTATTTATGACAACTTTTAGGCAACTTACTTTTATAAAAGATGAGGTTTTGCCCTTGTTTGTTAAAAAGAAAATTGCAAAAAAACAAGAGATTTTAGAATATGTTTTGTATTTAGGTGTTTCTGAAATTTTGTTTTTAGATACTCCTGATTATGCTGCTATTAACTCTTATGTTGAGGTTGCTAAGAAAAAAACTGATAAATTTGGTGGCAACTTTGTTAATGCTGTTTTGCGTAACGTTGTAAGAAAAAAAGAAGAACTACTACAAAATAGAAAAACTAAAACTTTTAGCAAAGATTTTATCAACATCTTAAAACAAGACTATAACGAAACCGAAATAAACGAAATGGAAGTCTTTGCAAATATTGAACCGATGCTCGATTTAAGTTTTAAACCAAACAAAGAAATTATTTTTGATGATGGTGTTTTATTAGAATTTAATACATTAAGACTTCCTGCAAATACAAAAGTAAAAAACTTAAAAGGTTTTGATGATGGTTTATTTTGGGTGCAAGATGCATCATCCTCTCTTGCTGTTAAAGCACTTAATATGGATTTAACTGGAAAAAGCGTACTTGATTTATGCGCTGCCCCTGGCGGTAAAACAGCGCAATTATTAAGTAGAGGAGCAAAAGTAACTGCTGTTGATATATCTTTGGATAGATTAAAAAAACTTAAAGAAAATATCAAACGCTTAAAACTTGATGAGAACTTAGATATTATATGTTCAGATGCTTTAAAATTAGATTTAGATGAAAAATTTGATATTGTTCTTATTGACGCTCCTTGCTCTGCAACAGGTACTTTTAGAAGACATCCAGAAATTATTCATACTAAAAAATTTGATGATGTAAAGAAAATGGCAAATTTGCAAAGTGACATACTTGATAAGTCTTTAAGTTTTCTAAAAGATGATGGAATAATTATTTATGCAACTTGCTCACTTTCTAAAATGGAAGGTGAAGTACAAATAAAAAACTTCTTAAAAAAGCATTCTGAGTTAAATATTGTACCTATTAAAATTTCTGGAACAGATAAAATGCTAACTAAAGAAGGGTTTTTACGCATTTTACCTCAACATTTAAAAGATTTTTTTGGGACAGATGGTTTTTTTGTTGCTTGTTTGCAAAGAAAAAATTAACAATATTGTATTATAATATCGTAAAGAATAATTTTTAGGAAAAAAATATGAGCGAAGTAATCTTATTTGGAATAGGAGCAATGCTTACTTGCTTTACTATTGCTACGTTCTTTTTGAGTCGCATTCATGCTGATATTCACACAAAGGAATATGATATAAAACTAGACCCTTTAGTTGGTATGCTAGTATCTATGCTTGTTGGAGGACTTGGGGTATACTTTTTCTTTCCTGATTATTTTGATAATATAAAGGATTATGGTATTCTTGATTTTATTCTTCCCTTTATTTTTGCTGTAATTATTTATTTCTTCTATATGCTGAATATAGCTATACTTACAAACCTTGTTATTTTACTTTGTGCGTTTGGAATGACTTTTTTATTACCAAACGATTTTAATTTATTTGCAGGCTATTTAACTCCTTGGCAAGATAAGTTGGCTATTATCACTATTATGTTTACTATAACAAAGGGGTTAAGTTTAATGAACGGCCTTGGCGGCATAGGTGCATTGCAGTTTATGACTATAATGATAGTTAGTGTTATTTTATCATTGCTTGGAGTTGCACCTTATATATTAGGTTTTATTGCAATGGCATACATTGGTGCAATGTTTGCTTTCTTTCTTTATAGTTGGCCTCCTGAAAAATTAATAATAACAACTGGTGGTTTTGCAGCAATTGGTTTTATTCTAGCTTGTTTTATGTTAAACATGAGCGTTGAGTATGCTGAAACTTCTATGTTTATTGCTTGTTCTTATCTGTTTACTGAAACAGCCTTAGTTGTTTACGATAGATATATTAAAAATGAAAAAGAAGAATATAGCTTTATGAATACGTCATACTACAAACTATCAAACCAAGGAGAGTTTGAGTTATATATCGTAAAAAGTGTACTAAAAATATTTTTAGTAAATATTGTTTTGGCAATTTTGCAAATATATTCTCATGAAAGAGTAGCTCTGCCTATTTTTTCTGTTGCTATTAACTTATGGATTTTATCTATAATATCTGGAGATACTTCTCCTGCTGAAGTTTTATCTATTACAAGAACAGGTTTTAGAACACTAACAACATTGTTAAAAAGCAATAATAAAAATAAGTTGCAGAAGACCCGCCCTGCAAAGAAAACCCGTAAACCAAAAGCTCAAAAGGATTAAAAAATGGACTTTATTAAAGTTTTATTTGGGAAAAACACACCTTCAAAGCGCACACTACCTAAAGTAGAAACTCTTAATATTGTTGTTGCAGAATTTGTAGAATATGGAAATTATAATTTCTCTAAAGCCCTTGTTAGACTATTAGAACGTAATCCAAATTTTAATGTACAACATTTTAGGGAACCATTTGATAAAACGTTTTTAAGTTTGCAAGGACGACATTTTTTTGATTTATCTGATACTGGAAATAAAATATTACAAAAGTTTAATGCTGATGTTGTAATTTGGGGATATCAAGAAGAAGCAAACATTAGATTAAATTTTCAAACAGCGAACGCTTATTCTGACTGGGATAATGTTTACTGTTCTATATTGGATAGTTTGTACATACCTTGCGAACATTTTGAACATATAAACTTTTTTCCAGAAAATTTATTAAATCTTATTGTTGGAGCTATTGCATCATCTATTAGCAATCAGAGAATTGACTTAAAACATTTAAAACAGAAACTATTAAAAAGTGTTGTGGCAAAATTTAGTAATGATGGAATGAAAACTAATAATGAATATATGTTTTCTCCATATGTTATGAATATAGTAGGATTGATTTATTTAGAATTAGCACAAAAAGAACTAACACAAAAAACATTTGATACAACAAAGGAGCTTTTCGACGGAGCTTTATCCTATAAAAATCAAATAATGCAAAATGTTCATCTCGGATGTATATATAAAAATTTGGGTCAATTATATGAAACAGCATTAAAACAAGAGTTAGGTGGACAATGGTTATTATTTAGAGAAGCTATTACTCACTATCGGACTGCGCAAAAATATATAGATCACTATAATTATCCATATGATTTTGCATTAGTTGCTTTTAAGTTATCGCAATTATATTTTAGATATTGGAAATTTACAAACGACATTCAAGCTCTGCGTGATGCTGTATTTTTCTTAAGAGAGGCTGAAAAAACTTATACAGAAATTACATTTCCTGAACTTTGGTCAAAGATTGAAGGCTATCTTGGTTTTTATTTATCTTTACTTGGCTTATTTTCTAAAAGTAATGAAATTTCAAAACTAGCGATTAAAAGTTATAAAAACAAACAAACGGTATATAGAAAAGAGCTTTACCCTGTTATGTGGGCAAAAATTCAAGAAAATATCGCAAATGTTTACTATAACATGGGCAAAAACTCAAAAGATAAAACATCTTTTGTTGAAGCCATTGATTATTATCAATCTGCATTAAAAGTTTATGAAAATAAACGTATGCACCAAGAGGTTGCCATTGTTAATAATAGCATGGATAAAGTTATGAAGGCTTGGCGTGGATAGAAAATAAATTATATTTTATTATACTTCTATATTACTTCACGACGTCCAACATGGTCTGCAGGTCCAACAACCCCTTCTTCTTCCATTCGTTCTATTAGTGTTGCGGCTTTATTATAACCCACACCTAATCTACGTTGAATGTAGCTAATTGAGGCTTTTTTATCATTTCTAACAATCGATACTGCTTGCTCATACAAATCATCCTTTGATGAACCACCGCCCATGGATGTTTTATCAAATAATGGGCCATTATCTTTGCCTTTAGTGTCAAGCTCTCCTTCGGTTACACCATCTACATACTTTGGTTCACCTTGAGATTTCAAGAAGTTCATTACTGCTTCTACTTCTTCATCTGGCACAAAACCACCATGGATACGTTGTGGACGAAGACCAGCTGGCATATAAAGCATATCACCTCGACCAAGTAACTGCTCTGCACCTTGTTCATCTAAAATAGTACGACTGTTGATTTTAGATGTTACTTGGTAACTGATACGACTTGGGAAGTTAGATTTAATAGTACCAGTAATAACGTCTGCTGATGGGCGTTGGGTCGACATGATAAGATGAATACCCGCTGCACGAGCCATTTGTGCAAGACGCTGTATAGCTGCTTCAACCTCTTTACCAGCTACCATCATAAGGTCTGCGGCTTCATCTACAACAATAACAATATAAGGAAGAGGTTTAGTATCAAGAAGTTGTTCTTCATATTTTGGTTTTCCGTTTTCATCAAAACCTACCTGGATAGTTCTTTTTGGGGTTTCACCTTTTTCAGCCATTTCCTTTAATTTTAAGTTATAACCTGTAATATTTCTAACAGAAAGGCATGCCATAGCGCGATATCGTTCTTCCATTTCTCTTACAGCCCATTTTAGACCAATTACGGCTTTAGCTGGGTCTGTAATTACAGGAGTCAAGAGATGAGGAATACCATTATACATAGAAAACTCTAGCATTTTAGGATCTATTAGCATAAATTTACACTCATCTGGTGTCATGCGATAAAGAAGAGATAAAATCATAGCATTTACACCAACAGATTTACCAGAACCAGTTGTTCCAGCTATAAGTAAGTGTGGCATTTTAGCTAAGTCTGCATATACATTTTTACCGCCTATATCTTTACCTAATACAATATTTAGAGTATTTTTGCTATCTGTAAAATTAACATCTTCTAATAAATCTCTAACCCAAACAGTTTCTCTTTTAGAGTTTGGAACCTCTATACCAACAGTTGTTGAACCTGAAACTGTTGCGATACGTACAGAACTTACTGCCATTGAGCGTGCTATATCATCTGCAAGTGAAATTATACGAGAGGTTCTTGTTCCTGATGCTGGCTCTAATTCATATAGTGTAACAACAGGACCTGGACGTACTTTTACAATTTTTCCATTAACTCCATATTGGCTTAAAGCTTCTTCTAAAGCTGAGGCTGTTTCATTTAATTCTTTTTCATTTACACTTAGACCTATTTTATCTTTTGGACGACTTAAAAGATTTATATCTGGATACTTATAACCATTATCTTGTTTTGATTTATTTTTTACTACTTTTACAGTCTCGGTCAAAGCCTTTTTAGGAGCTTTTTCAATTTCTTTTTTATTATCTTGAGCTTCTTTTCCAAACACAGGTTCTTTACGTAAAGTATCCTCTTTTTCATTTATTGTTTCGTTATGTACAACACTTTCTTTTGCTTCAAATAACGAACTTGGATGAATTAATTTTTTAGAAAAGGCATAAATTGCGATTAAAACTTTATATGTTGCAAAACTGATTGTTTTTATTAATTTTGCCCAATGCTTAAATGTTATACCTGTTGCAAGATTAAATGACATCATGGCAATTGTTGCTAGAATTATCAATGATGCAAAACTTTCATAGCCTTTGACATTCCAATCTTTGAAAACTTTGATTAAAAAGACTGGTAACATATGGCTAAATTTACCAAGTAGATTTATTTTTTCTAATGCTGTTGGCATTGTTTGGTAAAAAACGCCTGATAATGTCACAATTCCGAGCAAAACTGCAAATAAACGAATTTTAAATTCTAATATTTTTTGATTTTTAATTAATAAATACCCCCAAACAAATAGAGGAATTAAAAATACAAAAATTGCCATACCATAACTATTTACGATAAAATCCGAAGAATATGACCCGAAACGCCCCATAAAATTATTAATTTTATCAGAATTAGAAACATTAAATGACTCATCTGTTGGGGTATATCCTATCATAGATAGAATTAAACATACGCAAAATACTAATAGCAATCCCCCTAAAAGCATTGCAAAAAACTTTCCAAAACTTGTTTTATCTTTACTTGTTGATGTTTTTTTTGTACTTTTTTTAGCCATTTTTTCCTCTTAATTTTATGTGGAATTATTTATATTTTTTTATAGTTTAGATATAATTTTTAAATAAAATGTTAAGATAATAAAATATGTGCAAACTTATTTAAGCTATACACACGCTTTTTGATTTAAACTTGACTTTAGATTGAACTCATTTAGCCTAACAAAAAATAATTACTAATGGAGAAATAAATGAAATATGCATTTGTTTTCCCTGGTCAAGGTTCACAGTTTGTGGGCATGGGGAAAGAGTTGGCTGAAAACTTCACTACTGCAAAAGATGTATTTAATGAAGTTAATGAGGCATTAGGACAAGATTTATACAAAGTTATGGTTGAAGGTCCAGACCTAGAGCTAACTTTAACAACAAACACTCAACCTGCTTTAATGGCTGTATCTATGGCAATAGTTAGAGTCCTAGAAAAAGATTTTGGTATCAAGTTAAAAGATAAAGCAAGCTTTGTTGCTGGTCATTCTTTGGGTGAATATTCTGCTGCTTGTGCCGCTGGTGTTTTTTCTTTATCCGACACTGCAAAATTGCTACGCATTAGGGGGAATGCTATGCAACAAGCTGTTCCTGTTGGTGTTGGTGGCATGGCTGCTGTTCTTGGTTTATCATTTAAGGATGTTGATGCGCTTGTTGATGCATGCAATGATGCTAATCATTTTTGTGTTCCTGCAAACGATAACTCTGAAGGTCAGGTTGTTTTATCTGGCCACATTCAAGCCATTGAGAAAGCTGTCGAAATTGCTTCAGAATTTGGCGCTAAAAGATGCTTAAAACTTCCAGTTTCCGCACCTTTCCATAGCCCTCTTATGCAACCAGCTGCAGAAGCAATGGCTAGAGCATTCATGGAAGTAGAAGCGAATGATGCTCTAATTCCTATTGTTGCCAACGTTTTAGCTGACACAGAAACCAACAAACAAGATATTATTAAAAATTTAATCGAACAGGTTACTGGCACCGTAAGATGGAGAGAAACAATGTCTTTCTTTGACGCAAATGGCGTTACTGACCTTGTTGAACTCGGCGCTGGAAAAGTTCTCTCCGGTATGGCTAAGCGTAGCTTGAAAGATGTAAACTCTATTTCTGTTTACTCTGTTCAAGATATTGAAGAATTAGCTAAAAATTTATAACATTTAGAAAAGGAAACTATCATGTTTAATTTAGATGGTAAAATTGCTTTGGTTACCGGTGCTGCCGGAGGACTTGGAGATAAAATAGCTCGCACTCTTCATGCTCAAGGTGCAACTCTTGCTCTTACAGATATGCGCGCTGAACCAATGGAAAAACTTAAAGCGGAACTAGGTGATAGAGTTGAATATTTTGTTGCCAACCTTACAAACTCTGAAGATGTAAATAGCCTTGTAAAAAATGTTGAAGAAAAGATGGGCCGCATTGACATCTTGGTAAACAATGCAGGTTTAACTCGCGATAACTTATTTATGCGCATGAGCGACGAAGAATGGCAATTAGTATTAGATGTTAACCTATCTGCAGGTTTCAAACTAGCAAAAGCGGCTATCCGTGGCATGATGAAAAGACGTTTTGGTCGCATTATCGGTATTGCTTCTGTTGTTGGTGTTATGGGTAACCCTGGACAAGCAAACTATTCTGCATCAAAAGCTGGTATGATTGCTATGAACAAATGCTTAGCTCAAGAAGTAGGCTCTAGAGGAATCACTGTTAACTCTATTGCTCCTGGCTTTATCAGAACACCTATGACAGATGTTCTTCCTGATGATGTTAAAGCTCAATTACTAAGCAAAATCCCTCAAGGAAAACTTGGTGAAGCTCAAGATATAGCAAACGCTGTCGCATTCTTATCTTCTGACGAAGCACAATATATTACTGGCCAAACATTGCATGTAAATGGCGGTATGGCTATGATTTAATCTAGAAATTATTTCTAGAAAACAAAAAAACGTCACCTTAAATGGTGGCGTTTTTTTATTTACTCACATTCGAATCCTTTTATTCACAAATTATTAACAACACAAAAATATTCAACTTATTGTATTTAAAGGTTTTTTATTTGCTAAACATAAAAATATTAATTTTTTGATAAAATTATGCATTTTTCCATTGATTCCCATAAAATACCATGATATACCATATCATATATGGTCATATAAGAAGGTTAGCATGCGTAAAAGTTTTTTATTTTTAGATACTATTACCAATAAAGTGGACGCAAAAGGTCGCGTTTCACTACCTTCAGATTACCGCGCAATTGTTAAAGAATTATCAACAGAAATCGTTTGTTACAGAAGCTTAACTTCTCCTTGTATAGAAGGTTGCACAGAAGAGTTATTAGAAAAACTTGCTACAGATATTGAAAACTCAACAGACTTCTTTTCTGAAGACCAAGATGATTTGACTAATCTTATTTTTGGTGATGCCAAGAGATTTACCTTTGATAGCACTGGACGTATTGTTTTGACTGAGAAATTATTAAAGCATGCAGAAATTAAAGATAATGCTGTGTTTGTTGGTAAAGGTAGAAAATTCCAAATTTGGAGTGAAGAAAATTGGGCAAAAGAAGAAGCTCGTATTAGAGAAAAAGTTAGACTTTCTCGCCCAAGTTTAAAAATAAGGGAGAATGGCAATGACTAATAAAGCTCGCCATATCCCTGTTATGTTAAAAGAAGTATTAGAAACTTTGGCTCCTAGAGATGGTGAAGTTTATATTGATGCAACTTTTGGAAATGGTGGATACAGCGAAGCAATTTTAAAAAGTGCTAACTGCAAACTTATTGCTATAGATAGAGACCCTAGCGTTATAAAAAGAGCTGAAGAATTAAAAAAATTATATGGCGACAGATTCGAATTTAGAGCTGGTGAGTTTGGACAATTAGAAGAACTCGTTAAAGAAAATATTGATGGCGTTGTTTTTGATATTGGTGTATCTTCAATGCAACTAGATGATGACTTTAGAGGTTTTTCATTCTCTAAAGAAGCTGACCTTGATATGAGAATGTCATCTAAAGGCACTTCTGCAAAAGACATTATTAATACTTTAGCCGAAGAAGAGTTAGCTGACCTTATATACAACTATGGCGAAGAAAAAAAATCACGCCAAATTGCACATAAAATATGCGAATACAGAAACATCAAACCAATTAATACAACAACAGAACTTGCTGACATCATATATAGTGTACTTCCTAAAAAGTTTGGCCAAATAGACCCTGCAACACGCACATTCCAAGCTATTCGTATTGCTGTAAATGATGAATTAAATCAACTAAAATCTGGCTTAGATTCTGCAAGCAAAATTCTAAAAGAAAATGGTAGAATCGTTGTTGTAGATTTCCACTCTTTAGAAGATAGAATCGTGAAAAACTTTTTTAGTGAAAATACTTCCAAAAAAGTACATACTTCAAAATATAAAAATAACGAAGAAAAAATTGATTATTCTAAAATTTTTTCTTTTTGTTCAAAAGCTATTGCACCTTCTATTAATGAATGCAATCAAAACCCAAGATCTCGCTCTGCAAAACTAAGATATGCTATAAAAAGAAAGGAAAATATAAATGAGTAACGTTAAAACTGCTATATCTATTCTTTGGATTATGTTTACTCTTGTTATTGGCTCATACTATTTTGTGCTAACAAATAACGTACAAAATCTAGAAAAACAATTAGCAAAGATTAATCGTGATATCGAAAATGATATTAGAGACATCCATATCTTAGAAGCAGATTGGAGCGAATTAAACAATCCTGAACGTTTAAAAAACTTAGCAGGAAAATATATTTCTTTAGATTTTATAAAACCTGAACAAATTATTAACTATTCTGTTTTACCATTAGACGGAGAGTTGTTCGAAAAACCAACAATGCTTGCTAAGAATAAAAAAGGTGTTCGAATGCTCGCTAACACAGAACGTTAATTTTAATGGTTGGAAACAGTGAAGCTAAGTATATCAAAGAAAAGAAATACATTTTCATACATACCTGGACAGGAAATATATTTTTCCCAAAGTAGTTTCGGCTGGGAAACAGAGGACGAATCGGTAAATATTTGCAGATCTCGTATTGGGGTTGTGATATTCTTGTTTATTTTGGTTTATGCAATTATCATTATGCGCATTTTTAATGTGTGTTTAGTTG
This sequence comes from Alphaproteobacteria bacterium, assembly GCA_045634545.1. Lineage (GTDB taxonomy): Bacteria > Pseudomonadota > Alphaproteobacteria > RF32 > CAG-239 > CAG-267. The sequence continues at coordinate 226 of JAZRAL010000011.1, read as the reverse complement.
ATGGAGTGCATTTCAACAAAGAAGAAGTTCACTACATTAAACAACGAACAGGAGTTATTGCCCCTGTTAGAAGAGCCAATATCACTGATAGAAATGGGGTTGTTGTTGCAACCAACTTACCAACTGTTAATTTGTTTACTAAACCTAAAAGAGTTAGCAATCCTTCTTTGATTGCAAAAAAATTAAATGAAATATTTCCAGATATTAGTTATGAAGATTTTTTAAT
>JAZRAL010000010.1:0-47310 GCA_045634545.1 Alphaproteobacteria bacterium | reverse complement strand
TTTTATTTTCTCTATTTTTTACAATTTTTTTATCTGTACTTAATGTTCCCAATATATTAGTTTTTGCAACTAATACATTACCTTTTGAATCCACAATACCAATAATTTTTCTTTCATTTCCATATACATAAACAAGGTCATCAATGTATCCTATGACGTTACCATTTTTATCAACAACCAGATTTTCTTGTGCTTTAGAAATATCTCCAATTAATAAGCCTCTAGTATCAACTGCATCTTTATTCTTTACAGAGCCAATTACTTTATTATTAAAATCTTTGATGTTGTTATTATCAACATATCCAATAATCTTATTTTTCTTATCAAGAACAACGTTTCTTTGAATACATGTTTTTCCTATAATTTTGTCTCCTGCTTTTACAACATTACCATTTGCATCAACAAAACCTATAATTTTATTTTCATGATTTAGGACCTGTTTCTTATCATTTATGTAGCCAATAACATTACCTTTATCATCTAGAGCAACTTTGCTATTTATCCCCCTTTTTCCAATTATTCTTCCTTTTTTATCTACTATACGACCATCAGCTCTTACTTTTCCAATTAGATTACCTTTAAAGTCTTTTACAGTGCCATCTGCATCAATATACCCTATAACATTACCATTTTCATCCAAAGCAAGTTTACGCATTGCTCCTGCATTTCCTAATTTTTTGCCGCTTGATGCTATAATATTTCCTTTTTCATCAACTACACCTATTATATTTCCTTTACTATCTACTACTCTATTTTTATCATCAATATATCCTATTATCTCGCCTTTATTATTAACAGCAAGCTCTCTTGTCTCTCCAGCTTTTCCTATAATTTTACCAGTTGCATCAACTATATTACCATTTGCATCAAGCTTACCAATCAGGTTTCCTTTAAAATCTTTTACAGTACCATCAGGTTCTACATACCCTATAACATTTCCATCCTTATCATATGCAAGCCTTCTTGATGTACCTGCAGTTCCTATAATCTTACCATTAACGCCTATAATATTGCCATTTTCATCTATATAACCTTTTACTTCTCCATTGGCGCCAATAACTCTATTTTTTTCATCTACATAACCTATTGGTTTACCATTTTCATCATATGCTAATGTCTGATAATCTCCGGCTTTTCCTATTATTTGACCATTTTTATCTATTATTTCACCTTTTTCATTAATCTTACCAATTATGTTTCCATCAAAATCGATAACATTTCCATCGTCGTCTATATACCCTATTGGTTTCCCATTTTTACCTAAAGCAATTCTCTTTTTCTCTGCACTAGAACTATTATTGTCAAAACTTCTAATATTTCCATTTTCATCAACATAGCCTATTTTTTGCCCATTATGGTCATATACTACTCCCTCTTCATCTACATAGCCGACAACACGTCCTTTTTCATCTAATGCTAATTTGGAATAATTACCAACCTTACCAAGTACATTTCCTTTTTCATCAACTATTTCACCCTTTTCATTAGCTTTGCCAATAATATTACCCTTAAAATCTTTTACAGTACCATCAGGTTCTACATATCCTATAACATTTCCATCCTTATCATAAGCTAATTTTCTTGCAACACCAACTTTTCCAATTATTTTTCCCTTGTTACCCTCTATACTTACAACATTACCATTTTCATCTACATGGCCGATTATTTTGCCATCAAAATCCTTAACTAACCCATTTTCATCAACTATTCCTATTGGATTACCATTTGCATCATATGCAATTTTTTCACCACTATCTGCATATCCTATAATATTGCCATTTGCATCTATGATATTGCCATTTGCATCTACTTTACCTATTACATTTCCTTTAAAGTCTCTTACTGAGCCATCCTCATCAACATAGCCGATTACATTACCATCCTTATCATAAGCTAGGCGACGAATATCGTTTGTACTTCCTATGATTTTTCCATTTTTATCTATTACATTTCCATTAGAATCTATTTTACCAATAGTATTTCCTTTAAAATCTTTTACAGTGCCATCAGCTTCTACATACCCTATAACATTTCCATCTTTATCATAAGCTAATCTTTTGGCTTGTCCTTGCTTTCCTATGATATTACCTTTTTTATCTATTATATTTCCATTAGCATCTATTTTACCAATAATATTTCCTTTAAAATCTTTTACGCTACCATCGGGCTCTACATATCCTATAGCATTACCATTCATATCATAAGCTATTTTTCTAACCAGACCACTAGTGCCTATAATATTACCTTTTTCATCTACAATATTCCCGTTTGCATCTATTTTGCCAATTGTATTCCCTTTAAAATCTTTTACAGTACCATTAGGCTCTACATATCCTATAACATTACCATCCTTATCATAGGCTAATTGTTTTCTTCCACTAGATTTGCCAATTATTTTTCCATTTTTATCTAAAATATTTCCGTATTTATCGACTTTTCCGATTATGTTTCCATTAAAGTCACGAATATTACCTTTTTCATCGATAAAACCTATTGGCTTATTGTTAAAGTCATAAGCTATATTTTGTTTTTTACCAACTTTTCCTATTATACTGTCTTTTTTGTTTATATCTGAAAACTTAATAATCTTACCATTGGTGTCAACATACCCTATAGCTTTACCATTTTTATCATATACAATCTTACGACTTTCACCATTGGAACCAATTTTTTCATCAACTGTTTTATAAACCGTACCATTTTCATCAACATAACCAATAATATTACCATCTTGATCGACAACGCTGTTATCAGGCATAACAACACCAATCACATTTCCTTTTTCATCAACAACGATATTTCCTGCAGATGTTACCTTACCGATGATATTACCTTTTTCATCAACAACTTCACCTTTCTCGTTTAATCTACCTATTACTTTTGTTTGGTCGTTAATATCAACTACTGTTCCATCTGCTTTTACTCGACCTATAATTTTTCCATTATCATCATAAACGAATCCTGCCTCAACAGTACGTCCTATTACGTTACCCTTTAAATCAATAATGGTTCCGTCGGGTAAACTTTTTCCGATAATTTCACCTTTTAAATCAACAACCGTACCATCTGTTTTAACGAAACCTATTAAATTTCCTTCTTCATCATATGCTAAACGCATATTTTGAGCAACACCTATAATATTACCATTTTCATCAATAATTAATCCATCGTCATTAACTCGGCCGATTTTATTTCCGTCTTTATCAAAAACCAAACCATTTTCATCTATATAACCTATTATTTCACCATTTGGCCCTATTGCTAATCTATGACCAGAAGAGCCATTTGAAAAATCTAAAGAACAATTTTCTCCTTGCACACAATTTGCACCGGTTTCCGCAGGATAAACTGCACTTCCTCTTACACTAACAAATTCAGCTTTTGCGTTGGAAGGCCCCAATCTTGTTTCATACCATGTGATTTTTATATTGTTCTGTACATTACCTGGGAAGTGTGGGGCCCAATAAATTTCAACTTCACAATGTTCTGCACCTCTTAAAGTTTTATTTTTACAAGCCTTTTCACGAAAATCAAAACCGTCTGAACTATCATCATTAAAACCAACTTTAACCAATTCTACCTTTTCTATATAAATACTTTCTGTGCCATTAGTACCTATTGTTAATATATTTTGGTTTCTTGTATCAACATTTAATACAAATTGACGCATATTTATTTCTGAAGGAGTTAGCGTTATTGCTTTATCATATCCAATTGTATCTCCTTGTGTCTGAATAATAGCCGGTTGATCATCTATAAAATTATCAGGGATACTGCTTTCATCTGCGGTAAAATCTGGATTAGTTGTTTCTACATTATAAACATCATCATCACCGGACAAAAGAAACAATCCAAAAAAGAATGATACGAGCAAAATTCCCCCAATAATTAGGAAGATTACTCCTGTCTTTTTTTCATACTCTTCAAACCGCGTACTGCTCATTGTATTCTAACCACACTACAAAAAATACCATTGCGCCCTAATTGACTACAAATATCGTCCCCATCTTCTAAAGAGTTAATAGGACCAACTCTTAGATGAAATACTTCTTTTCCTTGACCATCTGCAGGAGTGTCTACAGAATAAAATGGTTGATATTTGCCAATTGTTGCAGAATAGCGTTTAGATATCTCACTCCATAATTTTTCTAGATTATTTACATTTTCGTCTGTTCCTAATTCAATAGAAATTGAGCTATCACTTCTATTATCATATGCTAGATTATTTTTAAATTCCTCTATAATTTTGTTTGTTTTACTTACTTCTTTTACTGATTTGGAAGCATTGTTTTCTGATGGAATTAAAACAGGATTAGAATTATTGGTTGACTTACCTAATTGCTTATTATTTTCTTGCTGAGTAATGTTAACATTAATATCTCCATTAAACTTTGAAGTATCACTATATTCTGGTGTAGCTATTTTAGCCCCGTCAATATTTATATTATATTCCCCTTCAAGATTTATATTCTTTGATAAAGAAATATCTTTACTATTTGCATCAGCATCTGCAGGTACAGTCTGTGGCACCACCTTTGGAATAGAATTAATATTTATATTAGCATTTGAAACTCCTTTTTTAGCAGGTAAGTTTTGAACACTTTCACCACCTACTACGTTCTGAGGAATCCCACTTACTCCAACATTAGCTGACAAGTTTAAAGAACCTAAATTACTATTGTTTGTATCATTTTTTTCAGCATTATTTTCTTCAGAATCAGAGAAGAATGAACTAAAATCAAAAAAACTTGCCTTGTCTTTTTGTGTACCATTTTCCTGTCCATATACATCTTCTACTGTTTCATTTTTTTCTACTTCTTCTGGTCTTGATGCATAGGAAGATTGAAGGTCCCATTCATTTGTTTTTGCATAAACAGTATTTTCAAGCCCATCAGTATCTGCTCTGCGCAATTTTAAACACACCATTCTTTTACCTGAGCGTAATACCATATCCCCCATACCTTCAACAATAATCAATCGATTATTTGGTCCTGCTGCTCTAAAACCAACTGGAGTTTCAGAACGCTCAACAATTAATGTTACTATTGGACGCTGAACAGCTGTTAATGCTTTTTCACCTAAATCAATATAGGTAAATATATTATCTCTCCATACACGCTCTGGTGCAATAATAATATCATCTGGATTTGGCACATACACTTCAATATCGAATCTAAATTGTGTAGGATCTACAGGTATTTTCTCAATCCAATCTTCTTTTTGCAAATCTCTTGTATATGTAGAATCTACACCAGCTTCACTTCCTGGAACACCAGCATTACTACCACCGTAAACACCTCCTGTACCTTTAGCTCCCGCATATTTAGAACCTTTATTTTTATTTACAACTTCAATATCAATAATAGCATTAGTTATTCTATCTGTATTTACTGTTTCACTTTGCACATAAAATACATACTTATTACCGGAACGACCAAAAACAATCATATTTGTGTCTACACCAACAAACTGAGAAGAATCAGGATACACCATCAAACTCGACGGCCCCTGAATTTGTGCGGTAAATGATTGACCATCTCCTAAATATACATTTTCTATAACCTCCCAACTTGGGAAATTAATCAACGTATACATTCCTTCTCTTACCCTAACAGGCAACACCAAATCTGGTGTCCAATAATATTTAGAATATCCAGGCTTTAACTGCCCTTCTCCCATATGTTGCAAAGGATCCTTCCATGCACTTTGCATCATACCTAGAGAGCCAACACCACCCAAATAATTTAAATTTGTTGCAGCATAATTGCCTCTTGTTTGGTCTGCATTTTGATCAAGGTTATTTTTATTCACCTGTGCTTTAGCTGACACACCCAATACCATACTAAAGATTATTACTGATAAGATATTATTTATTTTAACCATAATACACACCTTACTTTTATTAGATTAACGCTTCACTTGTTTATAATCAACAACTGTAAATCCTAATGGATTTTTTAAACGCTCTCCAAATTTAACCTTTTTAGCAACATATTTAATTTTAACATGCGCCACCCAAACACTTACTCTTGGAGTTTCAAGAGTAGGCATCATATCTTCCATTCTAAACTCAACTTGCCACCACACTTCACCTCTTTCTCCACCCACTTCTGTAACGGAGGCAATTTTAATATTTCGAGTTATATTATATTGACTAATTTTCTCAATTGTCGGTTTAGCAACCTCATTATAAAACTTACTATAAGACCCCGGAGACGATAGCTCTCTAAGCTGCCCCCTCTCGCCCCACCTTAATTCCATTTCATCAATATCATTAACAAAGGTATTACGCAATAATACATATTCCCTCACAAATATCTCTGTTAAATATTTCTGTTCATATATATTTCTTACTGGAATGATTGAATATATTTGTTCCTCTTTATTATCAAAACTCATTAAATAAGGAACAACTCTATACAAAGGAGTTATCGCAACAATAACATAAAGCAAAATCAAATTACAACACAAACTAACAGCAAAAATAATAGCAAAAGCCCTGGCTGTCCACAAATACCTTTTTTCTGTAGCATTTTCTACAACAACATCACTTCTCACTCTAGAAGAGCGCGTAGCATGAGGAGGAATAGTAGTATTTACACGCCCGCTACCCTCAAGTAATATTTTTTTTGTATTATCAGATGATATCTGTTCTACCATTAGCCCCTCTTCTTACATTTTTAAACTGATGCGACAAACCACTCTGGTAATCTTTTTGGCAACTCAACTTCTATACATGCACAAGGAGATAATTTAAGTTCGTAAACATCTTTACCAATACCAACAGGCTCTGGCTCATAGTAACTTCCAACTAAGCGACAAGAAGCTAATCCAAATACAACAGATAACAAAACAAGCATTTTATACATATTAATCCCCATATAAAAATATTCTCCTTTTATAATTAAATCTTTTAATTTTAAAAGTCTAACGAGAAAATGATTTGCCCATAACTTATCAACAGGGTAAATCTCATTTCCCTTAGGATAACATGCTAATACTTAAATTTTTTTTAAACTTTTATCTCACTTTGAAAATAACTACTAATTATAAATCCTAATGGATTTATTAATCTCCTAAAAGATATAACACGCCCTGAATTTATTAATCCTCTAACGTTTGCTGTCCAATATCTCTCTATTATTGTCGGTTCAACTTCTGACAGACGACCCAATTCTTCTTTATTATAGGTATAATCATAAGTCTTGAATTCTACCTTCCATGTATTACTTTTTTCACCACCAGTTCTTTCTACAAGTAATATTTCAACAGAACGACTTGCTCTTTTTTTATCTAATTCTTCTTTTACTTTAGGATATTCTTCTGCAAACTTATTATATACTCTATATGTTGATAAATAAGAAATAATCCCCCCCCACTCCCAACGGTTTACCATTTCTTGTGTATCTTTAATATAAGAATTTCTGATTTCTACATACTGTTTGATAAAATTTATCATCATCTTTTCACGAGATTCCATTTGGCTATTTATAAACTCTCGCTTCACAATTGACTGCGAATCCGACATATTTACAAAAACCTGTGTATCTACCATTATCTCTGGAGCTAGTTTCATAATAGATAAAGTTGTACACACACCAAGTAATAATGACATTACAGCTAACAACCCCATCAACCTACTTATCCATTTATAATAGACTAGTTTAGCACGCTGTACCTCAACAACATCCTCTGTTATAAATTGTGGAGATTTATTAGTTTTATCGTTAGAACCAATACGTAATAGCTTTTGATTTTCTAGATTAGCCATTTTGTATCTTAACTCCTTTTAATACACTGGACAATATGCGACAGCCCTTGATTGGTTATCCATTCCAGTAATAGCCGCATTATCTGTTTTTAATGTTGTTTTTCTATTTGCATCTGCAGTTTTAACCGCTTGTACTACACTATCTCTTGTTGCTCCTGGAGATATCACACTTATCTCATTTGGATCTGCATCAAAGGCTTCAATATAGTTTTTCATTTCGGTCAAACGTTCTTGCACCCTAGCTCTATCACGTTCATAACGGCTAGATGAATCTATTGCTTTATATAACCTACGAGCTTCTTCAAGCTTTTGAGTTTTTATCTCATCTAAAGCGCAATATATAGATGTGTAATATCCTCTTGATGCATTAGCATCCGCACAAGATTTTGTTGATACATCATAATTTATATCTGATGCTGAGTCAGCTAGTCCGCCATTATCCATTATTTCTTTAGCGCAAGCTTCAAATTTCTCATCACCTTCAAGATCTGCACTATTTCCGACGACATTTCCATATTCACCTAATTGTTCACAAAGAACCTTTAATGTATCAAAAATGTCTTGTTTACTCTTATCCATATTCTTTCTCGCATTGAATTCAGCATTTACATTTTCTAAGAAAGAGCCCATAACATTTCGCTTAAATGACACTGTTTCTGCAAGCTGTCTATCTACATTATTTTTTTGATTTTTCTTATTTAATAGATATTTAAAGCTGTCTTCAGCGAGTTGTCTATATTTTATCTTCTTACCATCTGCACGCAAGAATTGAGATAACTCACTATATTTTGTATACATACCTACATTACTTCCAGATTTTATTTTATCCAAAGCCAAATTTTTACTATCTTTTTTAGAACTATCAAAATCTGCAAGTAAATGCTGAATATATGTTTGATTATAATATCCCACATCATGACATTGAACTCTTGATGCTCCTTGTGGAATACTTCCTGTACGGCTAGTAAGTCTCACATCTTTTATATTATTATCTGCTTCTAAATCGATAACTCTACCAGATAGAACACATGGATATACACCGCCTCTAGCCAATATTAATCTAGCTTTTTTATTATCAAAATTATCATTTTCTAAATAGTCTTTTATTTTATTTTGACCATATCCTCTTTCAACAAACGTTTGTTGATATTTTCCATCTCTTCGCATGTTAGGACGAGCTAGAATATAATTCCATACTTCAGGCATATATTCAAAATCTTCATCTTGATACTTAAAGTTTAACAATGATGATATTGTAGGACCATGTTTCTTTGAAGTTGGGATTTCTTCATAGTCAAGTGCACTAAAGTAAAACACCTCACGAAGCGGCGGAATTGTTGCCAATGGCTCACGAGGGGCCATATAATCACAACCAGCATTTTTACTACTATCTGCACCATATGTGCAAACCCCCTCTTGAGCGGAAGTATTACTCATACCTCTTGCAGGTAATCCAACGAAATACTCACTATCTGTTGTGATAACATTATTACTTGGAATACCAAATAGTACTCTTAAATCTATTCCAGCATCTTCTAAAATAGCCCTATTGCTTGATGATGGTGTTGCCAAGTCTTCAATTAGCTTTAAGTGACCAATTGTAATCTTACCATTTTCAGGCTCTTCGTTGCTATTTTTATATTCACTAACAGCATCTCTTGTTAAATAATTTTTATGTACCCAGATATCATAAGCGCTGCCTGTATTTGGACATGATGGACTTACCACGTCATCTCCTTCTCCAGCTAAGCATAGTCTTGTACCAGACCAAGCATTTACCTCTTCAACAGCACCTTCAATCTCTTGATGAATAATTCTATCTGATTTAGCTATATAATCAACTATTTGACTTGCAGCTTCATTAATTATAGCATCTTTTATAGCCTTAAAAATTTGATTAAAGCTTGTATAAGTTTTCGCCTCTAATGTAACATTCATACCTAAATTCAATATTTCACCAACCTTTACTTCACTTGGTAGATTTAGATTAGATAATACATTAGATATAGCATCAGTATTGCTTAACCATTTTTCATTTATTTTATTTTTTGCATACTTAATTGCCTCTTTTCTTGCATCTGCATCATCTATTTTTTTATTATTTACATTTTGATAAAATGCAGCAATTGTTACCATTAAATCGTCATCGCCTTTATATTTTCCATTTTTTGCTTTCATTCTAGGACCATCATCTTCTGCAACAAAGTCTTCAAAATCTTCATTTTCTTTTTCTATTTTATCTTGAGCTTTTTCTGCAGATTCAATATAATTGTCTGAGAACTCTTCAGCTTTTACTACTAATTCCTCATCAATTTCAGCAACTCTATGTTTACTGTCATCAATTTTTGTTTGATTTTCTTCAATTTTTTTATCAAGCTTTTTAATTTGTCTTTCTGCTTCTTTTATACTTATATAGCTATCTTCCATGTATGTTTTGCATTTTTGTTTATTATTTGCTAATTCAAGACATGTCTTACATTCTTTTTCATTGCTATTATTAATACAATCCATTTCAAGAGCTAACATTATAATTGCATCATTTAAACTTGCAATTTCATTATTTAAATTTGTTAGAGATGGATTTTCCTTTAATTTATTTTGTGTTAATGTAATTTTTTTAGCTGTTGATCTTATGTCATTTTCTATCATAGATACACGTTGCTTTGCATTTTCTTGTTTTGTAATAACTTCATTTTTATCATCTCGTGCTTGACTTAAATCCTTACTCCATTGTGTTCTATTTTTAATTAATCTTGTACGTTCATTTTTAAGTTTTGTTGTTTCTTGATTATATGCTCTTATTATTGCTTTTATCTTATTTTCTTCAGCATTTTTTACATCCATCACATCATCTAATCTATCTGATGCAACTTCTCTTTTGCGTTTAGAATTTTCAGCTGTGCGTTTTAGATTACGTACTTCTGCATCAATTGTTGTGCCGCATTCTCCTAATGTTGCCTTAAGGAAATTTTTCACAATACCATTTATAGTGTAATTCCATGTAGCAGGACAAGCGCCAGCGCTTTGGGTACTGTTTTCTATATTAGAGGCTAAACTTTTAACTTCTTTTCTGAAAACTTCAGGATATGATGTTTCATTATCTTTTATACTTAAATCTATACTACCTGATACACTATTTGTTTTTGCTCCACTTTTATCAGGATTTTTACCTTCTATATAATTTTCTTGAACAATCTCTATAGAACCTGCATCTTTTTTCCTAGCAAAACACTCTAATTTAATATCTTTACTATTATTTACAGTATATGTATATGTCTTTTTAACTTGTTTACCATCTTCAATAACATATTTTGTTTGTGTTTTAGTTTCTTTCCATGTTGCAGTTACTGGTTTTAGGTACATATCTTTACTACCATCATATGAATACCCTGAACACATTCCTTGTGTTGCTGCATATTTAATTGCAGACTTATCGGCTATAGCTTCATCAACGCTTTTGACTGCACTAATTTTTCTTACTAAATTTGCTACAGGCTCCTGCTCAATATTCAATTGATCTTTAGAGCTCAAAGATCTTGCTATTTTATATGAAGAAAGAGCTTTGTCGGTAGAACGAATTATCATTCTTATATTTCTGTATTTGTTTGTCATATACTCTTTTTGAATTTCTTGCTGATCATTCCACTGATCAAAAACTAATTGCCCTTTTTTACCGAGGTCACTTACAGTTTTAGCACCAATTCTCCAGCTCATTTCTGCCTTTTTACGATTTTCTGTTTCAATATCATCGACTTTTGTTCCATCAATTAAACCTTCTGCTGGATCTGCATCATTGTCACTTTCCTCTTCATCTAAATTTGTTGTATAGTCTGTAACATTTTCTGTATAGTTTCCCGCAGCCATATCTGATGTTGCCAACTCTACTATACAAGGATATAATTTAGGATTTTCTTCACAAGGATTATTTTTATCAGCAACATAGCCTGAAGGACATGCATTTTCTTCATAGTAACCATTACATACATTTGAATCTGTACCAATTATTGTATCTGTTGTATATTGTTGATACTCTTCTATCATTTTTCGAGATATACTATCTATATTTCTTGCTTTGTGATTATTGGCTATATTTATTTTTTCCCCACCATACCACAATTTTGTTGCTTGCGTTCTATTTTTTCCAGGAATATGTCTTTGAATAAAATCAACAACGCAAGTATCGCTTTGTCCCAGTACATTTAGAGCTCTTTTATGTATTTCTATTGATTTTAAATATTTTCGATATTGAGTTTTATAGTCTGCTAACTCACTTTTTAAATTATGTAAAATCATCACTTCAGTTAACAAATCTTCAATAGGTTGCAATTTTCTATTAATCTCAGTATCATCCATACTCTGCGTTTCCATTGCTTGACTATTAACTGATGGACAATTTTCTCCACCATTGCGACAATTTTGACTTCTGTTTAAGTTTATGTTTAACACTTTTCCATTTAAATATTTTTTCAAGCTTAATTTTGCATTTGCATGTACTTTTGTTGATTTATATGCAAATTGGAATTTATTCTTTGTACTATCATTGTTAAATGATGTGGTCATTGGTTCTACAGTTTCAAGTTGCTTTGATGCTTTGTATATTGCTTCTATTGCTGTTAAATCCTCCACAATTCTTAATAATCTATCATAAACTGTAGCTATAATATAGGCATTGGTGCTTTCACCAATCATACCTGCTTGTTCATCTTCTTTTGTGGGAGCTTCTTCTACTGTACTTGGATCTGTATAACCTAATTGCATACCAAAAAATACACAATCATTATCTCTTAACTCGCCAATACGACACTTATCTAATCTATTTATAGTTTTTTCTATTACATTTAATAAATCTTCATTCATTTTTCCTGCAATATACGTATCAACAATAATATCTTGTTGATAATCTAATCTCTTTTGAGCGTATGCATTTTGAAGAACTGAGTATTTTCCAGAATAACTATCTTTACTTGGTAATTGGAAAAATAATTTAAAGTAAGCATTATAGTAAACTTCTTCATTTAATGCATCATCAGAATTTGGACTAGGCAAACCTAGATCACTATCTTGGAGCACACCTCCTTTACCTGGGGTTTTATTACCTTTATTTTTTTCTTCCATAGGAATTAGGCTGGCAAATTTATCTTTTATGGCGCCAACAAAATCAAAATTACCTAACTTTAACCCAGCAAGACCTCCTGCTAAGCCATTAGTTTTAATACTTTGTAGCTTACGATATACAGATTGAGCATTTGATACTATTTTATTAGCATTATTAGGAATATTTAATTCTATGTCCCAAGGCATAGGAGGAATAAAACCAAATGCTTTGGTTTCTTTTGCTATAGAGCATATTATCACAGCACTTAATAACAAACATTTAAATATCTTAGACATGTTATTCATAGCGACCTCCCTATTTAATTCCCTTAAATGCATCATCAATTCCAACATTTGCTTCATCTTCTATTGCTTTAACATATGCATCAGTTAATTTATATTTACTTAAATTGAACTCGTATTCTTCGTCTTCTACATTTCCTCTTCTACGAGGTTCTATAATTAATAAATCTTTTGCTGCCATATATTGTAATTTTGCACTTTGTAATTTTGCATATAATAACAAAGCTCTCATATTTTCTATTTTTGTACCTGAATAATATCCTATTGCTTGGAACTCATTGTCTGATGATCTTACCCCATCATACATTTCTTTTATCAAATTTGTTCTCTCAGGTAATTCTCTACGAATAGTAGCTGTTACTTGCAATAAATGAACAGCTCTATTTACAACAAGTTCTTTTCTGCTACGCAAAACCTTATCCATCTCTGTTTGATACGCTAATTTATCAACATTACCACTTATATTGAATTCACTATAAAAATATTTTTTTACAAAATTTTTATAATTTTCTTCGCTTATAGTAAATTCTTGCATTAAACCTTCAGAATCCCATTCTTTACCATTAACATTATTTGCACCTATGTTTACCTCTATATCTTTTGAGCTTTCTAGAGCTTTTATTTTATCTTCATATGCTTTATATTCAGGATCTTCACTAGTTCCAATTTTAGATGCTTCATCATTTAATAGTTTTTGGCTCTTTTCTAGTTCATTAAGATTACCTTCTAAATCTTTTTGTTTTAATTTTAATTCATTTACTTCAGCCTGAACTGTTTCATATTCTTCCATTGCTTTACTTATTTTTTCAACATCATCACTTTGTGATTTTATCATTTCATAATTTTGTTTTTTTGTTCTTGCTTGTGCCTCTTTTCTTGCTAATTCACTTTTTACTTTTATTAAACTTTCATTCATTTCTGTCTTATTATCATTAAGCACATTATTTTTTACTTCATAATATTTTTGACTTGTTTCTTGGTAAAACTTCTTATCATCCTCTAGTTGCCCCTTTTCTTTTTCTTTTGTATCTTCTTTTATAACAGCTTTCCCCATTAGTGATACTTTGTATTTCTTTAGATACTCTTTTCCTTTTGCAAAAAGAGCAGCCTTTCCTTGACCTAATTGTGATGCTGTTTGTTTTATTTGAGATATTTGGTTGGTAACCTTGGTTACAGCATCATTAATTTTTCCAACCCAATCACTAATTTTTGCTGAAAGCGCAGCTGGATCAAGAACAAGTGCATCTGCAGGTTTAGCACCAACAAATGTTAGCATCATTATCATCATTATGTAACTTGCTATTTTTCTCATATTCCCCCCTTAGTTATCCAACTGTTCTTCAAGTTCTTCATTATTTGCAGAATTTCTTGCAAGTTCTGTTGTTGCTTCTGCGCCAACCATATATGCTCTTAACTCTAATATTCTACTTAGTCTTTCTTGACTCTTTAATATTAGTGTATTGTGTACTGCTAAAACATCGCTTTGGGTTGGACCTATATCGTTACTATATATTTTGTCCGCTTCTTCGTTTCGAATACTTTGCCTTACAACTATTCCTTTAGCAAACAATATTGCTACATCATCAGCCATAACTGCATTTAGCTCTTTTCTCTTATTAGCTGTTCTTGCCAAGTCATCTCCTTGACCTTTTATATATGTATAATTTTCAATAATTGTGCTATCTAAATCTTTAGCATCCTTTTGTTTTAAGTTACCTTTGGCTAGCTCTTCTGCTCCTGGTATTGTTCTAATACCTGAAATTGTATTAATACTGCCAGCTACACCTTTTCCAAGTGATGCAAGAGTTTTAATATCGCATTTCATTGGATTTCCTAAACAGTTTGATACAGCATCAAATCCTTGAACAGCTTTTTTATATGCTTCTTCTATCATTTTTTTGTATGCTTCTATTTTGTTTGTTATTTCAGTTTTTAACTCTATTCCTGACTGAATTGTTGCCATAATGTCAATAATTGCATTTGCTGGCTTTGCAAATGATACTGCTAATATTAATAAGATTATAGCAAATAACTTTCTCATTATCTTCCCCCCTATAATTCGTCTTCTGAAAAATAGCTAAAATCAAAAGTTTGTAAATCTTTTAATATCTCTGTTTGTAAGTCAAGGGCATCTGTATCAACAATGTTAAGTAACTGTTGTGTTCCGTAATAGTTTATTTCTGCACCTGCGGCATACCCATCGCGTGCTTGACTAATTTGCTTAATACCATCTTGTAAAGAGACAATATTTACTGTACCACCTGATTTTTCAGCTCTAATATAATCTCTTGTAGAATTATAATTAGCAACAGTTGATAATACTAGATTTTCAAAAGCAGCATCATTTAATGCCATTTTTTGTTTATCTCGCCACTTCTTTTGAGCTTCATCAGAAGCTTTTTCTCTGTCTTCTTCTTTTATAAAACCACGACTAGCACCAGAAGCATACATGAATAAGCATTTTCTTATTTTTTCTTCTTGCTCTCCTTTTTCTGCACCTTTCTCTATAGATATATCTTCTGCTTTTATCCCACTTTCCACTTGATTTGCATGACAATGATATAGCATTACATTAGGAAAAATCTTTTGATTATTTATAACTCCTCTATTATCGCTAATAGCTTTTTTAACATCGTTATTATCTTCTCTTAGATCTAAATAAAGAGTACTTTCTGGCACAAAAAGTTTTACCATATTTTTTGCTCTATATACTGCATCTATCTGACGGATCATACTCCACATTCTTGGTGTCCAAAGTTCTATAGTTGATAATGCTGCCAATCCTTGGAGAGTATTATCAACATCACCTTGGCTTATCATTTTTTCTAATGAACTAAACTCTGATTGATCTTCGTTACCAATATCCCCCCTAAAACTTGAAGCAAATTGCTTTGCTCTACTTATAGTTACAATATTTGCAGCACTATAATCTTGAAGAATATGTTTATAGAGACCATTTTTTAAATATGGAGCATATAGATTATCACTTAATGCATCAGTATAAACGTCCTTTTCCAATTTTGCTCTTGCCACACATGTTCTAAACCAGTTTGGATTATTTAACTCTTCTAAATCTGAAGCGCTATCTTTTCCGTTGCACATCAATTCTTTAGATACAAGAAAGGGACTACCTTCCACATCTTCGTTATAAAGAGCAACAGCTAAAACATTATTTTTTTGACTTGTAAATTTAAATGTAAACTTATCGCTTATATTTGGTTTCAAAAACCTATCATCTAATAATTTAAGATTTTTATTTATAGATGGAGAAATGTTTTCTTTTAATTCTTCTTTATCTTCATCTGCTATCTCCTCATCTGAGTACTCCTTACTATTACTTACTGAATTTAGCATATCCTCTTTTAGATCTTCTATTTTCTTAACCACCTCATCAACCTGTGCAGAAAACTCATCTATAACATTTTGGCTTATACCGCCATCAAGAGAATTTATTGTTTCTTTAAAATTCTCTCCTGCTGCTTTAAGCTCTTCAATAGTTATTTTACCTAATGTATAATCATCTATTGCTTTGCTATAATCGTTATATGCATTTGATATTTCTTCTGCATATTGACTATTTAGATTTTCTTTTGCTTGGTTTATTGTTTTATTTGCACTTTCTTTTATTTTATTAATGTCATTTTTTATTCCATCTGCTGTTGTTTTTAATTTATTTTTATCATCATCTGACAAATCTTTATTTGTATTTACAGCATCTACAATCATATCAATTGATGTGTTTGCATTATCCAAAGTCTCATTTATGTTATTTAATGCATCATCGTATATAGAATTTATTGCATCTCGATTTGCTTCTGATGCTTTACGAGCAGCGTTTATTATATCTTGTAAATCATTGCTATCATAACCACTTAAAGCTCCTTGGTTAACACTATCAACTGTTGATGACGCATTGTCTTTTTCTTTTCCTAGTAAATCATTTATTCCGTCTTTTACATCATTTATAACACCTTTAACCTCATCAATAGCTTCTTTTACTGTTGATATTGCCTGATCTATTGTTTCTTTTAATTTCATTATTGTATCACGCAAATCCGTTATATATTTTTTCATTGTAGTTATTTGATCACCAATAGCTTTAACGGTATTTATAACATTGTCTAATTGACTTTTAGCATTTGTTATAGTTGAAATACCTGTGGTTATCGAACTTACAAATGATGATATTTGAGTAATATCAATACATGGCCAAATAAATGCCTTTGCAGGGTTAGATAAAACTAAACTACAACATAAGGCAATTATGCCTACTATTTTTTTAGCTGTTGTTTTCATCTTCATGTTAGTTCCTCCCTAATAATCCTATACTCAATTTGTCCATATCTACACTTTTAAGATTTTTTTATCTTCTGCCTTTTTTACATTATTTTCTAGCGTTGTTAAGTCTTCCTGTATCATTGTTAATGTATTTTCTATACCAAGCATAATACTTTCATCGGGTAAGATATTCATTGATGCAATAGATTTTGTTAAATTTTCTCCAGCATCTTTCATTTCTTTTTTAGTTATATCGCCTTTAACATATGCAACAGCAACTTTTTCATAGTTTCTGTACCCATCAACAATTTTATTGTTGTATTCTTGATTGTAGCCATCCTTTACAGCCTCTATTACATTAATAAATTTTGTTGATATTTCTTGTTGTTTTTGTTTTATTTTCTCCAAGTCTTTTAATAAACTTTCTTTATCTTCATCTTCAATATTTTTAGCTCTATTTATAACGTACTCCATTTCAGCCATTTTTTCTTGATTATAATCAAAATTTTTATGAATTGAATTTAATGACATATCAATTAAATCATTTAATTGAATATTTAGCGCATTACTTTCTGATAAAATTAATGAAATATTTTCTCTTATTGCATCTATTTTTAATTGTATCTCGTCTTCTGATACTTCTTCCTCTTCTTCCTCTTCTTCAATAACTTCTATAGCCTTTAAAGGTTTACTAAGTTTAGGCAATAAGCCATTCTTACTTTCTAAAAGTTGCTCTTTTGGTATTATCAATTCTTCTTTTTTTAATACAGGAGTTTCTTTCTTTATTACAGGCTCTTCTACCTTTATTACAGTTTTTTCTAGCTTAATTACAGGTTCTTCTAGCTTTATTACAGCATCATCTTTTCTTTCTAATTTTAAAACTTTATCATCTAATTTTATAGGAGTTAGAACTTGTTTATCATCATTTATTTTTACATCTTTAATTTCATCTACCTTAGGTAACTCTTTTTTAATATTATCTGTTGACACAGAAGGTTTATCACGTTCTGTTGAGTCTTTTCTATCTGATGATACTCCTGCTATGAAATTTGTAGAATTTTTTGCCGTCACAACTGCTTCTTTATAGGCATTTTGAACATCATCTACAGCATTTAAAACATCTTTACCAATATTTTTTACATCATTTATTTTATCTTTAACATCATTTACAGCATTCTTTATTGTACTTGCTGCTTTTGAAACTTTTTCGCTAATATCTTTAGCAAAAGCACCTAAGCCTTCAATTGAAGAACCTAGTGCTCTTAACGTATTTATTTGTTCTGTTAATTGTTCTTTTAAATTTTTGAGACTTTCTGTAACAGTACTAACTTGAGAAAAAACTGGAGCTATTTCTGTTAAATCAAATATGGGCCAAAAAGCTTTTACTGGCTTACAAACAAATAAAGCACAGCAAAACAGCACAGCAATTAAGCTTTTAGACTTCATCATAATACTCCTCCCTAGTAGAATAATATAATTCTTGGCGACTATGTTACCATATTTTTTAAATTTTGTCAACCCTTTTTATCCTCCAAAACCTTCTAAGTATTTTGTTACAAAAGCATCTTCCCCGTACTCTTTTATTAAGCTTTCTACAAGTAACACATTTTTAATACTAGAGTTATAGAGCTTAAGATACGGACCAAGCCCTCCTAAGTTTACATCTAAAATAACAGACTCACCTCTACCATCATCAGCATCTGGTCTTTTTAGCAATATTGCATAAGGGCAATCACGATAAGTTCTTCCCTCAATAAAATCATATTCACTTGCTGTTAAATTCCACTTTTCATATGACTCAGGTGTAGCTTGTGTATTTCTAAAGAAAATCATAGTTTTACATTGACCACGAACAGCGTCACCAACCCCTAATGTATCAACAATATTTGGTTGTTGGAATGCGCATAAATATGCTTGGCGTTTTTTACGTCCCTCTTGAAGCCCTTTTATAAAGTTATCTCTAAACATTTCATGCTTTAACATAGGGGCCGTTTCGTCTATCATAATCAATGCTGGAGAACCTGTTTCTGTACTCTCTGATTGAATTCTGTGCATAATATAGCTAATTGATGCTGCTGCCAATACATCATCATCAAATATTTCTGTAAAATCAAATGCTACAAACCTATTTCCGCTTAAATCAAGACTATCGTGGTCTGCATTAAAAATATTACCATATTGATCAGGATTTATCCAACGATATAATTCTCTTCTCATGTTTCCTGTTGGAGAAAAACAACTTTTATATAAGTTATTTAGTTTTCTTTCTTCTGGGCGCAAATATTCAAATGCAGTAGTAACAGCTCTTGAAGCTTCACGCTCAGACAAAGCATCTGTTGCCATTGTAATAGATCTCAACCAATTTCGCAAAAAGTCTCTATTTGATCTAGTGTCTCTTGTGTCAAATGGATTTAATGAAACGTTTTTACGCTCGCCACTAAATCCAACATACGCACCCTTTACTGTTCGAGTAAAGATTTCCGCACCTCTATGACGGTCAAAAAAGTATACTTTTAAATCTTCATGACGCATAGCTTGACCTGCTAAGAACGTCAATAATGTTGTTTTACCTTGACCTGTTGGACCAACTATACAACAGTGAGCAACAGCAGCTTCACCTGATGTAATATGAAATTGAAATCTATATGGCGAACCTGTCATTGTTCTAAATACAGTAATAGCACCTTCACCCCAGTCTGATCTTGGCAAACCTGTTGAAATTTGCTCAAAAGAAACAGCTAAAGCAACTATTCTAGACAAGTAGAAATATGTTCTACCACACGTATCATACCCTGGAAATTGATTAAAGAATGTTGCTTGAGCAATCCAGTTTTCTCTAACAGGTGTAACACTAAATAAACGACAAATTCTTTGAATTTCACTTTCAGCAAACTCTACTTCTTCTATACTATCACCCTTAACAATAAAACTCATAGAGTATTGCACTAGTGATTGATGATCTGCATCACTATCTTCTATAGCACTTAAAGCCTCACTATATTGAGATATAACACTAGAAGAAAAACTTGTCACTTCTGCCATTTTTTGTTGTTGTATTAATATACCTCTTGCTTTTGCTGAATGTATTGGCACAATATTATGCAACAATGTCATTTCACAATCTATTGACATTAGCGATGAAATCATCGCCTCATCCATATAATCGCCAGAACTTCTTATTCCTACTGTTAA
Source organism: Alphaproteobacteria bacterium (assembly GCA_045634545.1). Lineage (GTDB taxonomy): Bacteria > Pseudomonadota > Alphaproteobacteria > RF32 > CAG-239 > CAG-267. The sequence continues at coordinate 26,672 of JAZRAL010000010.1, read as the reverse complement.
AGCATATTTAGTTTTACCACCTGAGAAAAATTTTATAACACCTTCTTCACCTGTAAAATGAATTCCCTCAGAAGTCATTAATTCTTTTAATTGGAATCCCTCCGCTTTTCTAGCCTTAGGTTTTGGTTTCGTAATTGGATTTAGAACTCTTACAAATGGATATATCGGACTTTGCTCTGCAGGGCTATTTTCATCTTCATACATAACCCTTATTCCATAATCGTTCAAGTTAGCTATTGTTGATTGTGATGCGGTATTCAAATCTTTTACAGCATCTTTTCTATCTGGAACAGACAAAACAATATAGTGGTCGTTTTTATAAATTCTAGTTAAACTTTCCTTCCACTTATCATCAACTTTCTTAAGCCATCCATTACCAAAATTAGTTTTATTCTCACCAACATCCGCTTTTTCTCTAATAGTAAATATACGACATGTTATTTGAGCATTAGCCATATTATCAACCCATGACTTTCTCGCCTCAAACATTGATAAAATAACTTCATCTCTAGCAGAGGTTAAATCAACACCATCTATTTTGAACACCCTAACATAAGTACCATTACTACATCTTAGCGTTGTACCATCAGACAAAAGCCTATCAAAGGGCAAAAAGTCCGCCACCCTTGACTCTCTTGGCTGCGGCAATATTTTCACACCAATCCTAGAAACCAATGAAACAGAGATTAATCCTGCAGCAATGATACCAATCACAGCTACAAAAACTTCAACACTTTGTAACCCTTCCACAAAAAGCGTATAAAAATCAAAATTAAGGTTCAAATTTATTCCCCTTTACTTTGTAAAGATTTGTTGATTGCAAATTCGTAGCGCCAAAAGCCTGAAGCATACCCGATAAATGAGGATCTTTCGCACTAAGCGCTACAACAATAAGATGCCCTAAAACGATTGTTATTATAAATATGAGAGGGTTAGCATCTGCCATACCAATCGCCATAAACATAAAAGGAATCTGCAGTCCTGCGTTTAATGCAGCCGGCAACACAGCTCCCCAAAACAATTTTGGAGGATTAGCAACAGCTTTTAAAATTACATCTCTCATAACTAACCTCTTAACATACTTTATAGTAGTATATCATGTTAAATATTACGAAATGATTAAATTTTATATTATTTATATGATTTTATAAACAAGATATATTTTATTATACTATTTTTATTTACACAAGCTACTGTGACACAACTCACCTTTACCAGCATCTTTATAAGCCTCACCAAAAACATTACTTTCTAACTGAGATTTAGCTTCAGAACCTTCTGTTACATAATCAATCAAAGCCCCAACAGCAGATACCATAAACAAACTCAATGTTATATATCCCAAGTGCTTAAAATTTATCTTTCCACAAATAGCTAAATATGTAAACATTATTAGACCAAAACCACTTAATACATACGCTATATTTCTCAAACCAACCGCAAAACCACTTGCTCTTTCTGAAAGGCTATCAAAAATATCACCATCTGCAAATGCATCAAAGCAAAAAAACATGCTAAAAACAACGCACGCTATAACAAGTAAAAATTTTGCTCCCTTTCTCATACTAAATCCCCTTATTTTGAATTACCCTAAATCTACACTAACACCTTCAGCAAACAACTTCAAAAAACCAGAACACGAAGCAATAACTATCAACCCAACCACAATAGCCATCAACCACTTCCAGTTAATATTACCAAAAAAACCACCAATACAAACACAAATAACACCAATTGCAGACGCTGGATAAATAATTTTCCTTAAACCTGTAAATATTGATGTACCAGATGTCTTCAATGATGTAAAGTTTGCCCACGCACTATCAGGAAGCAAAATCACCACAGCCACAAGAACGATAAACAAAATAAATGATTTATCTAGCTTTATCATAACATACCTCCCTCCCGATTATATCTTGTATCATATCACATTTTTTCTAATTTTTCCACTAAAAAAAACACAACCTTAAACACTATAACCATTTGTAATTAATACATTTTATAACTTGTAACAAAAGTTTAACATCTAAGATTTATTTTTTCACATCTTTAAACAAAAAAATATCGGGAGAAAATCTCCCGATATTTTGCAAATGCACCACTTGCTCGTAGTAACTATTGGCCAGTGCTAGCGTTAAATGTACCCAAGTCATTACCTTGACCAAATGTATCAACAACTGAATCACCGTGAGCACCTTGCCCCATAACGTCACCTGTTGCGTAGTTCACAATAGCACCTGCTGCAGCCAAAATAGCCAAACCAATAGCAAGACCTGCAAACCATGTCCATTTTACCTTACCGAAGATAGCTTGGAAAGCAATACCTACTAAACCAAAACCACCTACAACAAAGATAATCATTTTTACGTGATTAAAAATTGTAACAGCCTTACCAGCCGCAACATTCATAAGGCCGTCGTTACCGTCAGCGAATGAACAGTTAGCAAACAACACTGTAAACAAAAATGCAAAAGAGCATAATGTTAACATCTTCTTTAAGTTTCTCATTTTCGTTCTCCTAAATTTATTACACATTATTATTAGAGCATATTTTTAAAAAAAAATCAAGCCTCTCTCACTCGCTACAAATTATAACAACACATTGTTTTAATGCAATATTTTTTTCTGTAACAAAAGTTTAACACCCAAACTTTTTAAAAAAACGCCATTTTCACCTAATTATAAGATAAAAAAACTAAATTTATTGTTATTAGTTCAATAAATATACTTGCTAAACTTTTCAAATAATGTTTAAAATATGGTTAATTTTGGAATTATGCTATTTTTACAGGCTTAAGTTTTATGAGTGAAGTTAAAAATTTTGTTTTAGGATTTGCTTTATCCATTCTTGGTTTTACCTTATACAACCAGGAATCTAGTACTGTCTCACACAAAAGCACCTCTACCCACTCTAATGTAAAGATTGAGCTATTCAAAGAAAAAAAAACAACCAATAAAAAACCAATAATTTTAAGCTCCGTAGAAAAACAAACAATTTTATCAACTAACACTAAATTCATAACAGATAACATCAAAGTTGACACACTACCTTCCTCCCCTTCACTAGAAGGTATTGAAGATGATGAGATACTCAATATTAATATTGAAGATATTATCCCTATTGAGATAAATAACGAAACAATAGATACCGCATCTTTTTCAAACAACGAAAAAGAAGAAAAAGTAGCACTACTTCCAAGCGACGACGCTATTTCTCCCTGGAGTATCTCCAAAACAAACAAAGCAAAAAGTAAAAATCAATTATCTATACCAACCGCCAACAATGATTTATCATACAAAGTTGCAGAAAAGATAAAACAAAGTATAATCTTTCCCATACCAGAAGAGATACTTAGCGACGAGAATCTAACTCCGACATTTATAAACCCAAATAAGCAAACAAACAAAACAGAAGCAAAAAAACAAGAAAAACCTAAAATCGTCCAGAAGAAACCCATCACTCCAATTGAACAAAAAACTAAAGACACAAGCATCTTTAGCAACATCTCCTCTTGGTTTGATGGACAATCAAAAGACACTAAAGAAAAAGACAACAAAAAAGCAAAACTTCCAACACCTGTATATAGCAGCCAACAACAACCAAACGCTTCACAAAACACACCCCAAACACCTAAACAAACAAGCAAAAATATTGGGGATTTTTACGAAGCTCTCCAAACCACAAAAAAAGACTACACAAAAAACAACATAGTTCCAACAGAACTAAAACTATCTTTCAACAAAGAAAGAGCAGAAATTTCAGGACAAACTCTCAGATGGCTAAAAGCCTTCTCAGAAAAAGCCACCAAAGACAACTACCAATTACAAGTTAGACTTGATGGTTCAGCTCCAGCAGACCTACAAAAGAAAAGACTAAATCTACTATACACAATATTTACAAATCACGGAGTAGATATAAACAAAGTAGACACAGCCTTCTCTAATGTAGAACCAAATACCTTTATTATTAGAACAATCAAAACCTCTTTTTAGGAGTTTTTACAATATGTATCAACAAAACGTTTCATAAATAATGTGTTAAGCTTGATTAATTATTTTTTAACATTTATTGTGAACAGAGATTACATTTAAAGATAGGTCGAATTATGAAAAAAAGTTTGTTATTATCGTTTTGTTTATTATGCGTAGCTGGGGTATCTGCATGCAAAAGCACTTCTACCCAAGCACCAAACAACAGTGATGCCTTCTATTTTGACGACACAACTGAAGTTATTGATACAACCACTCTCCCTAAAGAAAGATGTGGCATTAATGGCATCAGCTGTAATGATACTGCTCTTATCAATTACACAAAAACAGAAGCAGATTATAGAGCACATACAGAGCGCACAAAACGCGACCACCTTTACACTCAATCAGGTGCTGGCAACAATCTTACAGCCACAATAAGACCTAGTATTGAAGCTGATATAGTTGTTGCAGATATGACTCCTGTAAAACCAGTTACAGCACCAGAACCAGTTGTTGACGAAGGCGCATTTAGTGATACTGGCAGCCTAGAGTTAGAAACACAAGAAGTTCCAAGCACTCTTGAGGAAGTTGGAAGAGCAGACAATATTGAACCTAAGAAAAAAACAATAATCCAAACTGTAACCGAAGAAGATGGAACAATATACGAAATTGTTTGCCAAGATATTGCATGTACCGAGGTTGAAAAAATCAAACAAACTATTGAAAATGACGGTTCTAAATATGAAATAATCTGCGAAGAAAATTGCGAAGAAATTATGAGTGCTAATGCAGATGACGATGTTATTACTTCAGAATTCACAGAAGAATCTTTTGATATTGCAGATTACATTGATCAAGAAGGTAATGAATTAGATATAGAATTTAACGAATATGGCTTAAAAGAACAAGTGATTGCTGATGCTTCTGTTGACAAAGTTAAAGTTACAGATGAGAGTGTATTGACTTGGGAAGCTGAAGAAGGTGACAACTTACGTGAACTATTAACTAAGTGGAGTGACATGTCTGGCTGGAAATTATTGTGGAAAACAAACCGCAATTACACTCTTAGCGCAGGGGTAATGTTCAAAGGTAAGTTTGCTGATGTTAGTTCTGCTTTAATTAGAGCTTTTGCTAGAGCTAGACCTGCACCAATTGCTACATATTATAAAGGTAACCGTGTTATAGTTGTTGAAACAATGGAGAACGAGAATGCGTACTAATGGAAAACTTTTAATTGGATTGAGCTCTCTTTTATTCTTGGGTGTTGCTTCTTGCTCATTGCCTACAGATTATGATGCAGCTATAGAACGTGATGTTGATGCTACCGTTCAATATAAAGAGGACGCTAAAGCACCTCAAAAAGTTTCTGATACAGATGTTATTAGAATAAAGGATGATATTTGGCTTGGTGATACTAGTGATGTAGAATACGAAGGCGATAAACCTTTACCTAGTTATTTAGAAACTAATGATGGTATAACATTAGTTAGCAATCGTCCTATTACATTATATGAAATTGGTAATACTATTAGCCAAATAACATCTATAAAAATGCGTTTTGCAGCACAATTAGAAGGTCCTGCAAAAGCAGCTGCTGATAAAAATGCACCTACAATTTCTAAAGTTGGTAGCAAATGGTCTGACACATCTAGAATGCTTGTATCTTACAAAGGTTCTTTAAGCGGTTTGTTAGATGAAGTATGTTCTTATTTTGGTGTTTGGTGGAAATATGAAAATGGAGAAATCTATATTTATAAATACACAACCAAAACATTTACTTTATATACACTCCCAACAAAACCTTCTATGACATCTAGTGTTAGCAGTTCATCTGGTGGTGGCAGCATTACAAGTGGTGTTTCAAGCATCGACCTATGGGGAAATATTGTAACAGCTGTAAAATCAATGTTGGGTTCTGGATCTAGCTTAATTACAGATCCTTCAAGTGGTACCTTAACAATTACTGCAACTCCAGTTGAAATAAAGAAAGTTGCAAAGTTTGTACACGAACAAAACGTAAGACTTTCTCGTCAAGTTGCTATTAGTGTAAAGGTTTTACAAGTAGAAGTAAAAGATGTCAATGGTGTAGGCTTTGATTTAGATGCTGCATTTAAAGATAGAACAGGCTCTGGTGGTAGCGTATCACTAGGAGAAGTATTTACACCAAATCCATTAAGTGAACAAACACAACAACCAAATGCCGGTATTTCAATGAAAATCTTGGGTGGTGATGTATCTGTAAGTGCTGCTATGCAAGCTCTTGCCACACAAGGAACAACAACCCTTGTTACAAGTGGTACCGTTACAACTATGAACAACAAACCCGCTCCAATTCAAGTTATTAAAACTCAAAACTACATCTCTGAATATACCAAAACTAACAATGGTACTGTTAATGGTGATGCATCTTGGGATACAACTGTTGAAACAGAAGAAATTGAAACAGGTTTCACATTGGATGTTTTACCAAGAATCATGGATCACGGTCGTTTAATGATGTTATTTAGCTTGAATTTATCTAACTTATTATCTTTAGATAAGATATATCTAGGAGGCTCAGAAGAATCAGGCTACATACAAGACCCAATTATCGAAGAGCGTGGTTTTGTACAAGAAGTTGCATTAAAGTCAGGTGAAACACTTGTATTATCTGGATATGAAAGAGTTGAAACATCTTCAGATAAAGAAGGCCTTGGCGCAATAAACAACATGATGCTAGGTGGTCACCATGTTTCAGAAAAAACTAGAAGCATTCTTGTGATTTTGTTAACACCTGTTGTGCTAGAATCACCATTATTACCTGAGTCTCGTATGAATTACTAAGGAGCAAAACGTGGCTGAAGAAAACGAAATATTCGAAGAATCGACAGGATTAGAGGCTGACACAAACAGTAAAGAGTGGGCATCAAGCTTTACTGTTGGCGGAGTTCCTTATGCTGCCAGTATATTTTGGGAAAGCCTCCAAAATGTAGACGCTCCGTTTTTAGACGCAAAGGATGCTGCTGAGAATGTATTGGTAGGTGCAGATTTATTTTGTGTAAAGCATGGTAAATCGCCACAGCTCGGTTTGGCTATATCTTCTCAAGGATTTAAAAAAGGAATGAATGTAGCAGCTGTAACAGCTGTTACATCTATGAGTGATGCATCATCATTGCTAGCAGTATTTAAAGTAGATGCAGGATATTGGTATCTTTGTGTTAGAAATGACGTAATCTTATCTGATGGCGATGTTCTCTTTGTTAAAGAAGAAGATGCTAAAGAACAATTTATGTCAATGTTGTCTGTCCCAGATTGGGCTAAAAAAATAGCACCTGAAGAATGGGGAATCGATGATACTGAGCAGAAGAATATTTCAGATGTATTTTCTCAAGGTTTAGATACTAAGCTCGAAAAGATTAATGCGCTACGTGGTACAGAATTATTAATTGTTGTTGTACTTAGTATTGCTGCTGGTGCTTGGCTTATTTCATACATCTCAGAAACATTCTTTAAGACAGATGTTCAGCAAATGCGAGTACAAACAAGACGAGCACAAAAAAAAGAAGTAAAAAAGGTTGAAGTTGTAATTCCAGACCCTTGGGAATCGTTAATTGACCCTGTTTGGATGTTAGATAATTGTCGCCAATCTATTCTATCATTAACATCTATATCTGTTCCGGGATGGACTAATCAAGGTGTTACATGTATGGCATCAGGAGCGATAACATCATGGACTAAAGACTTTGGTAGACTATCTTGGATAGAAATGGCTTTAGCTTATTCAGGTTTAAGTTTTTCTAGTAAATCTATTGATAAAAATTCAACTAATGTGACGGTATCTTTACCATTCCAAGAAGCAAAAAGAATAAAATCTGTACCCAAAAAATCAATGGAAGAATTAAGACATCTAATGAATGACCTGTTCCAAGCACTAAATTTAAGTATAAATATTGCAGAAGAGCAATCAACAGTTAGTGGAAAAGTATACAATTCATTAAAATTTAACATTAAATCAAGTTATGATCCTGAAGTTTGGAAAGAGTTGTTAACAAAATTTTCAGGACTTAGAGTTAATAATATACGCTATAATAATGGCACATGGGATTATGAGGGGGCTATTTATGTTCAATAGTAAAAAAATATATCTTTTAAGTTTTGCTGTATTGAGTATTGCATTAAATGCAAATATTTGTTTTGCAGAAGAAGGTAAAATTGCTGTAGTTAGTGGCGATAGCTTACCTATAAATGCAACAGTTGCAGGTAATGTTGAGAAACCTTTGAATATACAGCAATCTAATTCGTTGGTATCTCCATCAAAGGCACAGTCTACTGATGCAAAAAAAGAAGTAGCACCACAAATTAATGCCAACGCACAAAACAAAGTTGAAGATGCTCCAAAGAAATCTGAAGAAAAAACTAAGGATGATTTTAGTTTTGATTTAAAAATGAAGGCTATTAATGCTCCTTCTGTTGCACCATCTAATACAAAAGCAAATGAAAACGAAAAAGAAGAAAAAAAGAACGAAAATGCAAATGAAGTTTTAGCAGAAGAATTGCCTCAAGATATAAAATACAAATCGAATCCTATTGAAAATTTAGGTAATAGTGTTTTATCTCAAATGGATGATGATTTATTTAAACAAATGTCTGAAATTGAAAAAAGCACAACTCTTTTGACATTAGAATTAAAAAGAGAAAAAATTCGTAATGAAATCGAAGCTCAAAAAGCTATTCGTCAAAAGAATCTTGATAATATAGAAGAACAAAAAGCAGCACAACGCATGTTAGAACTTCAAAGAAAAAAAGAGCTTGAAACAGAAGTACTTAATGCAAGACAAAATTTGTTAGACAGAGAACAAATGTTTGAAGTTTTGAAACAAAGAAAATTATTAAATGCATATATGAATCATATGCTTGTTATGCAACAAGATTGGTTAAAAGAAAAAGAAGCTTTATATGGTCAATTAGCGGCAATGGAGCAAGAAAAAAGAGATTTAATCTCAGCTTTCAAACAACGTATTGATTCTGTATTAGAGGCATCTGCAAAAAACATTCAAGTTGCAGAAGCGGCAAAAGCTAATTTTGAAAGAGTAGTAAAAAATCTAAAAGCTCGCAACGAACAACTAAGAAAAAGAGTTGAAGCAGATGCTAAAATTATCAAAAATGCTAAGAATATGTATATTCAATCTCAATCTATTGAAGAATTAAAAGATATGAATGCAGCGAATCGCAGCTTAGCAGAAAGTAATGCAGAAGCTTTAGCATTAGCTGCTCTTGAATTGGCTGAAAATGAAAAAGCTGAAGAAGTAGTAATTGAAAAATTAAGCACAAAATATGCTCTATTGGGTATTTCAGGAAGAGCAGAATCTATGTCAGTAGAATTAATAGGTACTGATGGACAACCATTTTCAATTAAAGTTGGTTCATTGTTACCAACTGGCCATACTCTTAACGAAATAGGTTCTGATTATGCAAAATTTAGTAAAGATGGTTATGATGACTATTTATATATAGGTAAAACTATTGATGGTTATACTCCTTTGTTAGGTCAGGCATCAGAAAAGAATGTAAAATAGAACATAAAATATTATATATTATGTATGGATGAGTAGAATGGCTGAAGAAAACAAAAAAGAAGAGGTAAAAGAAGAACAAGTTGAAGAGCAAAAGAAACCGCAATCAAATTTTGAAGAAGAGGAAGGCGGTTCTCAGGCTAAGAAAGTAAACTTGTTTGAGAGATTGTTTGCGAATGGTAATAAGTTAATTACTGTAAGTGGCTCTGATTTTGCCTTATCTAACGAAACAAGACGTTTATTAGCCCTTTTTTCAGATGGTACATACTTAGTATCAAAAGATAATAGATTTGATGGCGCAGTATACAACTTCGAATCGAATGTAAAAAGAAGAAAAATACCTATTAAAGCTCCGACATTTGTTACATTAAACGAAATTGCGGCTATATATGCTTATGCTGAGCGAGGTACAGGTACAGTTGATGTATCTGCAGAAGAAGCAGAAGATATGCAAATGATGATTGACTTTGTCAACATCATACAACGTGCATCACAAAAAAAAGTATCCGACGTTCACATTGTGGTAGGTTCATCTTCTACGGTATTATTCCGTGAAGGTGGTATTATGGTTAAGCAAAGTGAATATGGTGGCGAATGGGGTGAAGCATTTGTTCGTTCTGTTTTTGCTGCAGCAGATATTTCAGACTCTAACTATAACCAAAATGAATTCCAAGGCGCTCAAAAACTTGGTGCGACACCACTTCGTGGTTCCAATGGTAAATTAATGTTACCTCATAACGTGTTGGCTATTCGTTTGCAATTTAACCCTATTGCGTTTGGTTCTCAATATTTGGTTATGCGTTTGCTTTATGCTGATGATAATCCTGAAGGTAGCTCAGATTTACGTTCTCTTGGTCTTGGAAAATATGAAGAGGATTTGTTCTTTAAGATGCGCAGTATGGCTGTAGGACTTAATGTTGTTGCTGGCCCTACCGGTTCTGGTAAATCTACAACCCTTCAACGTAATATGATTAAATTATTACAAGAAAAAGATTATAAAATTAACCTCCTAACTGTGGAAGATCCACCTGAGTATCCAATTCCTGGCGCACGTCAAATGCCTGTGACTAACGCAAATACAGAGGAAGAAAAAACAGAACAATTTACCAAAGCTCTATCTGCAGCTCTTCGTTCCGACCCTGATGTTATATTGGTGGGTGAAACGCGTTCGTTAGCTACAGCTGAATTGACATTTAAAGGTGCATTATCAGGTCACGGTGTTTGGACTACACTTCACGCGAACTCTGCACCTGCAATTATTACTCGTTTAAGAGATATTGGTATTCAGCCATATATGTTAAATGACCCAGAATTGGTTAAAGGACTTGTGTCTCAACGTTTATTTAGTAAATTGTGTCCTGTATGTCGTCAATCTATAAAAACTAAGGAAGGCTCTCCAGAATTTGAACGTCTAAAGAATGCCCTTGGTGAATATGGTATTGAAAACGTTTATGTAAGTGGCCCTGGTTGTAAGGCTTGTGGATATAAAGGCTTTAAGGGAAGAATGGCTGTTGACGAAATTATTTTGCCAGACTCACACTTCTTAAAATTAATTATTGATAATGAGACAGCAAAAGGTATTGACTATTGGATTAGTGAATTAAATGGGCGCCCATTAAAAGATTGCGCTATTGAGCGTATGATAAAAGGATTAATTGACCTCGATGAGGTTGAACGTTGGTGTGGTTTGATTGACCAAAGACCTGTATACTAGGAGCAAAAAATATGGCAGAAGATAAAAAATCAAGTTCTGGCTCTATTAATAAAGCGATGAAGTCATTAAACTCGCTGGAGGTTTCTTTTGCTCAGTTTCGCGTGGGTATGTCTGGTAAAGACAGATTAAAAGTATATAAAAAATTGGCTTCTTTACTTAGAAACAGATTTTCTTTGATGAATGCTTTAGATATTATGTATGATAGTATTACCAATGAAGGTAAAAATCCAGGTGAGCCGATGGCCATAGCTATTGCTTCTTGGGGTAAATCACTTCAAAATGGTAATTCTTTTTCTGATGCTTTAAAGGGATGGGCACCTAGCCGTGAAAGGCTAATGTTATCTGTAGGTGATATGTCTGACTTGGAAGGTGCTTTACTAAACTTAATTAAAGTAGCGGAAGGTACGGAGAAAATGTTAAAGCCGATTATTAGTGCGATTGCATATCCTTCTTTCTTGCTTTTGATGTCAGTACTTGTTATTTACGCTATTGGTGCATACATGGTTCCACCAATGGAAGAGGCCGCTCCTAACGCAAGATGGACAGGAAGCGCTAAAGATTTGGTTGCTGTTTCACACTGGATACAAAAGAACTGGCTTCTTGCTTTCTCATTTTTCCCTGCGTTATTTGCAGGAATTTATGCAACAATTGGTGTTTGGACTGGTCCAACAAGAAAAGCTATAGATAATTGCCCACCTTGGTCTATGTATAAGTTATTTATGGGTATCACATGGCTATTATCTTTGTCTGCGCTTATTAAAGGTGGTGTGCCTATTTCTGTTGCGCTAGCGGCCCTTAGAAAAGACTCTAATAGATATTTAGTAGAAAGAATCGATAAAGCTATGGACTTTATTAAAAATGGTGACAACTTAGGACAAGCATTGTCTAAGTCAAAATTAGATTTTCCTGATAAAGATATTGTTGCAGACTTAAAAATTTATGCAGAATTGGACAACTTTGAAGAAGCCTTAGATAAACTTGCAAATGATTGGCTTGACGCATCTGCTGAAATGGTTGAAGCAAAGGCTTCTATCTTGAACATGGTTGCTATGTTTGCAATCTCTGGTATTATTGCTTGGGCGGTGTTTGGTGTGTTTGAAATGCAAGATCAAATTACAAGTGCGATGGGATAAAATATGAAGGATTTTGTTTTGAAAATAAAGAAACTTATAACTAAGCTAAAAGAATTAATGTATGCTAGTAGTTTGGTTGTTATTGAAAAAATAAAATCTATCAATATAAATAAGGAAGATTTGATAAAAATTGTAATTCCTGTAACTATAATTTGTATAGGCTTTTTCTCTTGTTCATTTTTGCAAAGAAATATAAAAAGAAATATAAATGATATATTTATAATATCAGATGATATTCGTGCTTATTTTAGCAACAAACCTGACTACTGGGGATTATCTACAAATTATGTCGTTAAGAACACAATAGTAGACAAAAAGTTCATTTATAATGATAAAATAATATTAACTGATGGCAAAGAATTATTGATTGGAAAAGGAATTAATGGTGATGTTGTTTTGCCAAGAGAAATGTCTTTTGATATTATCCTAAAAAAATTAAACAAATCACAATGTATTTCATATTTAGAAAATAAATTGAATGATGCAAATCAAATGAAACTTGAGAGTATTTCTGTTGTTAATTCTACAATTAGTAAAGTTTTCACTTGGGGAGATAAAACAAACTCTTTACCAGTAAAACCTTATACTGGTAAAGATATTTGTTCTGATGAAAACAATACTCTAATTTGGTCTGTTAGATAATGTCTTAATTAATCAAAGATAGGTTGTGATTGAGCCAATCTTATAGCTTGTCTTTCTATTATTGTAGCTAAATTTAATGATCCACTTCTAACAATTGACCGAACTGGATCGGCTTTATTTAATTCAGGATTTGCAAACACAGTTTCAACAATAGGATGTCTAGCACCATCTACGCCAACAAGTTCTTGGTTTACAACAGCCAAAATACCTCTAGATAAAATATCATAAGCAGAGCTTTCACTCATACCATATGCAGCATATTTAACTAAGGACGTAATTGCATCAGTTAATGTTCCTGCGTGTATAGATGCTAAAACTAAATGCCCTGAAATGGCAGCTCTTAAACATTCAACAGCAGCATCAGGAGTTCTTATTTCTCCAATAAATATATATCTTGGATGTGAACGAAGAGCGCTTTTTAATGGGCTTTGCCAATCATCTTCAACAACTTCAAATTGTCTACAAAAACCGATAGATCCGTTTATAGCTTGATATTCCCCTTCTAGAGGCATTTCTATAGGATCCTCAATTGTATAAGCAAAACCACCGTTAATATTTAAAAACTCTGCTAGCAGTGATGCTATTGCGGTCGTTTTTCCTTGCCCTGTTGAACCACTCCATAATATAAGACCACTTTTATCAGATAAAGATAACATGTATTGAATAAATCTATGATTATAATTTAAGTTATGTATACTTGGTGTTTTATCAGGCATTCTTCTTAAACACCACAACTCGCCTCTAACACTAGAAGAACATTCAACACGAAAACTTGTCCCTTTATAAACTAAAGAGTAAGAATTATCTTTATGTTCAACAGAAATAAGTTCTTCATAAAATTCATCTTTATCTGTTGGATCAACTTTCTTTAGGCTATTTTTATAATGTTCATCTGATATATAAAATTCTTTATTTTCATTAATGTAAAGATCTGAAAAATTATATTGTAAAAGCTTCTTCATGTATTTCTCTCTATTAATAATTATCAATATTTATTTTACTTAAATTCACTATTGATTCGTCAATAAATCTATTGTAATCGACTTTTGTTAATTTTGTTTTAAATACTTTATTTAAAATGTCTATACTTTTATTTGCAATAATACCTCTTACTTCTTTATTTACATTCTCAATAGATAAGCTCATTTTTCCATCAAATTCCCTTTGTTTTTGACTTAGTTTTTGATTTAATTCTTTTATTTTTTGTTCTTTTAATTCTTCAATAATAAGCTTTTTGCTCTCAATAATCTCTTTTATTTCGTTTTCTACGTTTAATAATTTACGCTCATACTCAGCATATGTTTTTTGAGCATCTAATTTTAATGCTTCTGCTTCTTGAAATTCTTTTTTTATGCGGCTTATTCTTTTTACAATTAAATTATTTATAGTTTTAACAACTGGTTTATAAATAAGGGTCATTAACAATATAAAAGAAACCCCTACCCAAAATTCTGCACTTAAATAAAAGGCCTCTTGTTCATGGGGAGCTTCAATGCTTTCATTAGATAAAACTTCCATGGTATTTTCAATATTGTTACTCATTTTCTACCTTTTTTACTGAATTTTCTTTAATATCATCAATTGTAATATTTTTTATATCTATTTTTTTTACTATATCAAATGCTAATTTTTCTGAAATGTCTTCTACATGATTTAATATTTCTATTCTCTCTTTTTCTAGTTTAGCATGGCTATCTTTGATTTTTTTCTCAAGTTTTTTTTCTATTTCTTCTTCTTTTTTATGAATAAATACTTTTAATTCTATTTCATTTTTATTAATTTCCTCAAAAGCCTTCTCTTTTGCCGCAGTTATCTTTTCTTCATATTTATTTAATGCGTCAAAAGCTTTTTTATTAACTTTTTCAGCTTTTAAGATAAGGTCATTGTATTTTCTTTTTCTTTCTTCAATGGTTTCACTTATTTTGGGTGTTATAATTTTATCCATAACAAACCAAAAAGAAAAAAAGACAACAATAACCCAAAATATCTGTGTCATATATGTCGAAATATCAAACTGCGGCATTTATTTATCCACCTATTAGAGCAACATCATAATTGCTATTGCTAAGCAGTATAAAGCAATAGCTTCGATTGTTGCAAAACCAACCATTGCATAACCCTTTAATTCATTATTTGCTTGAGGGTTACGACCGATATTATCAAAAAGTGTAGCCCAAAATTTTGTGATACCCCATGCAACTACTGCCATTGGTATAGTACACAATGCTACGCTTATATATTTTGCTGCGTCTGATGATACTAAATTTTCCATATTTTTTCCTTTCAATTAAAATTAGTGCTCATGAAGAGCATCCCCCAAATATATGCATGACAAGATTGTGTATATATAAGCCTGTAAGCATGCAATAAATATCTCAAATGCAATTATTGCCCCATTAAATGCTAATGGAATAATGCCTGCAATGTTCATCATAATAATAAATCCTGCAAATACTTTTAGCACTATATGACCGATAACCATATTCATAACAAGTCTTACCGTTAAACTAAAAGATTTTGATAAAAGAGATAGTGTCTCAATTGGAATAATAAGTGGAGCTAACCACAAAGGCACTCCTTTAGGCAAAAAAGTTCTTAAATATCCCCATTTTCTTTTTCTTATTCCCTGAAAAACATTAAATAACAGTCCCATAATAGAAATTGCACCAACAGCGGCAAAATGCGAAGTAAAAGTAAAACTATAAGGAAAAAGCCCTAAAAGATTTCCCACTAGAATAAATAAAAATAAGCTAAAAATAAATGATAAGTATCGTATGCCTTCTTTACCTATATTATCTCGAATCATCGAGTATATAAACTCATATGCACTCTCTGGAATATTTTGAGCAACCCCTGGTATCATTGTTCTTTTACGCAAACAAAGAGAAAAAACAACAAAAATACTTAGAGCTGAAATAACCATACAAAGAGAAGAATTTGTAAAACCAATATTAAATTCACCTATCTTAATAGGTGCGATTTCCTTTATTTCAAACTGATGCATTAAATCAGCCATTTATTACCTCTTTATATTCTCGTCTTCTGTTTTCTTCAAATAGCGGGCCACATTTAAAAATCCTGCAATCCCTCCCATTATTGTTAGGCATATCACAAATATAATATTTAAGTCAAATACTACCTTTAATATATGTCCAACAGCATATCCAACAATCACTCCAGATACAAGTTCTATGCATACTTGCATACCAATTGATAGATTGGAAAATTCAGAATGTTTATCTTTTTTATTTTCTTTATTTTTTAGTTTTTCTATTCGTTCATCTATCGATTTTATATCGTCTGGCTTTTTTAACATTACTAAATCTCTTTTAATTTATTATTAAAGTATTCCTCAAAATTTCCGTATTTTTTTGAACCTGCTATTAATTCTTTTCCATTTTTTGTTTCAACAATAAATGATGGAGTTCCTTTAATATTTAATTTGGAAATAGCATTGTCTCTTACTTGCAAGATACTACTTGTTAGTTTTTTATTATCCTTACAAGTTTTAATATCAACTTCTTTCATCCCGTATTTCTTAGCATACTTTTGCAATACGCTGTCATCTTTAGCAAATTTCCAATCCTTATTTGCATATAATTCTTCAATAAAGCTATAGTACTTACCTTCAGGCAAACAATATGACATTTTGGCGGCTTGCATAGAAATAGCATCTAAAGGGAAATGTACAAAAACAAATTTAACTAAACCCTTTTCTACAAAATTCTTCTCTATTTTAGGAAGTATAAATCTATGAAAATCAGCACAATGAGAACACATCATTGATGAAAATATATACATTGTTATTGGTGCTTTTTTATCTCCCTTAAAACTCATCATTTCCTTTGTTAGCATTAAATCTCCATTTATTTTAACAGAGAATTCTTCTTTTGCCAAAGCCTGATTTGAAAGCACAGGAGTTCCATCTTTAAATATGAATCCTTTTGTTGTTAGATATCCATATGCACATATAATATACACGATTAAAATTGCTAACACCTTGCTTATTCTATTAATTATTTGCATTGTTTATATATTCTCCTTTTTTGATGATATTACATTCTCACCCAATTTTATTAAAATTTCCTTTAATTCATCATTATTTATTCCATCAGACATTTCTAATAAATATTTTTTATCTCTATCGTCTATTTGTTGTGTTTTCTTTGTTTTTTGCATTTTCTTTATTATCATGTTTGCATTTTGGCTAATTGATAATTTATGAATTGCTTTATAACCAAAATAAGAATTTATTTTTTCTAATAGATATACTTCTCTGTGTTGTAATTCTAACGCAAACCCCCCAACAGGCACTTCCATATAAATTGTACGCTCATCTGTTTTAGGATTAAATTTAACTTTTACAGGAGTACTAAAGGATGCAATATCTTTACCAACAATATCGCTCCATTTTAGCATAATATCCGCCTCAATAAAATCTTTAGCATCAAAAGCACCATTCATTATAGGGATAAATATGCTACCTAAACTTTCTAGTTCATTACAATGGCGCTCATCAGATATTTTAATATTTGTTTTCTTCTTCATATTATTCTCATATTTTATTTGCTAAAGGATGTTTTAATCTAACTTCTTCAACTAATTGTCTAGTTGTTATATGGGTATATATTTCCGTTGTTACAATATGCTCATGACCTAACATTTTTTGTATAGACCTTAAATCCGCCTTTTTATTAACTAATTTAGTTGCAAAAGAATGCCTTAAAACATGAGGATGAACTTTACATGGAGATAACCCAACCTCTGCAGAAAGCCTTTTTAAATTTTTAAAAAAAGCATCTCTTGTTATATGCCCACTACTAGAACGAAGAGATGGAAACAGCCAATGTGTATCCTTTTTACCTAAAAAATAATTTCTATATTCAGAATATTCATTAATATCAAATATAACTTCTTTTGAAAGAGGTACTACACGTTCTTTTGCACCTTTGCCTTTTATTGTAATTTGTTTTAATTCGTAGTTTATTGAATTATCCATAAGGGATATCAACTCTGAAACTCTTAAACCTGATGAAAACATCAGCTTTATCATAACCTTCATTCTTCTTAGAGACGGAGTACTAGAGGCATCAGCACCATCACAAAGTAAGTTAATTTCTTCATCCGTTAAAAACTTTGGTAAACTTTTACCTATTTTGGGACTTATTATATCACTTAATGGATTTTCTTTTATAATATTTTCACTAACTAAAAATTTAAAAAATTCTTTTATTGATGAAATTTTTCTCGATATAGTTTTGGCGCAAAATCCGTTTTCTCTCATAAGATTAAAATAACTTTCAATTTCGCTTTTTTTTACATCTAAAATGCTTACACCTTTTAGAGAATCGCCAAACTGAACAATATCACGTTTATATGCAGATAAAGTATTTAGTGACACCCCATCTTCAACTGATTTTTTATCTAAAAATTCATCAATATAATTTCTCATTTAGAAAGCTTTAATTCCACTTGTTTTTCTATAGTTTGCATTGCTGGAGTTATATCTTTACATGCTAAATATGCGACACCTATTAACAAAATAGCTATGATGATAAATAAAATATATTTATTGCTTTTATTCCTCATACAAACTTCCTTTCACTTTTAACAATTAACTATTGATTATTATTATTAACACGATATCCTTTGTTGTAAAGTAAGAATAACAATATAGTGAATTAATAATGAATAGATTTAATAAAATAATTTTACTAGTTGGATTAATAGGTAGTGGCAAAACAAGTGTTGGAAAAAGACTTGCAAAAAAACTATCTCTTCCATTTATTGATGGTGATCAAGAGATAGAAAAAGCTTCAGGATTGTCTGTCATTGATGTTTTCAAGTGTTTTGGCATTGAAGAATATAGAGCAGGTGAAGCGAGAATCATGAAAAGACTTTTATTAGGTCAACCTTGTGTTTTAGCATCTGGCGGAGGGGCTTTTGTTGCTAAACAAACAAGAGAGCTCGCTAAAGAAAGAGCCCTAACAATATGGCTAAAAGCAGATATTGATGTTTTATATAATAGAACAACTGGTAGAAAAAGAAGACCTTTTTTGCAATGCAGTGATTCAAAAATAAAAAATAAATTACAAACTTATATAGATGAAGAATCGCCATATTACAATGAAGCAGACATTATTGTTGAAACAAAAAATGAAAATATTGATTGTACAGTTGATAGAGTTTTAAGTGCCATTAAAGAACATTATCTTACAAAGGAGCTATAATGAGAAGTGATAATAGAAAATTTGACGAATTAAGAAACATTGAGATAATCCCTAATTATAACCTTTATGCTGAAGGCTCTTGCTTAATAAAATGTGGCAATACACATGTGCTGTGTACAGCCTCCGTTGATGACAAAATCCCAAATTGGTTAAAAGGAGAAGAAAAAGGCTGGATTACTGCTGAATATGCCTTACTTCCAAGAGCAACACAAACTCGTGTATCAAGAGAAACACACGGCGTTGGCGGAAGAACTCATGAAATACAAAGACTTATTGGTAGATCATTAAGAGCCATCACAGATTTAAAGTTATTAAATGGATTTTCTATTCACATCGATTGTGATGTTATTCAAGCAGATGGTGGGACAAGAACTGCATCAATAACAGGTAGCTATGTTGCACTTTATCTTGCTTTAGAAAAACTTGTTAAGGAACAAAAAATCCCATCAAATCCTATAAGAGAAGCAGTTGCTGCAATATCTGTTGGAATTTGCAATAATGAAGCTCTTCTTGATTTAGAGTACCAAGAAGATTGCCATGCACAAGTTGATGCAAACTTTGTATTAACAGAAAATGGAAATATTGTTGAAATTCAAGGAACAGCAGAAGAAAAACCATTTACTCCTGAAGAATATGCAACTTTGTTAAAACTTGCTCAAAAAGGAATATCCGAGTTAATAAACATCCAAAAAGGAGCTATAGAAAATGCAAAACTCTAAAAAAATTATATTTGCAAGTCACAATAAGGGAAAAATTTCAGAGATAAAAGAAATTTTATACCCTTTAGGCATAACTGTTTTATCTGGTGAAGACTTAGAACTTCCTGATGTTGAAGAAACCGGTAAAACTTTTGAAGAAAATGCTTATATAAAAGCCCTTGCTGCTGCAAAAAAACAAAATCTACCATGCATTGCAGATGATTCTGGATTATGTGTAGATGCAATTGGCGGGAGACCAGGTGTTTACTCAGCAAGATATGCCCCTAATCGTGATTTTAATTTAGGAATGGATAAACTATTAAAGGAAATCAAAGAAACTAATTCTAATAATAGGTCTGCTCATTTTGCGTGTGTAATTGTTCTTGCATATCCAAATGGTAATTTCAAATCATTTGAAGGTAGAGTTGATGGCTCAATTGCTACGCAAAAAACTGGAAAGCAAGGCTTTGGATACGACCCTATTTTTATACCAACAGGTTTTAATCGCTCTTTTGCAGAGTTTAATAGTGATGAAAAAAATAAAATTTCGCACAGAGGAAGGGCACTTCAAAAATTTATACAATATCTAACAGAAAATGAAGATGTTTTATGAGTAAAAAATTTGAAAATGTATTTAATATTCCTGGCAGTTGCCCTTTTTGGGATTCAATTGCTGAGATTTATATAAATAAGTTTAAGAATAAAGAATTCGAACTTAGCTCTGCTTTGTTTATGGTCCCAAATCGTAGAGCATGCACAGCTCTTACAAATGCATTTTTAAGATACTTCGGGTTAAAACCTACAATTTTACCCCAAATTGTACCTATAAGCGAAATAGATGATGATGAATTATTTTTTAGCGCTTTCAATCTAGAAAATATTTGGTCAAATTTAGATTTATCTATTAGCAAAGAGGAGCGTTTATTTTTATTTGCAAGGCTTATAAAATCCAAACCAAATGATTTTGGAATAAAGCAACTATCTCCAGCACAAGCATTAAGTTTAGCAAATGATTTAGCTTCTTTAATAGATACTGCATACAATCAGGAACTATCTTTTGACAATCTTTATAACTTAGTTCCTGAAAAATATGCAACACATTGGCAAGAAACCTTAAAACTTCTTAAAATAATTACTCAATATTGGCCAGAAATCCTAAAAGAAAGAAAAGCAATAGATACTTCTTTTATGAAAAATTATGTACTATCCAAACAAGCGGATATTTGGCTTAAAGAAAATACACAAAAAAACATTGTTATTGCGGGAGTTACCGCAAGCTTTCCTTCTATTGTTAAAATGTTTAAAACAGTTCAACAACTTTCAAATGGCGAGATTTATTTTTCAGGAATCGATAAAATTGCTGATGATAAATATTGGGATGCAATAGATGAACCTCATCCTCAATTTGAGTTAAAAGACTTACTAGAAAAATTAAATATTAATCGTTTTAATATTTTAGACATCAAAGAAGAATCCAACAAAGATAGAGAACAACTTATATCTGAAATAATGCGTCCCGCTATTGTTTCTGACGATTGGCGAAATATTGATAACAAATTTAACATCTCAAATGCTATTAATGGAATCGAAACCATCACATCAAAAACACAACAAGAAGAAGCTCTAGCAATAGCTCTTAAGATGAGAGAAACATTAAATAATCCAGAAAAAACAGCAGCACTTGTGACATACGATAGGTCTCTTGCAAGACGCGTATCCAATGAATTAAAAAGATTTGGAATTATTGTTGACGACTCTGCAGGCATTCCATTTAGCCTATGTTCTAGCGGTATATTTTTAAGACTTATTGTAGAAGCTGCTTTAGATTTATCATCTCAAGCAAGATGCCTTGATTTATTAAAACATCCGCTAACATTATTAAAAAATAATCCAACAGACTTTAGAAAAAAAGTATATGATTTTGAGTTATTTTTAAGACTGAAAAATGCTAAAACTATTATAGATGATAATTCATATCCTTTTTACAACACTCTTATCGAATCGTTAAAAGAATTTTCTAAAATTTTAGGAAATCCAAAAATTGATTTTAGTGAAACACTAAAATTGCATATTACTCTTGCTGAACAAATTGCAAGCTCAGATAGTATAGATGGCAAAAACTTTATCTGGAGAGGTGATGAGGGAAAAATTGGTGTAAAATTCATCTCTAAAATGCTCGAATATAGCTCTTTAATTGGAGAAATTGATGGAAAAGACTATCTTCCTATGCTTTGTCAACTTATGAGCAATGAGACTGTTAGAACAAATCATGGAACACATCCAAGATTGAGCATTTTAGGTCCTATTGAAGCTCATTTACAACATTTTGACTGCATCATTATCGGTGAGGTTAATGAAGGAATTTGGCCTAAATTACCTGAAGCTGACATGTGGATGTCACGTCCAATGATGAAAGATTTTGGATTTTTTTTACCAGAAAAGAACATTGGAATTTTGGGAGCAATATTTGCAAATTTTTTAAAAACTAAAAATGTTATTCTAACAAGAGCAGAACGAATTGGAGAATCGCCCGCTCAAAAATCTCGGTGGTGGCTTCGCATAGAAACCGTTCTTAAAGCGCTAAACATGAGTATCAACGATATTGAAAACAGGGTATTTTCGACTATTGTAAATAAAATTGATATTCCTTTGGCGTATACACCTATTAAAGCCCCTGCTCCAACGCCAATTATAAAATCTAGACCTAGAAAACTCTCAGCAAGTGGTGTTGATTTACTTATAAATGACCCATATAGTGTTTATGCGAAATATATCTTAAAATTATATCCATTAGATGCCTTGGATAAAAAGCCAGACCAGCGTGATTATGGTACTTTAATTCACGGAATTGTTGAAGAGTTTAATAATACATATAACTCAATACTTCCAGATAATCCCTTAGAAAAAATAATAGAAATAGGAACAAAGCATTTTGATAAAATAAACCTTGATAAAGATATAAAAGCCTTTTGGTATCCTAAATTTTTGACCACCGCAGAATGGATTATTGAGCAAGAATTAGAATACAGAAAAGATGTTAAAAAAGTTAATAATGAAATAGAAGGAAAGGTAGAATATAATATCCAAGGAGGCCCTTTTGTCTTTACTGCAAAAGCTGATAGAATCGATGAATTAATTGATGGCACAATAAACATTCTTGATTACAAAACAGGAAGTATTCCAACAAAAGCACAAATTCATTCTGGTCACGCAATTCAGTTATTACTTGAGGGGCTTATTGCTAGAAAAAAAGCATATCAACTATCATCTACGGGAAAAGTATCCAGTCTTATATATTGGAGACTTGGCAAAGAAAAATTAGAAATAAACTCCGATATTGATGATTTATTAGATAAGACTGAAGATTACTTAGTTAAATTAATGAATACGTTTGATTTTGAAACGACACCTTATCATTCTAGACCAACTCCTAAATATATACCTAAAAACAAAGATTATGAACATTTGGCTAGAATAAAAGAATGGTCTGTCCAAGAAGATGGAGAAAATAGCGATGAATAAATACGAATTAGAAAAAAAACATTTATCATCTATTGCAACATCTCAGCAAATATCTGCGGCAAATCCTGAAGCCTCTGTTTGGGTAGAAGCATCTGCTGGTACTGGAAAGACAAAGGTATTATCTGATAGAGTTTTAAGATTATTACTTAATGATGTTCAACCTTCAAAAATTTTATGTTTAACATATACAAAAGCTGCAGCAGTTGAAATGAATGAGCGAATCGCTAAAAGATTAAGTTCATGGGTTATAATTGACGAAAAAGAACTTTACAATGAGCTATCTGGTTTATTTGGAAAGGATTTTGATAAATACAATAAAGATGAAATTATAAAAAAAGCGAGAACTTTATTTGCACAGATTTTAGACGCCCCTGGAGGTATGAGAATCCAGACAATTCATAGTTTTTGTCAGGATATATTGAAACGCTTTCCATTAGAGGCCTATGTTTCTCCATATTTTGAAGTTTTAGATGATAGAAGCAGTAAAAACATATTACAAAAAATTCAATCTGATTTATTAAAATCTATAGACGGCGATAAAAACTCTGTTCTTGCTCAAGATGTATCTTTTCTTGTTAAATCTGTTAGTGAATTTAAGTTTCCTGAAATAATGAATATGATTACGGGAAATAGAAATAAAATTGACATATTACTAAAGCGATATACTGATATTTCAGATATAACAAAAGAACTAGAAAAAAGACTTAAAGTTTCTATAGATTTATCTCCAATTAAAATTAAGGCTAATTTATTTGATAGAATTAATAGAGAAACTTTTAAGCTCAGCATGGAAGCTTTTTTTCAAGGTGGAAAAGAAGATAACAAAAGAGCTCAATCTTTTGCTTTAATTAGTTCGAGCAATTTCGATATAAAACATTATGACGAATATAAAAATATTTTTCTAACTAAAGATGGCACAAAGCGTGCAACTCTTGCAAGAAAAGATGCAATAAAACATTATCCTGATATTTTAGAGATTATGAAAAAAGAGCAAGATAAAGTTTATGAAACAGAAAACACACTAAAATCTATAAATGTCTTGCATTCAACTTTGGCTATTTTAAGAATCTCAAAAAACATTATTGATGCTTATAACGAGCACAAAGAACTTTTTTGTGTTTTGGATTATGATGACCTTATCTTGAAAACAAAATACTTACTAGAAAACAAAGATACATCTGACTGGGTTTTATTTAAGTTAGATGGAGGAATCGAGCATATTCTTATTGATGAAGCTCAAGATACATCTCCAAATCAATGGGCTATCGTTAGAGCTTTAACAGAAGAATTTTTTGCTGGTATTGGAGCTCATGATAATCTAAAGAATCGTTCTGTGTTTGTGGTTGGCGACAGAAAGCAATCCATTTATAGCTTCCAAGGTGCAGACCCAAAAGAATTTGATAAAATGTACAATTATTTCAAACAAAAATCTGCTGATTTTTTAAAGATTCATTTAGATGTTTCCTTTCGATCCACAAAAGCAATTATGGATTGTGTAAATACTTTATTTGACACTGATGATGCAAAAAAAGGGGTGGTTCCAAGTGGCGAAAAAATAAATCACTGCCCTTTTAGGCTGGGCGAAGGAGGAATTTTTGAAATATCGCCCATTGTTAAACAAACTCAAGATGACGATAACAATGAAATAAGTTGGCATATTCCTTTAGAGCGAATACAAAAAAGTTCTCCATCTAGTGTGCTTGCAAAACAAATTGCAAAAAACATAAAAGATATGGTTCAAAATAGAGAAATTCTTGTCTCCAAAAACAGACCTGTTCAATATGGCGATTTCATGTTTTTAGTTCAGCGTAGAAATAGTTTTGTTGAAGAATTTGTGAGGGCCTGTAAAGAAATTGGAGTTAATGTTGCAGGGGTAGATAAATTAATCCTTTTAGAGCAAATTGCAGCACAAGATTTAATTTCTCTTGGTAAGTTTCTATTACAACCTTATGATGATTTATCTTTAGCGGAAGTTTTAAAATCGCCAATTTTTGGGTTAACTGATGAAGATTTATTTGATTTATGCTATAATCGTCAAAGTTCCTTATTTGAAAATGCTATAAATAATTCAAAATATGCTCTACTTAGTAAAGATTTAAAAACACTATTAAACTTGGCTAGGTATTCTCGTCCATTTGAATTGTATTCATATGTTTTGGTAAATATGAATGGTAGAAAAGAATTTATTTCTCGAATGGGAATAGATGTTGTAGATGTATTAGATGAGTTTTTAAATCTTACTATAAATTTTGAACAAAGTAACACCCCTACATTACAAAACTTTATTGACTGGATTAATCAAGATGAGATTATTGTAAAAAAAGAAATGGAGCAAGGGGATAACAACACTGTAAAAATAATGACTGTACATGGCTCCAAAGGTCTTCAAGCTCCTATAGTTATTTTAGCTGATACTGTTAGGGTTAAAAAGAAACCTCAAAATGCATCATTTTTATGGGATGATGATTTGTTTTATTTTCCTATTTCTTCAAGCGATTACAATGATATTTGTTTAGATATTAATAATTTAATTTGTGAAGACAATATGGATGAATATAGGCGTTTATTATATGTTGCATTAACTCGAGCTGAAGACAGGCTTTATATTTCAGGTTATACTAAAGACAAAAATATTAATAACGAATCATGGTATAGTTTATTAAAAAATAATATTACATCCAACATTAAACTTTTAGAAAATGATAAACGTATTGTTTATAAAATAAATCAAGAAAATACTTTTGATAAAGAGAATAACGTTATTAAAAATACGATTATTGATCTCCCTGATTATTCATCAATTCTTACTATTGCACCTATAGAGAGTCCTTTAGCAAAACCATTTACTCCGTCCAAAGATGAAAATGCTAACGATGAAATAATTTCATCTCCTTTAGAAGATAGTGGTCTTTTTTATAAAAGGGGAACCGCAATCCATAAATTATTGCAGTATATTTCTAGTATTGATGAAAACTATAGATTTGAGGCTTGCTTATTATTTTTAAAAAGAGAGTTGCCAATGTTTAGTACTAGAGAGTATGAAGATATATCAAAAGAAGTTTTAACATTGTGTAATAAATATAAAGATATTTTTTCAAATAATTCTATGCCTGAAGTACCGATTATTGGAGAAGTTGATGGTAAATTAATTTCAGCAAAAATAGATAGATTAGTAATAAAAGATAATGATGTTATTATTGTTGATTATA
>JAZRAL010000009.1:0-74796 GCA_045634545.1 Alphaproteobacteria bacterium | reverse complement strand
TTTTTTGTTATGTTTTTTATTTACAATAGCTGTATTTTGTGGTATTATATAGTATATTTTTAGGTTGGAGATGTATTATGGCTGATAAAATGAGAGAAGTTGTTCCAGAAAAAGGGTTTTCATCCTTTTATGATTTTATGGAGTGGGGAAAAACTTTAAAGCCAGAATATATTCAAAGTTTTTCAACAAAAGAATGGCTACAAATATATGAAAAAATTGATGATTTTGTAGAAAACAATAAAGAATTCGATAAATATTATAGAGAGAATGTTGCTACGTTGATTAATTATGGTTTAATTAATGGAACAGTTGAAAATGCCTTAGATTCTAAATATATTAATTATTATAAAAAATTAGCGTTTGTGCAGTTTGAAACAGGTGATATTATTTGCCAATTAAATAGAAACTATAGGTTTGAAAAAGAACATTTCGAAGTAATTAGCCAATTAGGAAAAAAAGCGGGAGAAAAACTTGCTGATAGAGGTTTTGATTCTGCTAGATTTACTATTAAAACAAAAGATGGTAATTCAGATGAATTACTAGGAATGGCTATAAATGTTAATAATATAACAGTTGGACAAACAGCATATGCTGAAAGTAGAAAACCATATTTTAATACTAGGGTGGAGGTTGATGATAATATGCAATCAACTGGTCTTGCAAAATATGGTTCTGGTAATGATAGAATATTAGCAATAAATAGTAATTTTGTTCGAGATAATGGGGTTCATGTTGCTTTTCATGAAGCTGCGCATATCCATATGCAAAATGGTTCTTATTTTTTAGAAAATATGTTTAAAGAAGGGGTTGTTGCAATTCCAGAATTGGGAGAAGATTTTTATAAATTATTACAAAAAAATAGAGATTATTATATTTTACCAGAAAGGGCAAGAAGAGCTGTTGATGGCTCTTTATATACGATGTTTAGTGAAAATGAAGTAAAAAGGATAAATATAAATGCTTTTAATTCTTATCACAAACAGCCGATGGAAAAATTTAGTGAAATTTATGGAATTGAAGCAGAAAGAAGTTTTCGTCGTAAAACAGGCATGACCTCTGAAAGAAATGCTTTAAAATTAAGTGATATGATGTCTTCAGTTTTAGTTTCTGATGGGGAAAAAGTGGGGCTTCTTGGAAGACCTTGTGATGTTATGAGAGGAAGTAATGGAATAAATTTATATTATAAAGTTGATGGAATATCACCAGATATTGTAGAGAATAGTTTATTACATCGGTTAGATGGGCTTGATGAAGAAACGTTGAAAAAAATGAATATTTGTAAGACATATAATGGATCTATATCTGTTACAGTGCCTTCGAAATGGGAAGATGTTAAAAATTTTGAAAAGTTTTTTTCTAAACCTATGGTTTTACCGCCATTACCATCAGTTAATATGCAAAATGTAGGTGAAAACATTTCTCCAAACGCTATAAGTTTTGAAGAATTTAAGACTTTTGAACAAAAGATGAATGATAGAGTTGATGTTAGAGCCTCTCATAAAGTAGTCAGTAAAGAATCTGTAGAAAAAGTGGCAGAAGAGGCTCAAAAACGTAAAGGAATTATTGATAGATCTGTGGATTTAGCTAAAAGGTTTAATGATAGAGTTGATGATAAAATAGGAGATGTAATAGAAAAAGGTTCAAAAGCTCTTAATGATACCAAAATTGGTAAAGCTTATTTGAAATCAGAAAAAGCTGTTTTGGATACAAAAGCTGTTAAAGGGGTTAAAGGTGTTTGGAATAAAGCAGGGAAGGTTATTGGTGATAGCGCTATTGCTAAAGGTTTTAAAAAAGCAGGAGCAAAACTTGGAGGAAAGGTTGCTGCAAAAGTTGGGGGAAAAGCTGTTGTTAAAAGTGTTGTAAAGAAAATACCTATTATTAGTGCAGTAGCTGGAGTAGGTTTTGCTGTTGATAGATGTTTTAAAGGAGAATGGGTAGCTGCAGGTGGTGAGTTATTATCTGGTGTGGCAGGGTGTTTTCCAGGATTAGGAACAGCGGCAAGTGTTGCAATAGACGTAGGTCTTGCTGCTAATGATATATCTAATGCTGTTAATGATGAAAACAAAACAAGCTCCGTTAGAGAACACGCAATAGCTGAAGCTAGAGCTCAAAAAAGTGTAAAAGATGTTCAAAAAGAAATTGCTGAACGTGGTGAAATACTTCGCCAAGAGGGACGTTTAGATGGTAATAAAGGAAAACAAGCTGTAACTCCTACAACTTTATCTCAAGAGGTGATTGCAGAGCAAAATAGGATGAGAGCTTAATTTATATTATTAAAATAAGGGAAATAAGAAAGGGGAGTTAAACTCCCCTTTTGGTTTTATAGATTTCTACTAGATACCGTTTCTAATAATTTTTTACTAGCATCTTCTAGAGAAATATTGTCATAAACTGCAACTTCACTAGCTAAACGCTCAACTGCTTGCTCGTAAATTTGGCGTTCACTATATGATTGCTCTGCTAAGTTTTCGCTACGATATAAGTCACGAATAACTTCTGCAACAGCAATTGGGTTGCCTGAGTTTATTTTATTTTCATATTCTTGGGCGCGTCTAGACCACATAATCTTTTTGATTCTAGGTTTACCTTTTAATGTAGCTAGAGCCTCTTTCATAGTTAAATCATCTGAAATTTTGCGCAAGCCTACTTGACCGAGTTTAGCCATTGGAACACGTAAGGTCATTTTATCTTTATCGAAATTAACAACCAATAGTTCCAATTCGCTGCCGGCAATAGTCTGCTTCGCTATGTTGGTTACTTTTCCAACACCATGTGTTGGGTAAACAACATATTCGCCAGAATTAAAACTGACAACAGAGCTTTTCTTCATGTTGAAATAACCTCCTTAGGTTGTGTGTATATTTAGAAAACGTTCAGACTATATCACATTTTTTGAAACAAATCTAGACCTAAAATGAAAAAAAATTGATTTTTTTTAAAAAAAATATGCAAAATATGTAAAAACAATTATTTAGGAAAAGAGTTTGTTTGTCTTAGAGCCTCTCCTATAACCATTACAGCTGACACAGCAACGTTTATTGAACGTGCGTTTTGGTTCATTGGTATAATTAATCTTGCATCTGCTATTTGGTGGACAGACTCCGGAACACCTGCGCTTTCACGTCCCATTAATATAATATCGTTTGGTTCAAACTTAAAGTCGGTATATGGAATACTTGCTTTAGTTGTCATTAAAACCAGTCTTCCATATTCTTTAGGGTTGTTTTTGCGATATTCTAAAAAATCTTGCCAAGAGTTGTGGCGACGGTATGAGGCTAGGTTAAGATAGTCCATACCGGCACGTTTCATTGCTTTTTCATTAAAAATAAAACCGCAAGGTTCTATTATATCAATAGGTAAATCTAAACAAGCACCAAGACGTAATAGAGTTCCGGTGTTTTGTGGTATATCTGGTTGAAAAAGTGCTAATCTCATTTTAGTTTGGCTTTACTAATTGGTCTTTTTTGCTTTTGTAAATTGCAACAAAATCAACAGGAGCTAGTAATAATGGAGGCATATTTGCTTCTGATAAGTTTGAAGCGATAATTTGACGAGCAAATGGGAATATCATTTTGGGAATTTCGATAAACAATACAGGTTCTTTTTGCTCTTCTGGTAGTCTTACTGTGCAAAAAGCTCCATATGCTAGTTCTAATATAAATAATTTTTCATTGTTTACATCTGCATTTATGCGAGTGTTTAAGATAACTTCATATTGTTCTTGGTTGATTTTTTTTACATCAATGTTTAATTCTACGCCAATTTGTGGTTGTGTGGTAAGTTTTGCGTATATTTCTGGTGCATTTGGCACTTCTAAAGACATATCTTTTATATATTGAGAATTAATAGCAACAATATTTTGTTCTGATGTGTTTGTCATTTTTTCCTCTCTAAAAAATTATTTTTTTGATATAATATAGAGTTTTATTTTATACGTCAAATATAATAGTTGATAATAAAGATATTTAGCCCTATATTTATATTAAATTAATTTGAGGTGAGAAAATGTCAGGATATTTAGATATAATATTTTTATTAGTTTTAGTAGTTGTAATTTTTAGCAAACTAAGGAGTTTGCTTGGAACAAATACAGAAGATACAAAGGTTATAATGGTTTCTAAGGAGCAATTAGAACGAGTTTATAATGAAATGAAGAATAATGCAGAAAATCATTTTGCTAAAGAAGTTGATTTGAGTTCATTATCTCCTTTGGATAGAGATTTGGTAAAAATTCCTAATTTTAATAAAAATATTTTTGTAAAGGGAGCTCAAAAAGCTTTTGAAATGATTTTAACATCTTTTAGTAAAGGAGATGCTAAAACTTTATCAACTTTGGTAAATAAGGATTTATTAAAAAAGTTTGAGAGCGTTATTAGTGATAGAAAAGAAAAAGGTATTATTGCTGAAACTGATTTAATTAGCTTTGTTCAAACAGAGGTAGAATCGGTTAATTTTGTTAATGATGACAAGGTTAATATTGTTGTTAAGTTTGTTAGTGAACAAGTTAATATGCTTAAAAACGCTGAAGGTGAAATAATTGAAGGTGATGAAAATTATGTTCAAACAATTTCTGATGTTTGGACTTTTGAAAAAAGTTTAAACCCTAAAATCAACAACTGGTTATTGTGCTCGACGAAAAAATGCTAAAACGTGGACTTGTTTTTATTTTATGTGCTTTTTTAGCTTCTTGCTCTGGTGATGGAATAGAGGGAAGTGTTGGATTTAGGTTGTCTAAGACTAATTTTAATAAGTTAGATGATTGGAATGATGACAATCTATATTTGTTTGATAAAGCAATTAAACATGTTTGTAGTGTGATTATTGAGAATCCAAATAAAAAGCTTAAAAGCAATAAATTTGAATATAGTTTAGATGAGTACAAAAGACATTGTAAAAAAATTGTTGGGATTGATAATAATAAAAAACTTAAAAAGTATATTGAGCGCAATTTTAATCCTTATTTAGTGGTGTATAATGGTAGCAGTGTTGGTAAATTTACATCTTATTATGAGGCAGAAATTAGAGGAAGTTTTGAAAAAAGTTGGAAATATAAATATCCAATATATGGAAAACCAAATGATCTTGTTGAAATTAATTTAAGAGATTTTGATAATTCTTTACCTAATCAACGTTTAGTTGGCAGGGTTGAAAATGGTAAACTTGTAAAATACTATACAAGAAAAGAAATTGATGAGGGAAATATTGATGCTCCTGTTATTTTGTGGGGAGATAATCAAGTTGATATTTATTTGATGCAGATTCAAGGAGCTGCGGTGGCAACCCTTGATGATGGAAGAAAAATTAGAGTTGGTTATGCAGATAACAATGGGCATAAATTTAGAGGAATTGGTTCTATTTTGTTAGAAAAAGGTTTAATAGAGCCCAAAGATGCTTCTATGGTAAAGATTAGAGAATGGCTAGAGGATAATGGAAATAAAGCAAAAAAGAATATGCTTTTAAATGATAGATTTATTTTCCATAAGATAGTTGATGCAGAAGGTCCTATTGGGGCAATGGGTGTTCCTTTGTTTGCTGGTAGAAGTATGGCAGTTGATAGAAACTTTATTCCTCTTGGGACGATAATGTGGTTAGAATCAGATAGCCCTGATGGAAAGATAAAAAAGCTTGTTATGGCAGAAGATGTTGGTAGTGCTATTAAAGGTGCTATAAGAGGGGATTATTTTTGGGGTCATGGTGATGATGCTCTAGAGTATGCCGGTAAGATGAATGCAAAAGGTAAGTATTTTGTTGTTTTGCCTAAAGATGCCGAGGTAAAAGTCTATGATTGATGATGCTTGGAGCGAAGCTGTAAAAGGGGTTAAACGCCTTAAAAATAATAAATACGTTGAAGAAAATGTTTCTAAAGAAGTTGAGATTAGAAAAAATAAAGTGACGACTGTTACCTTTAATGTGCTTAAAAAGGGTAAACCGGTTAAAAAAGATGATTTTAGCCAAATGGATGGTAGCTTAGCTAAAAGGTTTAAACGTGAAGAGTTTGATGTTGAAGCTACTCTTGATTTGCATGGTGTAACAGAAAAAGATGCTTACGACAAAGTTTGCGATTTTATTCAAAGAGCATATAATAGCGGTAAAAGAATTGTTTTGATTGTTACTGGGAAAGGAATTAGTGAAGAAATTTTTTCTGAACGTGGAGTTTTGAGAAAATCTGTTCCCTTGTGGCTTTCTGGTGATGAAATTGGTAGTTTGATTTTGGGATATAAAAATCCATCAGAAAAGCTTGGTGGTAGAGGTGCTTTGTATATTTTACTTCGAAAAAAAGCTTAATACTTTTAAATACATTGTTTAAATACAGTGCATTTTGTTTAAAATGGGTTTAGATTTATCTATTTTGACGATTTTGGCAAAAAGGTATTGAAAAGAATAAAAAAGTATGGTATAGTTGATGTGTTAAAATATGTAACATGTTAAATTATTCTAGATATATTATGGAGTTAGAGCTTGGTTGTAGCAAGAGAAACTTTCATATGTCTTGAATAGTTTAACATGTTTTTTTTAACAATTAGTGTGAAAAAAATAAGTTAAATTCAAAGTCTTAAGCTGGCGCAAGTTGGCTTGGGGCGAAAATATTCAAAAAAGTATGAAGAAAATTGTAGTTGCCATCGCAATGATGGTCGTGGCTCTTGCCACAAGTTTGAGCGCTAACGCGCAAGGTTTAAGAAAAACCAACACTGACCAACTCTCGTTGGAACAGGTGAAAGCTATCAACAGTGGTAAAACATTTACGTACCATAACGATGGTCACCACACAAAGGACGGTGAGTTCGCTCATCAGATTTTGTTTAGAGTTTCAGGCGGAATGAATTTGATACAGGGGAATTTTTACCCTGTAGTGGGTGCTGGCGCTTTGTATGAAACCTGTAACTTCCTTATGGGAGTGAAAGGTTCATACACAAGAATGGCCTTTACGCCTGAAAGCTCTGAGCAGGGGCGTTATAATACGTACACCGCTATGGCAATCGGTGGGTGGAAGGTAGTTCAGGACAAGAACTTCCGCCACTATCTTGCACCATATGTGGGTGTTGGTTATGCTGGACACCAATCTGACAGCAACCCTAATGCGGAGACTTTCTCAAAAAATGCTGGTCTTTGTGCCGAGGTTGGTATTGAGGGTAGCATCCAGTTCTGCAAATGGCTTAATGGATATGTAAGTGCTGGGTATGTTCATATGCCTAGTATAAAACATTCAGTAGGCCGTCAGGAGTGGTCGACAAGCGGTTTTACCGCTAGCGTTGGACTGACATTCAGTATTAGCCCGAGATAAGTAAACCTTGCGAAATTAATTAGCAGAGAATATTGGTGGTTTTCCACCATGTTCTCTGCTTTTTTTGTGAGAAAATTTGATTGATATAATAGTTTAAATACAGTGCATTTTGTTTAAAAATGGGATAATTTTATTTATTTTGACAATTTTGGCAAAAAGATATTGAAAATAATAAAAAAATATGGTATAGTTGATGTGTTAAAATATGTAACATGTTAAATTATTCTAGATATATTATGGAGTTAGAGCTTGGTTGTAGCAAGAGAAACTTTCGTATGTCTTGAATAGTTTAACATGTTTTTTTTAACAATTAGTGTGAAAAAAATTTAAGTTAAATTCAAAGTCTTAAGCTGGCGCAAGTTGGCTTGGGGCGAAAATATTCAAAAAAGTATGAAGAAAGTTGTTTTTGCCATCATCATGATGGTAGTGGCTCTTGCCACATCAGTAAGCGCTAACGCGCAGGTTATTAATGTCAAGGGTCATGAGATCCAGACGGTTGAGATGAGCGATTCAGCAGTGATAGCTCATTTTATGGCGAACCAGACAGACACCCTTAGGGTGTTGGTTAAGACAGAAACAGAGGGTGAAGTTGTGAAGTACTTTGTAAAGAAGTACTATATGGCTTCTGGAAAAAATATCGTTAAAGACAATGAGATCATTCTTGATGGTTTTGTTGTAGTTAATGATAGCGCAACGGTTGCTAGTATCTCAGAACTTTCTGAAAGATCAAAATTAAATGTAAACCTCGACAATTGCTTCGATAAAAAGAAGATGGATGTTGAGAGTTACGAAGTTAATCTTGGCGGTGAAACCTATATGGTGCCAAAGCGTTATGCTCTTAAAGATGGAGCATCACTCGTTGCAGGAATTGGTTACAGATACGCAACGGAAGGCATTTCTACACCGGTTCTTAACCTTGGCGTTTCACACAGTCAGTCATGGTATAGAATTGCCTTGATGGGACAGCTTGCCATGAATGAGTATAATAAATATGCTCAGGATGGTTTGAAACACCAAAAGTATGCAACTTATGGCACGAAGTTGCATGTTGGACTTAAGCCTTTCAAATTGGACAGGTTTGACCAGCACCGCTTGTATGTCACCGGAGGCCTCCTCTGGGAATGGTACAAGACAGGAAGTGAAAACTTCTCTTCTTGGGGGAATCGTTTCGACCCTTCTGTGGGTCTTGAGTACTCTTATCGCTGGTTTGCTACCGGTAACGAGATTTCGTTCGGAGTTGAATATATCAATTCTGGTTCTGTTGTACAGAACAGTCAGGAGATTAAAATTCATCAGGTTCAGGCTACGGTGAAATTTTATTTTGGTCTGTTCCGTCACAAGACCAACATTAGCAACAAATAACCTTGCGAAATTAATTAGCAGAGAATATTGGTGGTTTTACCACCATGTTCTCTGCTTTTTTTTATGCCAACATTGAAAGGAAAATATTTATGATTATATCTTTTTTGTTTTTTAATTTGGAGGAAAAAGATATGTTAAAATTTTTTCTAGGATGTTTGTCTTTGGTGGCTATTGGTTTAATGATTAACCAAGCTATTGCAGGTGGTCAAAGCCCTGCAAATAATAACGGGATTATGGTTGTTGAAACAATTTCTAGTTCTTCTTTAGTTACTCCTCAAGAAAGCGATATGGAGCCTTTGCCTGGTAATCCTGGGGTTGAGGTTGCTCCAATTGAGGGAAGTAGCGCTGTTCAGCCAGTTATGGTTGAAGAAGATATGGAAATAGATGAGGTAGAAGACGGCGAATAATAATTTAAAAAACATTGTTTAAAACAAATATAAAAAAACCTCTATCAAATAAGATAGAGGTTTTTTGTGAATGATAAACAAAGAACTAATTATTCTTTATTTTTCAAAGCTTCACCTAAAGCATCACCTAAAGCTGAACCAGAAGATTGTGCATTTGAATATTCTTCAATTGCTTTCTTTTCTTCTTCGATTTCATAAGCTTTTACAGAAACGCCTAATTTAGCATTTTTACGATCAACAGATGTAAGTTTTGCTTCTAAAACATCACCTTCTTGATAGCTTAATGGATCGTTGTTTTCTTTAGATAGATCTGCTTTTTTGATTGTAGCAGAAATGCCTTGAACTGTAACTTGTACACCTTTTTCGTCAGCGCCTGTTACAACAGCTTTAACGATATCACCTTTTTTCAAAGAGTCTAAAGTCATAGCAACGTTGTTTTCAGACATTTGCTTAATACCAAGGCTGATGCGTTCTTTTTCTACATCAACATCGATGATTTTAGCTTCAATTGTTTGACCTTTTGTGTAATCTTTTACAGCTTCTTCACCAGATTTTTCCCAAGAGATGTCTGATAAGTGAATCATACCATCAATTTCGTCTGATAAACCGATAAATAAACCAAATTCTGTAATGTTTTTGATTTTACCTTCGATAACAGAACCCATTGGGTGTTCTTCAATGTATGCAGCCCATGGATTTGGTGTGCATTGTTTAATACCTAAGCTGATACGACGTTTGTCTACATCAACTTCTAATACTTTTACATCAACTTCTTGAGATGTTGATACGATTTTTCCTGGGTGAACGTTTTTACGTGTCCAGCTCATTTCTGATACGTGTACTAAACCTTCGATACCATCTTCAAGTTCAATGAATGCACCGTAGTCAGTAATGTTTGTAACTTTACCTTTGTAGATTTCACCAACTTGGAACTTATCTGCAACAGCTGCCCATGGGTCATTTTCAAGTTGTTTCATACCAAGAGAGATACGTTGTGTATCTTCGTTGAATTTGATAACTTGAACTTTTACTGTTTGACCTAAAGATAAAAGTTCTGCTGGGTGATTAATTCTCTTCCAAGAAATATCTGTTACGTGTAACAAACCATCTACACCACCCAAGTCAATGAATGCACCATATTCTGTAAGGTTCTTAACGATACCTTCAAGAACAGCGCCTTCTTTGATTGTGTCGATTAATTCTGCACGAGCAGATGCACGTGTTTCTTCTAATACAACACGACGTGATACAACGATATTGCCACGAATCTTATCCATTTTTAAGATTTGGAATGGTTGAGAAATGCCCATTAATGGAGAGATATCTTTAATTGGGCGGATATCAATTTGTGAACCAGGTAAGAAAGCAATTGCGCCGTTAAGATCAACAGTGAAACCACCTTTAACACGACCGAAGATAACACCATTAACTCTTTCGTTGTTGTTCATCATCTTTTCTAGGTCTTGCCATACTTCTTCACGACGAGCTTTTTCACGTGATAATACGATGTTGCCATCTTTGTCTTCGTATCTATCAACTAAAACTTCTACAACATCACCAACTTTTAATTCGTCATTTCTTCCGAATTCACGTAAAGGGATACGACCTTCTGATTTTAAGCCAACATCAACAGTTGCAAAATCATCAGTTACACGGATAACAGTTCCCTTTAATACTGAACCAACAATACCTTTGTCACCGAATTGTTCATTTAACAAGTCAGCGAAGTTTTCAGTCATTTCAGGAATTATAATTTCTGCAGTATTTGCCATTATATTTATTTTCAAAAAATGCCAGACCCTCATTTTGAGGCGGACTTGTGCATGGTTAAAAAACATCTTTTTGTTGCACCACATAAAAGAGTTGTTAGGTTTTTAGGCCTAAAATATTAAAAAGTCAAGAAAAATATGCTGAAAACATAGGTTTTTAAAGCGTTTTTTATACCTTGTGAGGTAGTCTTTTGTATATGAAGTCGCTAACAACGTTTGGTAAGATGCTTAAAAACCATGTTGCAAGTCGCATAGGCCAAGGAAATGCTATTAATCCAACGTTTTTTTCTATACGTTTTGCAATTAATTCTGCGGCAGGTTCTGTTTCCATAAAAAATGGCATTGGGCATTTGTTTTTATCTGTAATACGGGAACGAATAAATCCTGGGCAGATAGTGTTTACTTGGATGTCGTATTTTAATAAATCTAAGCGAAGAGCTTCACCATAGGCTTTTACGCATGCTTTTGATGCGCTATATGATGGACATGATGGCAAACCATGATAACCTGCAATTGATGAGGTGATTGCTATGATTTTGTCTTTGTCTTTGCGCTTTTTATAGATTTCTACGGTTGGACATATAGTGTTGATTACACCCATAACATTGATGTTAAAAGTATTAAAAATATTGTTTGGAGTTTCTTCTAGTGTTGCAACACCGGCATTAGCAAAAACAAGATTTAGTGGAGCTATTTTTTCTGCATCATTTATCCAATATTCTAATGCTTGTTTGTTTGAAACATCTAAAATTTCGGCATGAATAGTTGCTTTTCCTAGTTTTTCACAAGCTTTTTTTACTGCGTTTAGGCGTTCTTTATTTCTTCCGCAAATAAAAATATTTTCTGTTGATGGTTGTTTTGCGTAATAAAGGGCTAAAGCTTCTCCAATACCAGAAGATGCGCCTGTTAGTAGAATATTTTTAATAATCATGGTGTAATCCTTAAAATAATGCTTTATTTATGTATAATATGGTTTATATTAAGATAACAATTTTGTAAAGAATAATAGTTTTATTGAGGTATAACTGAGATGAATAGTGATAAAATACAAAGACAAGGAACAATGTTTATTTTTTCTGGACCAAGTGGATGCGGAAAGAGTTCAGTTATAAAAAAAATATTAAATGAAATGGAAGATATAGAGCTTTCTGTTTCTGTTACTACTCGAGGAATGAGAGAAGGTGAAGTTGAAGGAAAAGACTATTATTTTATTACAGAAGAGAAATTTAAGGAACTAGTGGATAGTAATAATTTATATGAATATGTTAATTCTGATTTTGGACCTAAGTATGGAACTCCTAAAGCAAAAGTTGATGAGTTGCTTAGAGAAGGGAAAGATGTTATTTTAGATTTAGATTATCCTGGTGTTCAACAATTAAGAAAATTAGCTAAAGATAGAGTTAAGGCTATTTCTTTTATTCCTCCTTCTATTAAAATTTTAAGAGAAAGGTTAGAAGGTAGAAAGACAGATAGCGTAGAAGTTATTGAAAAAAGAATGAGTAAAGCTGAAAGCCGTATTAAAGAGGCTGAATTTTACGATTATGTAGTAATTAATGATGATTTGGACAGAGCTGTTTATGATGTTAAATGCATTATTGAGAGTGCTCGTTTGGAAAAGAAAAATTTATCTGGTTTGAATGAGTTTATTCAAAAAGTAGTGGATGAAAAATAATGGGAAATATTTATAATTCTATAACAGAGATGGTGGGGCATACACCTTTGTTGAGACTTGGAAAGCTCACAACACGTCTTCGTTTGAATGCTGAAATTTTAGCTAAATGCGAAATGTATAATCCTTGGTTTTCGGTTAAAGATAGGGTAGCTTTGTCTTTAATTGAAAATGAAGAAAAGAAAGGTATTAAAGAAGGGACAATTTTTGTTGAGGCAACGTCTGGTAATACAGGAATTGGCCTTGCAGGGGTTTGTGCGGCTAAAGGGTATAAGCTCATTATAATTATGCCTGAAAATATGTCTGAAGAGAGAATAAAAATAATGAGACATTTAGGGGCTGAGGTTATATTAACACCTAAAGAAGAGGGAATGGATGGAGCTATTAATAAGGCTAAAATATTAAAAGAAAGAAATGATAATGTAGTTATTCTTAGCCAGTTTGAAAATGATGCAAACCCTAACGCCCATAGAATGGGTACTGCTATGGAGATTTTGGAAGATACAGGTGGCGATTTTGATGTATTAGTTGTTGCTGTTGGGACTTCTGGAACTATAACAGGGATTGCTTCTGTTTTAAAAACATATAATAAAGATTTGTATGTTGTTGCGGTTGAGCCTGAAGGTAGTGCTGTTTTGAGTGGCGAATCTAAAGGAAGTCATAAAATTCAAGGTATTGGGGCTGGATTTGTGCCACCTCTTTATGATAAAAAGTTGGTAAATGAAGTTATAAAAATAAGCGACGAAGATGCAATAGAAATGGCTAAAGGTGTTGCAAAAATTGAAGGATTACCTGTTGGTATATCTTCTGGAGCTTCTATTGTTGGCGCAATTGAGGTTGCTAAAAGAAAAGAGTTTACAAATAAAAGAGTGGTTGTTATTTTACCAGACAGTATTGAGCGTTATTTATCTACAGGATATTTTTAAGGAAACACTACTATGATGAAACCAAATTCTATTTTAGGCACTTATTTGATTAAACAAACAGTTATGTGTTTTTTGGGTGTTTTAGGTGTTATTTGCGCTATTATCATGATGTTTGATATGATAGAAATTTTGCGTAGAACATCTGGTAGATATGAGGTTTCTATTGGTTTTTTAATTCAATATGTTGTAGCAAAATTGCCGGAAACGGTTGATAAGGTTGTTCCGTTTATTGTGATGATTTCTACAATGATTACCTTTTGGAGAATTAGTAAAACCAATGAATTTGTAATTATTAGAGCGGCGGGTGTGTCTATTTGGGGAGTTTTGGCTCCAGTGTTGCTTGCTGTTTTTATGATAGGCGCTTTTTGGATTATGGTGGTTAATCCTTTTTCTGCGAAAATGTTTGAGCTTAGGGAAACTTTGTCTTATAGGTTATCAACAAATAATCCAAATGCTTTTTTGTTTTCGAATAAAGGGCTTTGGATTAGAGAAGGAAAAGACGATAATGTTGTTGCAATCATAAATGCTAGTAATCTTAATTTGAAAGATGATGTGTTGTGGCTTCATGATGTGAGTGTGATTGAGGTTGATGAAAGAACTCAAGTAAATAGAAGAATAGAGGCGTTTGTTGCAACGTTAGAAGATGGAAATCTCAATTTAAAGGATGTTCGAATTTATAAATCGGGACAAAAGGCTGAGATTATTAGTAGTATGTCATATCCTACAGAGATGAATATACAAAGAATAAGAGATAACTTTGTTGATCCTGAGGCTATTTCTTTTTGGAATTTACCTGATACTATTGATTTTTATGAAGCATCTGGTTTTAGTGTTTTAAGGTATAAGATGCGTTATATTAGTTTGCTTGCGCTTCCTTTTTTGCTTATGGCAATGGTTTTGGTTGCAGGTATATTCTCGCTTAAAGCAAGCCAAAGACAAGGCGGTGTTTTATGGATGATAATTTTTGGTATTGCAACGGGCTTTACTGTTTATTTTACATCACAAGTTATTTCTGCTTTTGGGTTAAATTCGTATATACCTGTTTGGTTTGCAGTTTGGGCGCCAACGATTATTGTTGCATCTATAAGTATATCTGTGTATCTGCATAGAGAAGAGTAAAAAAGAAAGGCACGAAAAATCGTGCCTTTTTTATTGTATTAAATTTATAATTTCTTGTGGTATTTTAGTTGGGCGCATTGTTTGTATACTTAAAAATACTAATGTTACTTCTATTTGAGCCAAAATTGTATCGTTTCGATATAGTGTTTGCTCCATTTTTAATGAAACACCTTTTAGCTCTGTTATTTTGCAAGTTATGTTTAGCGCATCATCTAGTTTAGCGGGAGTTTTGTAGCTAACTTTACATTCTCTTACAACAAAACCAACACCTTTGTTTTTTAATAGGTCGTCTTGATTAAAACCTATGTGACGAAGGTATTCTGTTCTGGCACGTTCTGCAAATCTTAGGTAATTTGCATAATAAACAATTCCTCCTGCATCTGTGTCTTCATAATAAACACGTATAGGGAATGAAAATGTTTTATCTTCAAAAAGCTCGCCTTTGATTGTTGGGGTTTGGTATGTCATAGTTTAAAATCCTAAATCATCAATAAAACTAAATTGGTTGTTTGTGTTTTTGAACTTGCTAATGCCAAGATATTTACATCCTTGTTCTGATAAAACTCTTCCTCTAGGGGTTCTTTGTAAAAATCCTAGTTTTAGTAAATATGGTTCTATTACTTCTTCTATTGTATCTCTTTCTTCGGAAAGGGCTGCGGCTAGTGTATCTGCGCCAACAGGACCTCCTCCATAGTTTTTAGCAATACAATTTAAGTATCTACGGTCAAATTCATCTAAACCATATGGGTCTACATCAAGCAAGCCTAATGCCTTATCTGCAATAGAAGAATCTATTTCTACATTGCCGGCTACAGCACCAAAGTCACGTACTCTTTTTAGCAATCTGCCTGCTATACGAGGCGTTCCTCGTGAACGTTTGGCTATTTCCATTGCGCCGTCTTTTGAAATTGGCATATTTAAGATGTTTGCACCACGTAAAACGATTTTTTGTAAGTCATCATGGTTATAAAAATCCATTCTTAAAGGTATTCCAAAGCGCTCTCTTAATGGGGTAGAAACAAGTCCTGAACGAGTTGTTGCGCCAACTAGAGTGAATGGTTGTAAATCTATTTTTACTGAACGAGCAGAAGGACCTTCGCCAATGATGATATCTAGTTGAAAATCTTCCATTGCAGAATACAAAACTTCTTCTATTGCAGGATTTAGGCGATGTATTTCATCTATAAATAAAACATCTCTTGCTTCTAGATTAGTTAAAATTGCTGCTAAATCACCAGATTTAGTAATCATTGGAGCTGATGTTGCTTTAAAACCAACACCTAGTTCTTTTGAGATAATGTTTGATAGGGTTGTTTTTCCAAGACCTGGAGGGCCATATAGCAAAACATGGTCTAAAACTTCGCCCCTTTGTTTAGCGGATTGGATGAAAACTTTTAAGTTTTGGCAGACTTTGTCTTGTCCTACAAATTCATCTAAAGTTGATGGACGTAAATTGATTGCAACAGGAGAATTTTGTTCATCTGTTGAAATTTTATCGGCACTTAAAATTCTTTCTTTTTCTTCAAACATATGAACTCCTATTGATTAAATTCTTTTAATGCTAACCTAATTAATGTCGCTAAATCTTTATCTGGATTTTTAAGGCACACTTCTGATGCTACTCTGTAGGCATCTATTTTTTGATAGCCAAGATTTGATAATGCTGATGTAACATCTTCGGTTGCTTTATAAGTGTTATCATTTTCTTCTTGTTTTGGTGTTTGGTAAGATGTGGTTTGTTTTGTATCTTCATTTATAACAGTGTTTAAATCTTTTGAAGCAAGATATTCTGTTGGAATTGTAACTATTTTGTCTTTTAGTTCAGTTATCAATCTTGCGGCAAGTTTAGGGCCAACACCATTTGCTCTTAAGAATAAAGTTTTATCTTGTGCTGAAACTGCTTGTGATAGCTCTGCTGGTGATAGAACAGATAGGATGCTTAAGCAAACTTTTCCGCCAACGCCTTGTATTTTAGTTAAAGTATTAAACCATTCTTTTTCCCAAGGTGATTGGAAACCAAAAAGAGTAATGCTATCTTCTTTTATAACTGTTTCGATTAAAAGAGAGGCATGTTCTCCTTGATGTAATTTTGATAATGAGCGTGATGACATGTTTACTAAATAACCAACTCCGTTGACATCTATAATGCAACAGTCTTCACCAATATTTTCTATAATTCCTTTGAGTTTTGCTATCATATGTTTCCCTTTTGTTTTTTTGTATCTTAAAAGGTTTTATGTTTGGTTTCAAGAGCTTTTTTTCTATACCCCCTTTTTTTCGTGCTTTTTAAATATATATCAAAAATGATGTTTAATTAGTTTAAAGGATTAATAATATGAAGTTTTATAATGTTCTTTTATTGGGATTAATGGGTAGCTTTTTGTATGGAAATGCAAGAGCTCAAGGGCTAGAAAGTGATTATCAGAACTTTAAAAACATGGTTAATAAAAAGTATGGGTTAGATTATAGTATTGATTTATCTATTTTGGAGCAAAGAACTAGTCCTAATGGGAAAAATAACGCTGTTCAAGGGTATTTATATCCTAGTTTTCAGTGGACGCTAAATGATAATAAATATGGGACAGGTATGCTTAATTTTGCATATACAGTGATTAGATATGGTAATCATAATGCAAATGATTTAGCAAATAATTCTGGGTTTGTTACGCCAATAAATGACTATGATGATAAAACAAATGAGTTTAATGAATTATATTATACTTTTCAATTTGGTGGAAAATGGAATTGGCTGACTGTTGGTGTTGGTCAGTTTCCAATATATAATTTTGACGGCACAGATTATGATGCTAATCAGCAGGTTAATTTTTTGAATGAAGCTTTGGCTCAAAATGCATCTGCATCATATACGCAAGCGGGAATTGGTATGTATATGCAGTTTAATCCAAATGATGATTGGACACTTGCATTTGGTGGACAAGATGGAACAAATATTGATGCGCAGAGTGTAAGATTTAATAGTTTGGGAGATAAGCATTATACAACATTTGGATATGTGGGGTATACTCCTACAATCAAAAATTTAGGTGATGCTGAAATTTCTTTACTTGTATATAATCAACCTTGGGTAAAGGAACAACGACAAACAACAAATGGTTGGTCGCTTAATTTATCTCAAGATATTGGTGAAAAACTAAGTCTATTTGCAAGAATTAATGAAACAAGCGGTGATGTGGAGGAAATTCGCCAATCTTGGGTTTTAGGTGGAGTGTATAATAATCCTTTAGGACGAAATGAATTGGACCAAATTGGGCTTGCATATG
This sequence comes from Alphaproteobacteria bacterium, assembly GCA_045634545.1. GTDB lineage: Bacteria > Pseudomonadota > Alphaproteobacteria > RF32 > CAG-239 > CAG-267. Next base: position 56,981 of record JAZRAL010000009.1, on the reverse strand, counting down.
CATATAATAAGTTAGATGAAAAGGCTGTTGGTGAAAAACTTAAACATAAAGCAGAACAAGTTATTGAAGCTTATTGGGCTTGGGGGATTGGTGATATGCTAACAATTACACCAGATGTGCAATTATATATAAATCCTGCACTTAATCAAAAATCTGATTATGGATTTGCAACAAGTATAAGAGCAACAGTAATGTTTTAAATACATTGTTAATCACATTTAAATACATGGTTTAAATACAGTGTATAAAAATAATTATTCAAAAAAAAGAAAAAACTTTGTGCATTAGTTTGATTTTATTGGTGTTTGTTATATAAAAAGAAGTTATCTTTTGAAGAAATGTTAACATACAATAAGAAGGTTTTTTAATAATGCATAAATTCTATCTAGTGTTGCTCGCATTGCTTGTTTCAGGTTGTCAAGCAAAGCAAGTGATTGTTCCAGCTGTTGTTCATAATGTAAATACAACAAAACAAGAAATCGTTGTTGAAAAGGCTCATTTGCCAATTATTGGTGAAGTTGAGCCTATTTATTTTTTACCAATGAAATCTCCTTTTTTAGCTAGAATTGATACTGGCGCTACTACATCATCTCTTGATTGTAAAGATGTAGAGTATTTTGAGCGAGATGGCGAAAGATGGGTTACTTTTAAGCTTAAAAACAGAAAAACTGGTGAAGAGCATGTTTTTGAGAAAAAAGTAGAGCGTTCTTTTAAGGTTAGAAGAGCTGGAGAAGATGAACGTAGAAAAGCGGTAAAAATGGATGTGAAGATGGGAAAAGAAGTTTTTAGCGCTGTATTTTCTATTGCAGATAGAGAGCAATTTGACTACCAAGGTTTGATTGGTCGTAATATTTTAACAGGTAGATATATTGTTGATACATCTACTTCTTATACTTTGAATTAATTTTGGACATAAAATAATGAGACTATTTTTTAAGAAATTTTTTAGCGTTAGATGTGTTTTAAGTTATTTGCTTATTTTATCTTTGTGGTATGCGGGGATGTGTTGTTATTACAAGATAAAGTATTGGGATTTTAGTATGTCTCCTAAAGATGTTACAGATATTTGGACTATTGATGCTAAAGTTTCTTTTAAGGCTTTAGGTGGTGATGTTGAGGCTGTTCTTGGTATTCCTACTAATAATGATAATTTTGAGATTTTAAGTGAAGAAATTGTTGCAAATGGGTATGAATTTACTCAAGACAAAAAGAATAATGTAATTGTTTTTAAAGGTAAAAATAAAAACGGAAAACAAAATCTTTATTATCGTATGAACATTTATGATGACTATAAAAAGGAGGCAAAAGGCGTTTTGGCTCCTCAAAAGGTTGCTAGACCAATCTTAAATGATGATGAAAAAATTCAAATGAAAAAGATTTGGGAGCTTACTGAATTACAAAAAGGTGATAAAGTTCAAAAAGTTATTAAAACAGTAAATCAAGAAATGGCAAACCCTACAATGAGTTTGGTGTTGCCATTAAATTATACTCCAAAAGAATTTGCTGAAAAGATTGTTCATATATTGTCTTATAAGAGAATTCCTGCTCGTTTGGTTAGAGCTATTAAGCTTGAAGAAGGTAAAAAAACAGATAAACCAGATATTATGCTTGAGGCTTATTTTAATAATAAGTGGATTTTATATGATTTGAATACTGCAAACATTGGTTTGCCAGAGAATTGGGTTGTTTTTCAGCGTGGTGGAGTGGCTTTGCTTGATGTTTATGGTGGTGAAAAATCTAAAGTTATGTTCTCTGTATTAAAGTCTGTTGCAACACCTTTGAAAATGGCTGAATTTAGAGCAAAAGATAGTGCTTTGCTTGTACCTTATAAATATAGTATCTATTCTCTTCCTGTTTTGGAACAAAATACTTTGAAGTGGTTGATGATTTTTCCTCTTGCTATTTTGATGGTGGTGATTATGCGTAACGTGATTGGTGTTTCTACTATGGGAACCTTTACACCGATGCTTGTTGCTATGTCTTTGGTAAAAACTGGTTTTGTTCCAGGGCTTGTTTGTTTTTCTATAATGATATTTTTAGGCCTTTTAATGAGAACATTGGTTGCTAAGCTTAATTTGTTGCTTGTTCCTAGAATTTCGTTTGTAGTTATATTTGTTATTTTGTTAATTCAAGTTTTGACCGTTATTGGTTATAGGCTAGATTATGAAATTATTAGTTCTGCAATCTTTTTCCCAATAATTATTACAGCATGGATTATTGAAAGAGCTTCTATTACTTGGGAAGAAGAAGGGGCTAAAAATACATTGAAAGAGATTTTTAACACAATGATTACAGCGATGATGACCTATGTTGTAATTAGTAGTGAATATGTTCACCATGTAATGTTTGCATTTAATGAGTTTAACTTGGTTATCATGTTTATTGTGATGTTGCTTGGTACTTATACTGGTTATAGATTAACTGAGTTGATGCGTTTTGCACCTTTGGTAAACAAGGAAAAGTAGTATGTTTAGTTGGTTTAATACAGCAAAAAAACTTAAAGAAAAAGGTGTGCTTGGAATGAATGAGCGTAATTATGACGTGATTTCTAAGCAGAATAAACGCTCTTTATATACCCTTGTTGATGATAAAGTTAAAACTAAAAGATTGGCTAATAGTATTAATATTAATACTCCGAAAATGATTGGTATTATTGAACACCAATATGAGGTTAAAAATCTTTTAGAGATTGTTAAAGGGCATAAAACGTTTGTAATTAAACCTGCGCATGGTAGCGGTGGCAAAGGTGTTTTGGTTATAAAAGAATATAACGAAAATGAGTTTATTAATGCTTCTGGTGAGGTGCTTTCGTTTGATGATGTTTATCAGCATATTTCTAATACATTAAGTGGGCTTTTTAGTCTTGGTGGAAAATATGATGTAACATTAATTGAGGAAACAGTTAATTTTAGTAAAGTATTTAAAGATTTTAGCTACCACGGAGTGCCTGATGTTAGGGTGATTGTTTATAAAGGATACCCTGCAATGGTGATGATGAGATTGGCAACAAAAGAGTCTGGAGGAAGAGCAAATCTCCACCAAGGCGCTGTTGGTGTGGGGCTTGATGTAAAAACAGGTAGAACACTAAATGCGGTTATGCATAATAAACAAGTAACTCATCATCCAGATACGGGGGCTAATCTTATGGATTTGAAAGTTCCTTTTTGGAGGGAGCATTTGCTTATTGGTGCTATGGCTTATGATATGACAGGGCTTGGTTATTTGGGCGCAGATATTGTGCTTGATAAAGAACGAGGTCCTATGATGCTTGAAGTAAATGCAAGACCTGGGCTTGCTATACAGATAGCAAATGGTGTGGGGTTAAGAGATAGATTAAAAGCTATTGATTCTTTTCCTCAGGGTTTAACTGCTGAAGAACGAATTGATTGGGTATTGAATTATGAAAAATAAATTCCTAAATATAGTTTTAGTTTTAATATTAGTTTTAGTTGTAAAGGGTTTTATGATGGGAAATGTATTAGCTAAAAGTGAAACAAAAAGTTTAGATAAAAGCGATACTAAAAGTATTGGTATTGAAGAAACAAAAAAACTAGAAATTAGTGAAACGAGAGGAAAGAAAATGAAACATTCTTATAATGTTAAAGATCAAGAAAATGCTTTGGTTTTGAAGCTTAAAGATGGTGAAGTGGTTATTGAGATGCTTCCAGATGTTGCACCAAACCATGTTGCTAGAATTAAAGAATTGGTTAGAGAAGGTTTTTACAATGGTTTGAAGTTCCATAGAGTTATTGATGGTTTTATGGCGCAAACAGGTTGTCCTTTAGGAACAGGTACTGGTGGTAGTGGTAAAAAACTAAAAGCAGAATTTAATAGAGTTCCTCATACTCGTGGTACGGTTTCTATGGCTAGAGCTATGGACCCTAACTCTGCGGATAGTCAATTCTTTATTTGTTTTAATGATGCACCTCATTTGGATGGTCAATATACTGTTTGGGGTAAAGTTGTTAGCGGTATGGAATATGTTGACAATATCAAAAAAGGCGGTGGTTATAATGGTATGGTTTATGACCCAGATGTAATTGTTAGCATGGAAGTTATTGCTGATATGTAATAAAGATTTGATTTAAGAAGAAAGAGGGGGCGAGAAGCCTCCTTTTTTATGATTGATTTGTATTAAAAAAATCTTTTATATCAGTGTGCAGAGCATCTGCAATTGCATATAATATATTTACAGAGATATTTGCTTTGCCGTTTTCTATCTCTGATAAATATGCTCTATCTATTCCAACCTCAACAGCAAGCTCTATTTGTGTTAAATTTTGTTTTTTGCGTTGGTTTTGAATATTTTTGCCTATGGTTAAGAGTCTGTTTTGCAATATATACCCTTATTAAAATTTGTTTGAGGGTATTATAATTTATTTATGAAATCATGTGTTGACTATATCCAACATTTATGATATTATAATAATATAGTTTTATTTTATAGGAGATGAGAGATGAGCGCTTTTGATGATTTGATTGCTAAATTAGCAGAGAAAAATTTAAGCGATATGGAAGTTGATAAGATTGTTAATTTAGGTATTGGATTAGCTAGTGCATTAGGTGGTAGTGAAGATGTTTTAGCACAATTAGATAGCTTAAAAAAGCAAGCAGAGGCAAAAAAGCAAAACAAAGATATTAAGTATATTGATGGCATTGATGATATGAAAAATATGCGTGATGCGGTTAATAATTATAATGCTAGAAATGATAAAGGTTTTGCAAACTATGATGCACAGGCTTTAATGGCAGATAAGTTAGCTGATTTGAGTGAAAAAGCAGACGGAAAAGAAGTTTACAATATTGCTAATAACCTTATGAAAGATACATCAATTTTAGAAAATGGAACAAAGGAACAGAAAGAGACATTTGCAGGATGTTTATGTACTGCATATGCTTTTGCTGCTGATAATGGAAAGTTAACACCCAAAGAAGCGTTGGTTATGTTGGATAATGTTGATGATTTGGCTATGCACACCCAATATCCTGATATAGCTTTTAGTAATGCTGCAACTTGCTTAGATGATAAAAAGGTGGCTGAGAGATTTTGTGCTTATACAGAAAAAATGCTAAATAAAATGGAAGAAAATAATCAGAGTGTATATGAGTATGATACAGGGTTAATTGATGCCTATACTCAAATTGTGCAAAATCATCCTGAAATGGCGGGAAAGTGTAGTGAGCTAGTTAATAAAACTGTTAATATGGTTGAAGGTAGTGGAACAGAAATGATAGGAAAAGCAATAGAGTTTTGTGATAAAGTTAATGAAAAAGATGGTGTTCATGAAGCTCATAAATCAATGGCTAGAGTAAGGAGTCGTGGCTGGAAGAAAGAGCAAGAAAGAATAGAGAAAAGTAAATCTAAAGATAAATCCTTTGAAAAAGAAAATGATGATGCAGGGTATCAATATGAAATGGCATGGCATTCTCATACTACCGGAGGGATGGATATGTAAGAAGGAGGGGGGTAACCCTTTTTTTTAAGCTATTTTTGAATTGAAAGAATTTCTTAGGTTTGCGTGGGTGATGGCGATTGCTAGTGCATCTGATGAGTCGTTGTTTTTTGGTTTACATCCAGGTAGCAATATTTTTACCATTGTTTCTACTTGGTTTTTATCTGCTCTTCCTACGCCGGTTAGAGCTTTTTTTACCTTATTTGGCTCGTATTCATAAAGTGGAATATTATAAAGAGAAGGCATTAGGAAAACAACACCTCGTGCCATGCTTAATTTTAATGATGTTTCGGGGTTTGAGTTTAAGAATGTAACCTCGATAGATGCTTCATCAGGGCGGTATTGTTCTATAACTTTTTGGAGTTCGTTATGTATAATATGCAAGCGCTCTGATAATGGTAATTTGTTTGATGTTGGAATAAAACCGTCTGCCACGTATGACAAACGGTTTTGTTCAACATTTATTATGCCCCAACCTGTTGATGATATACTTGGGTCTAGGCCTAATATACGCATTTATTCAGCCTCTAATTGAGCAAGAATGTCTTCTGCGATTTCTGCATTGTGATATACGTGTTGTACATCTTCATCTTCTTCTAGAGCATCAATAAACTCTAAAAACTTTTTAGCAGTTTCAAGGTCTGTTATTTCTGATTTAACAGTTGGTTTCCAATCTAAACGAGAAGCAGATGGTGTTCCAAATTTTTGCTCTAGAGCTTCTGTTACAGATGATAAGTCATCTGGAAGAGTTTCTATTGCGTGAATTTCATCTTCTGAAATAACTTCATTTGCACCAGCATTTAATGCTTCTTCAAACATTGTATCGTTATCAGTAACAGATAATGGATATTCTATATAGCCAATACGTTCAAAGTTAAATGTTACAGAACCAGTTTCACCCATTGCTCCACCACGTTTACCGAAAATTGAGCGAACGTTACTTGCTGTACGGTTTTTATTGTCTGTTAGAGCTTCTACAATAACAGCTACTTTACTTGCAGAAAAACCTTCATAACGCATAGTTGTGAAGTCTGCACCACCTGCTGTTTGTGTAGCTTTAGCAATAGCACGCTCAATGTTGTCTTTTGGCATACTTTCTGCACGTGCTGCTTGTATTGCAAGTCTTAAACGAGGGTTTTTATCTGGTTCAGGAAGACCTGATTTTGCAGCAACAGTAATTTCACGAGCTAGTTTTGCAAAAACTCTAGCTTTTTTTGCATCTTGTGCACCTTTGCGGTACATGATGTTTTTAAATTGGGAGTGTCCAGCCATTTGTATCTCCAGTTTATAAGTTAATATTTTTGTATTTATATAGAACTTGCATCTAAATAGCGCAAGTATTTTTTTGTTAATCTTCACCTTCCATTAGTTTACATTCTGTTAGTAAGAAATGAGGAGGATTAAAACCGAAAGCTTTACCTTTTTTAGCAATTTCTACTGCTTTTTTATCAAGAGGTGTTTTGTCTTTGTTTTTCTTTTTAGGTTTTTGGGTTTCTTGAGGAAGAGTTGGTTCATTTTGAACGTCTTTTACTTCGCTTTCTTTGTTTTTATCTATTTTTATCTCTGCAGGGGCTTTAAGAATTTTGTTTAATGTATCTTGAGTTTCTTTTGATCTGCGAGTTGTGAAAACAATGTTTTGTTTGTTAACAGGTAATAATTCTAAAATTTTATCTAAATTTTTTAATTGGCGATTTTTTTTGATTAAGTTTATATCATCTACAACGAGGATGTTGGTGTTTGATACATCTATTTGTTCTTCTGAGATATTTTCTAACAAGAGAGCAGGTGCACCAATGATAACATTTGCTTCTGTTTCGGTTTCTTTTATCTCGTGGTATTTATTAAAAATTGAGAGTTTGTCTGAAACATTTACAGCTTCTTTGTCGTCTGCAGTAATAATTAGAATGTTTTGACCTTGTTTTTTAGAAATAATATCAATTAATGGGAAAATGTATGAACAGGTTTTGCCACAAGCAGATGGTGCTATTATAAAAATATCTTTGCCTGCTAGAACAGATGGTATAACGTCTTTTTGTACTGTTGTTGGCTCTTTGTAGCCAAGATCTTCTATTGCATGAATTGTATGTTCGTCTAACCCTAAATCTTTAAAGCTCATAATTTTTCCTTAAATCGTTGTTATTAAAAGTATATGAATAGTATAACTTTATAAGGAACTGTCAAGTAATATGTGAAAATTAGTGAAGAATCTAGTTGTAGGAATGAAAAATTTGTGTTAAGGGTTACTATATTTTGATAAATTGAAGAGAAAAAATGGTAGAAACGTTGTTTTCAAATAGGGTTAAGCGCCCACTCGCAGATAGATTGCGCCCTAAAAAACTTGAAGATGTGGTTGGACAAGAGCAGGTTTTAGGGGAAGATTCTCCTTTGGGGAGAATGGTTATTACTGGAAAGGTTTCTTCTTTTATTTTGTGGGGACCTCCTGGATGTGGAAAAACAACGATTGCAAGACTTATTGCGGAACATACTAATCTTTATTTTGAGCAAATTTCGGCAGTGTTTTCTGGGGTGGCTGATTTAAAGAGAGTTTTTCAATATGCGCATGATAGGAAAGTAACCCAAGGAAAGGGAACGCTCTTATTTGTAGATGAGATTCATAGGTTTAATAAATCTCAACAAGATGGCTTTTTGCCTTATGTTGAGGATGGTACAGTTATACTTGTTGGTGCAACAACAGAGAATCCATCTTTTGAACTAAATGCGGCGCTTTTATCAAGGTGTCAGGTTTTTGTTTTAAATAGGCTTACTGAAGATAATTTTGAAGAGCTTTTACAGAGAGCAGAAAAAGAAGAGGGTACAAAACTTCCTATTGATGATGAAGCAAGAGATTTGTTAAAAACAATTGCTGATGGTGATGGTAGATATATTCTAAATTTGGCAGAAAGTGTGTGGGCATATGCTAAAGAAGGTGAGGTTTTTGGTAAAGATAAACTAATGAAGATTATCCGTTCTCGCTCGCCTGTTTATGATAAAGGAAGAGATGGACATTATAATCTGATATCTGCTGTTCATAAATCTTTGAGAGGGTCTGATGTTGATGCGGCTCTTTATTGGGTTGGTAGAATGATTGTATCTGGTGAAGACCCTAGATATATTTTAAGAAGATTAGTTCGATTTGCAGTGGAAGATGTTTCTTTGGCTGACCCTAATGCTGTGGTGCAAGCGATTGCTTGTTCGGATACATATGAACGACTTGGAAGCCCTGAGGGAGACTTGGCGATTATGCAACTTACAGCATATTTGGCGACTGCTCCAAAATCTGCGGCGGTTTATAAGGCGATGCATAGTGTTTTTGATGTGGCAAGAAAAACAGGTTCTTTAATGCCTCCTAAACATATTTTGAATGCTCCAACAAAATTGATGCAAGAACTTGGTTATAAAGAAGGATATATCTATGACCAAGATTTAGAAGATGGTTTTTCGGGGCAAAATTATTTTCCTGAAGAGATGGGGAGAAGAAGATTTTATCATCCAGTTGATAGAGGTTTTGAAAGAGAAATTAGAAAGAGAATCGACTATTTTGATAAACTTCGTCGTGAAAAGCAAAAAGTAAGAAAAGAGAATAATAATTAAAATTTGACAATATGCTTTAAATATAGTATATTAGGGCTTCTTTTGTATAATTTAAAAATTTTTATGTATGATAAATAATCGATTAAAAATGGCTTTGGCGGCTATGGGAGTTAGTTATTGTGATGAAAAAGAGCTTACAACAATTATAGAGGTGCTTGAAAAAAAGTATGGAATAATATTCTATAAACCGGAAGTTGCTCTATCTGATATTAAAGATGTTATAAAACAGATGAGCGAAAGTGCGAACGATGTTAAAATTGTATTTGAACCAATAGCTAAAAAACAACCAAAGCGTAAATGGAATGTTCCTAAAAAAATAGGAAAACCTCAAAAGAGAAAAGGGCGGTTCTAGAAAGAATCGCCTTTTTTGTTTTTAATTTAAACTTGTATTTTTGTTTTATTTTAGTATGATTTTTAGGAATTTAACATTAAAGAGGTTTTATATGTCTGGTGTGCAGATTATAAAAGTAAAAGATGCTGATGATGGCATGCGCTTAAATAGATGGTTTTTGAAATATTATCCTGGACTTAGTTTGGGAAGATTCCAAAAACTAGTTAGAACAAAACAAATAAAGGTTAATGGCGCAAAAGCTGAGGCTAATACAAGACTTGAGGCTGGTTTTGAAGTTAGAGTACCGCCTCTTGATAATGAGAAAAAAGAACAAGTACATGTTGGTGTTTCTCAAAATGATGTGAAATTTATTGAGAGCTTGGTTATCTATAAAGATGAGAAAATTATTGTTATAAATAAACCATCTGGACTTGCTGTACAAGGTGGTACAAATACTGAGCGCCATGTTGATGGTATGCTTGAAGCTTTGAAGTTTGGAATGGAAGAAAAACCAAAGTTAGTGCATAGAATCGATAAGGATACTAGCGGTATTTTGGTTTTGGCTCGTGATAGAAAAATGGCAGATATTTTAACAAAAGCATTTAGAGAGCATACTTTACAAAAAACATATTTGGCGCTTGTGCGTGGTATGTGTGACAAAGAGTTTGGTGAGATAAAAGCTCCTCTTGAAAAAATTGATGGTCGAGTTCAAGTAATTGAGAGTGGTAAAAACGCTGTTACTGAATATGAGATTTTAGACAATGTTGGTGATAAGTATGCGCTTGTATCGGCTAGTCCTTTAACTGGTAGAACTCATCAAATAAGAGCGCATATGGAATATATTGGGATGCCAATTTTGGGTGATGATAAGTATTTTGGAAAAGAACGTAGTAAAAACGATTTGTTTTCTAAAAAATTGCACTTACATGCTTATAAAATAGATTTATCTTCTGTTTATGGTAAAAAATTGGTTGTTAAAGCAAAATTGCCAGACTATTTTAAAGAGAGCATAAAGGTATTAGGTTTAAGTTTTAAGGAGTAACTTGTAATGAAAAAAGCACTTAAAATTATTTTGATTTCGGTTGTTTGTTTGGTTTTGTTTGTGGTTATTGCTGGATATATTGCTTTAACACAAATAGATTTTAATAATTACAAAACAATGATCTCAAAAGCTGTTTTTGATACAACAGGTAGAGAATTGGCTATTGGTGATATTAAAGTTAAACCTTCTTTTAGTTCTACAATTGAAATTAATGATGTTACATTTGCTAATGCAAAATGGTCTAAAAATCCTAATATGGCTAGTGTAAAAACAATTGATTTGAGTGTTAGTGTTATTCCTCTTTTGAGCAAGAATGTTGTTATTAATAGATTTAAGATTAATGATGCGGTTGTTAATCTTGAAGAAAGTGCTGATAATGGCGCTAACTGGGAATTTGGCTTAGCTGAAAAAGTAGAAAATAAAGTAGAAAAAACATCTTTTAATTTTGAAGTAATTAAAAGTGCCAATGCTGGTGAATTAAGTGAACCTAAAGATATTGGAATATTGTCATCTGTGGTAATTAAGGAAGTTGCTCTAAATAATGTTCAAGTTAATTACATTGATAAAAGTGGAAAAACACAAAGTTACAATATAAAGAATTTTAACCTTGATGAAAACTCTGACGATAACATTGATTTGAGCTTTAATGTTAATAATGGAGAATATAAAGGAAAAGGTGTTTTAGGTGCATTAAAACTATTAGAAGCAAAAGATGGATATCCTGTTGAACTAGACGTTAGTGCAAAGGGAATTGATATTTTAACTACTGTTAAGCTGTTTGATGTTATGGGGGATTTGCAATTTAAGGGTGATGCAAGAATTGCTAAATTCTTAGGAAAAAATAGTGGTTTTAATGAAAGCTTAGATGTTGTATTTAAGGGTAGTTTAAAAAACATTTTATTAAAAATTAGAGAGTTGAAAATCGCTGGTAATATTGTTGAAGGTGAGGTTGATGCCTCTTTAGAAGAGGTTGTACCTTTGGTAAAGGCTGAATTTAGAAGTGCTGACATAGACATCGCTTCTTTTGGAAAGAAAGAAAAGACAGCATTTTTAGGTGGGGTTATAAAAAATGCAAACGCTACAACTTTAGCTCCTGATATTAGTGTTCCATATAATGATTTTTATAAGGTTAATGTTGATGGTCTTATAAAAATTGGTCAAGTATCTAATGATGGTGCTGTTTTGGTTTCTGATTTAGAAGTTAAAACTATATTGAATAATGGTGTTGCTAATGTGAACTTTGTTAAAGGAAAAATTGCAACTGGTAATATTGGTGGAGATATTTTGCTTGATGCTAAAACCCATGGTTTAAAAGTTGATGTTGATGTTGCTAAAGTTGATTTATTGAAATTAATGAGCGCATTGGGAGCAAATAGCGATAATTTTAGTTTTATTGAAGGTGGTATGACTGATTTGTATTTAGACTTTACAAGTAAAGGAGATACATATTCTAGTTTGGTTGAAGATTTAGACGGTAATATAGCTTTGATTGTTGATAAATCTAAACTTCATTTGGGTAATATTGGTATGCTCAAAGGAAATATTATTTCTCAATTGATTAATACTCTTAATTTAACTAAGGGAAATGATGAACTTAATATGAGTTGTGCTGTTGTTAGAGCTGAATTTAAAGATAAGAAAGCTAAATTTCCTAATGGTATAGTTGTTAATGCAGATAAGTTTACAATTGTAGCTGATGGTGATGTTAATCTTAAAAATGATAAGCTTAATATTAGTGTGAAGCCTTTTGCTGGCAAACTTACTGATACAAATATTGCAAAAGCATTATCATCTTTAGTTAAGTTGACAGGTACAGTTCAAAATCCTAAGATTGGTGTTGATGGTGCTAATGCAATAAAAACTATTGTTGGTGTGACAACAGCCGGGCCTGTTTATTTGGGAGCACAAATGCTATTAGAAAGTGATGGGTCTCCTTGTTATTCAGCTCTTGTTGGTACAGGTTATGAAAATAGATTTCCTGAACCTAAGAATGTTGTTTCTACAACAACAGAGGATGTTGGTAAAATATTAGATGATAGTGTTGATAGTGTTAAAGAAACAACAAAAGGATTATTGAACTTATTGTCAGGTGGTTTGACGGTAAAAAAATCTAAGTAGTAGAAAAGGTTGGTTGCAATAAAAATTGCAACCAATTTTTTAAGTTTATTGAAGGTTGTTATGGTAAAAGAAGTATATTTGAAGATTGATGGCCGAGTTCAAGGAATTGGTTATAGAAGATGGGCTGTTTCTAAAGCTATTGAAATTGGTGGAATTTCTGGTTGGGTTCGAAATGAAGACGATGGTAGTGTAGAGATTTTAATGAGTGGAGATGATGATAATATAAATAAAATGATTGAGGCTTGTTATCGAGGTCCATTGTTTGCTAGGGTTGATAAAATTTCTTTTTTGCCAGGGGTTAAAAACTATTTTTTACCACCAATTGTTGAAGGTAAATTTATTAGAGTTTAGGAGTATATAACCTAAATAAAGCTTAAGTATACTTGTTTTGAGTAAAATTTTGCATATTTATTTTTTGTATGAATTTATAAGGAGATAAAATATGCATGTAGAGAAAAGTATTGAAAATCTAAAAGAATGTTTATGCTTGGAGTGTCCTTCTTATACTAAATTTTGTAAGAAAAAGAATGCTTACAAAGAGATTGATGATAAGATTGATATGAGTAAATTAGGGCACTTTGAGATGATGTTTTGTGCTTTTGAAAAAAGTGATTGTATTCATGAAAATTTAGGGTGTTTGTGTATGAAGTGCCCTGTACATAAAAAGTATGCACTAAATAGTGAGGACTATTGTTTAACAACAGGCGGTGTTTTGTAATTTATTGTGGTGAAAATATGGGTGATAAAGCAAATTTAAAAACTCAAAATAGTGAAAATAAGTTTTTTAACTTATATAAAATTGTGCAAGAAAGAGAATCGTTTTTATCAAATGATGCTAAAATTGTGCAATATAATGTCATTTTGAATTTTTATATAAAGTTTTTACAACAAAATGAAAGTGTTTCACCAAATATTAGAACTATATTATTTTGGATTTATGTAAAACTTGGCGATATTTATTATGAAGAGGCTTTACAAAGTCAAGATAATAGTAAATACTTCCTAGCAGTAGGGTATTATAACCAATCTCTTTTGTATGCTCGTTATCCTGAAGAAAGAAATAGAGCGCTATTAGCTTTAAAGGATATATATTATTATATTGGTGATGAAGAGTCTTTAGTAAAAATTGAAGAATCTTGGGCTGAAAATCACAATGAAAAAGATAAATTTGCGGCATATATGTTACTTGCTAAAACAGCAGAAATTCCGCAAATAAAGGTTTTGTTTTTAGAAAAAGCGTTAGATGAAGTAATGCGTCAAGATGAGAGCTTTTATACTAAATATCAAGATACTTTATATGTGTGTAGTCAGTTAATAGCAATATATGAATTATTAGGGGATAGCGATAAGGTAAAAAGAGTAAGAGATTTACGTGAAAAAACATTAAAACTATTAAACTAGGGAGGCTATTATGGCACTTTATACTACTGACTTGTTAATTTTGGGTTCTGGTCCTGCAGGATATACTGCGGGTATTTATGCAGCTCGTGCTGGAATTAAGGTTATGATTGTTTCTGGCAATCAAGAAGGTGGACAATTAACAATGACAGCAAGTATTGAGAATTTTCCAGGTTTTGAAGACATTAGCGGATATGAATTAATGGATAAAATGAAGCAACAAGCTATAAAACTTGGTGTTGAATTTGTTAATGACTATATTGTTGAAGTTGATTTTTCTAATAGACCGTTTGTTTGTAGTTCTGAAAATGGACACTCTTATAAAGCAAGAGCTATTATTGTTGCGACAGGGTCTTCTGCAAAATGGTTGAATCTTGAGTCTGAGAAAAAATATTTAGGTTATGGTGTTTCTGCTTGTGCTACTTGTGATGGTTTCTTTTATAGAGGACGTACAGTTGCTGTGATTGGCGGTGGTAATTCTGCTGTGGCAGAGGCTCTTTATTTAGCAACTCTTGCGGATAAAGTAATTTTAGTTCATAGAAGAGACCAATTAAGAGCAGATAAAATTTTACAAGATAGAGTACTTAATAATAAGAAAATTGTTGTTGAGTGGAATAGTGTTGTTGAAGAAATTTTGGGACAAGATGAACCTAAGAAAGTTACTGGTATTAAAATTAAAAACGTTGAAAGTGATGTTGTAAAAGAGATTGCTTTAGATGGTGTTTTTGTAGCGGTTGGCCATAAACCTAATACTGATATATTTAAAGGCAACCTTGTGCTTGATAGTAAAGGATATATTGTTACTCACGATAATAGTTCAGAAACAGATGTTGAAGGTGTGTTTGCAGCAGGTGATGTGAAAGATCCTAAATATAAACAAGCTGTGATTTCTGCAGGTAGCGGTGCTATGGCTGCTATGGATGCTGTTGAATTTTTGGATAATGAGTAGTAGTTGTATTACAAAAGAAAAGAGCGCTTAAAAAAGCGCTCTTTTTTGTTAGTTATTATACATTGAATAAGAAGTTTAGTAAATCACCATCTTTTACAACATATTCTTTTCCTTCGGAGCGCATTTTGCCAGCCTCTTTACAACCTTGTTCGCCTCCAAATTTGATATAATCATCATAAGCAATTGTTTCGGCTCTAATGAAACCTCTTTCAAAATCTGAGTGAATTATGCCGGCACATTGTGGCGCTTTTGAGCCTTTTAGGAATGTCCATGCACGAACTTCTTTTGGTCCAGCAGTAAAGTATGTTTCTAAGCCTAATAGAGCATAGCCTGCTTTGATAATTTTGGTTAAACCAGTTTCTTCTAAGCCAAGTGCTGATAAAAATTCTTGTTTTTCTTCTTGGGTATCTAATTGAGCAACTTCTGATTCTATTGCGGCTGAAATTATAACTGCTTTGGCATTTTCTGAAGATGCTTTTTCAAAAACTTTCTTTGAATATTCATTTCCTGAAGATGCGCTGTCTTCATCTACATTACATACATACAAAACAGGTTTTGAGGTTAGTAATTGTAGCATTTGATATTGTTTGTAAGCATCTTTATTTGCAGGGTCTGGAGCTGCGGTTCTTGCTGGTTTTCCTTCTCTTAGTGCGTTTATTATTGGTTCCATTACTTCTGCTCTTAGGCCAGCTTCTTTATCTCCACCTGTTTGAGCTTTTTTCTTTGTTTGTTCAAAGCGCTTTTCTAAAGATTCAAGGTCTGCAATCATAAGCTCTGTTTCAACAATTTCTGCATCACGAATCGGGTCAACAGAACCTTCAACATGGGTTATGTTTCCATCATCAAAACAACGTAAAACATGAATGATTGCATCTGTTTCACGAATATTGGCAAGAAATTGGTTTCCTAAGCCTTCACCTTTTGATGCACCCTTTACAAGACCTGCAATATCCACAAATTCTAGTTGTGTAGGAATAATGTTTTTAGGATTAACAATTTTTGCTAATTCTTGTAAACGGTTATCTGGCACAGCAACTCGACCAGTGTTTGGTTCTATTGTGCAGAAAGGAAAGTTTGCTGCTTGAGCTTGTATTGTTTGTGTTAAAGCATTAAAAAGTGTGGATTTGCCAACGTTTGGAAGACCAACAATACCACAATTAAATCCCATTTTATTACTCCTAAAAGATTGTTTAATTTTTTAGTGTTATATAGGAGATAACTTTGTTTTGCAATAAGAATTTTTATATAAAAAGTTAGATTATTTTGCGTTGTACATACCGATTGTGTTTGAGTAGCTATCTATACCTTTTTCTACTAGTTCGGTAATTGATGATGCAATAAATTCTAATTTTGGCTCTAGAATTTGTAATTCTGATTTTGAGAATCTAGATAAAACAAAGTTTATTGTATCAGTATTATGTTCTTTTGGGGAGCCAACACCAATACGAATTCTATTATATTCATTGCCTATTTGAGAATCGATATTTTTTAATCCGTTATGTCCGCCGGCACTTCCACCTCGTTTGGCCTTTAGTTTACCTAGGGCAAGGTCTTTATCATCATGTATAACAACGATGTTTTGAGGGGGGATTTTGTAAAACTTTGCAGTTTTTTGTACGGAGTTGCCTGATAGGTTCATATATGTTTGTGGTTTTAATAAAAGAGCTTTTTCTTTCCCGATAGAGCCTTCTGCTATTAAACCATCAAACTTTTGTTTAAATGGTGAAAAATTATGGCGACTGTGAATTTCATCAGCCGCCATAAATCCTATGTTATGGCGGGTTTTAGAATATTCCTCTCCGGGATTTCCTAATCCTACCACCAAAAACATTCTTTATTCCTTATTTACGTAAGAAGTCAACGTGAATAGGCATATCTGATACAGGATGGAATTGAACATCTTTGCAGATAACCTTTTCGTTTTTGCCGTTTACAACAACAGTTATAACAGATTTATAGAAATCGCTCAAATCTAAAGCTTTTTCTAATTCTACTGGGTGAAGACTGATGTTAAGAGCGTCTTTTTTACCACCATAGATAACTGCAGGAACGCGACCCTCTTTACGACATGCGCGAGCTGCCCCCTTACCTGCTTTTTCACGTAAATTTGCATTAAATGTAATATCTGACATTTTTTTAATCCTTTTATTTATGTTTTATTTTTTTATAAACAACCTCCAGGGGTGCTGTTTACGTCGTACGTTTTAGTATGAAATATTTTAAAAATCAAGAAAATTTTGATTATAAAATAAAAAGCCCCATTGTTTGGGGCTTTTTATGTTGGTTTTTGTAAAAATTATTTCTTTTCTGTGATTTCTTCACCTTCAAGAGTATATTTTTCAATTTTTGCAGAATTGCGTAATTCTTCAAAAATTTCAGCAACTACTTTTTGTGTTACCATATTTTTTAATTGTGGTTCTACGTCTTTTAATTCTAATGGTTTAGATGCTCTAGCATCATCTACCAAAATTACATGATATCCAAACTCTGTTTTAACAGGAGTTTTAGAGTATTCGCCTTTATTCATAGAAAATGCTGCTTTTGAAAATTCTGGAACCATCATTTCTTTTGTGAAGTATCCTAAATCTGCAACTTGGTCTTTTGAATATTGACTAGCTAATTTTTCGAAGTCTTCACCTTTTTTAAGTTTTGCGATAACTTCTTTAGCTTTTGCTTCTGTATCAACCAAGATGTGTTTTGCTTTTACTTCTTTTTGGCTTTCAAACTTTGAAGTGTATTCGTTGTATAATTTTTTAATTTCTTCATCTGTTACTTTTTCTGCAACCATTTTTTCTAAATATAGTTTACGAGCTAAATCTTCTTTAGCTGTTACTAATTGACGATTAAATTCTGGTGTTTCTTCAATTTTTGCGGCTTTAGCAGCTTGGTAAACTAATTTAGAGTTTACAAAAACGTCTAAAGTTTTTGCATAGAATTCTTCAAAAGGAACTCTATCTTTAATCTGTGGATGATCTGCATAACTTTGTTTTAAATCGTTAATATAAATTGTTTCGCCGTTAATTTTGGCAGCAATACCTTTGTTTGCTCCAGCGTTTGCATTATATACTTTAAAAGATACAAATGATGCTACAGCAACAACTACTACAGCAACAGCGGTTATAACAAAACCAACAAGTCTCTTTTTCATAAAATACCTCCAAAATAAAAGTTTTATTTTTAATTCTTTTATACATATATACTTATTTATAAAATATTCCAAGTATTTTTTAATTGAGTTTATAACTTTTGTTGATAGTATTGACTTTATTTCATATAAACACTAAATGTAGCTATAAGGATAAAATATATAAGGTAGAAAAATGTTAACAGATATTGCACGTAAGATTTTTGGATCAGCTAATGATCGTTTTGTAAAAAAACAAAATAAAATTGTAGAACAAATTAATGCATTGGAAGAGAGTTTTGTAAAACTTTCTGATGAAGAATTAAAAGCTAAAACCTTAGAGTTTCGCTCTCGTCTTAAAGAAGGTGAGACGTTAGATGATATTTTACCTGAGGCATTTGCAACAGTTAGAGAAGCTGCAAAAAGAACTCTTGGTCAAAGACACTATGATGTTCAGCTCATTGGTGGTATTGTTTTACACAAAGGTATGATTTCTGAAATGAAGACCGGTGAGGGTAAAACTTTAGTTGCAACATTAGCTGCTTATTTGAATGCTATTGAACAAAAAGGTGTGCATATTGTTACTGTAAATGACTATTTAGCAAAGCGTGATGCTGAATGGATGGGACAGGTTTATCGTTTTCTTGGTTTAACGGTTGATTATATTGTGCATGAAAAGAATGATGATGAACGTAAAGCTGCATATAATGCGGATATTACATATGGTACAAATAATGAATTAGGCTTTGATTATCTTCGTGACAATATGAAGTTTTCTTTAGATGAGCGTGTACAACGTGATTTTAACTATGCTATCGTAGATGAGGTAGACTCTATTTTGATTGATGAAGCAAGAACACCATTGATTATTTCTGGTGCAGCCGAAGATTCATCTGAAAAATATGTACTTGTTAATAGAGTTATTAAAGATATTAACGCAAGTGATTATGAAAAAGATGAAAAAGCTAAGAATGTTACTCTTACTGAAACTGGTATGGAACATGTTGAAGAGCTTTTGAAAAAAGCTGGATTGATTGCTGAAGGGGGATTGTATGATATAAAGAATGTGTCTTTGGTTAATCATGTAAATCAAGCATTGCGTGCAAATATTATGTTTGAAAGAGATGTTGATTATCTTGTTAGAGATAATAAGGTGATGATTATTGATGAATTTACAGGAAGGGTTATGGAAGGACGTCGTTATAGCGATGGTCTTCATCAAGCTTTAGAGGCAAAAGAGGGTGTTGAAATTCAATCTGAAAACCAAACTCTTGCTTCTATTACCTTCCAAAACTACTTTAGAATATATCCTAAACTTGCTGGTATGACAGGTACAGCAATGACAGAAGAAGCAGAGTTTTCTGATATTTATAATTTGTCATGTGTTGAAATTCCAACGAATCGTCCTGTTTTGAGAAAAGATGAGGAAGATTTTATTTATAGAACCGTTGCTGAGAAGTATAAAGCGATTGTTGAGACAATTAAGGCTTGTAATGCTAAAGGTCAACCTGTTTTGGTTGGTACAACTTCTGTTGAAAAGTCAGAAGCTATTGCTAATTTGTTAAAAACACAGACAAATATTAAGTTTGAAGTTTTGAATGCAAAACATCACGAACGTGAAGCAATGATTGTAGCTGAAGCAGGACGATTTGGTGCTGTAACAATTGCAACAAATATGGCTGGTCGTGGTACTGATATTCAGCTTGGAGGTAATCCTCAAGTTGCTTTGAATAAACGTTTAACAGGTAATGAAGCTGAAGCTGAAATTGATGCTTTAAAGAAAGAAATTGAAGAAGAAATAAAGATAAATAAAGAAAAAGTTTTAAGTGCTGGTGGTTTATATATTCTTGGAACAGAACGTCATGAAAGCAGACGAATCGATAATCAATTAAGAGGTCGTTCTGGTCGTCAAGGTGACCCTGGTTGTTCTAAATTTTTCTTATCTTTGGAAGATGATTTAATGAGAATCTTTGGGTCTGAACGTATGTCTGATATGTTAAGACGTTTAGGTTTGCCAGAAGGGGAAGCTCTTGTTCATCCATTTATTAGTAAAGCTTTAGAAAAGGCACAACAAAGAGTAGAAGAGCGTAACTTTGATATTCGTAAAAGTTTGTTGAAATATGATAATGTTATGAATGACCAACGTAAGGTTATTTATGAACAAAGAAAAGAAATCATGTCTATTAATGATATTTCTGAAACTGTTATTGATATGCGTCATGATTATTTGGCTTCTATTGTTTGTAATAATATTGTTATGGGTAGTGTACCTGAAGAGTGGGATGTTGCAAAATTAAAACAGGATATTTTTGCTGTTACAGGAATTAATTTGCCTTTAGAAGAATGGGTAAAAAGACCTGAAGTAGATAGCGAAGATATGTTAGAGCTAATAATTAAAGAGGTTGATAATAGTATCGAACAAAAGAACAAGGATGTTCCTCAAGAAATTGTTAGACTGGTTGAAAAAAGTATTGTTTTGCAAACTTTAGACCAATTATGGAAAGAACATATAGCAACACTTGATTTGATGAGACATACTATTGTGCTTCGTGCTTATGGTCAAAAAGACCCTCTTAATGAGTATAAAAGAGAAGCTTTTAATATGTTTTCTGATATGCTTGATTTGTTGAAAGAAAAAGTAACAACAATTGTTTGCCGAGCAGTTATTCAACAAAGTAGTGAAAAAGATGTTAGAGCTCAGGAAGATTCTAGAAGAAATCAAAAAATGGAAGCTATTCATGAATCTATGGGCGAAGGTGTAGCACCTGAAAATAAAACAGCTCAAGAAACTGTAAAAATTGAGCGTCCAGAGTGGGGTAATGTTTCTAGAAATAGTCCTTGTCCTTGCGGTAGTGGTAAGAAGTTTAAACATTGCCATGGAAAAGTAGCTTAAATTTTGGGATATAATGTAAATGAATCATTTGTTAGAAATAAAAAATTTACATGCTTGTGTTGGTGATAAAGAAATTATAAAAGGACTTAATCTTACGATTAATGAAGGTGAAATTCATGCAATAATGGGGCCTAATGGAGCAGGTAAATCGTCTTTGTCTTATGTTTTGAGTGGTAAAGATGGGTATGTTGTAACAAGTGGTGAAATTTTGTTTAAGGGTAAAAATCTTTTGGATATGAGTGTTGAAGAAAGAGCTAGAAATGGACTTTTTTTATCACTCCAATATCCAACAGAGATACCTGGTGTTGTTGTTTCTAATTTTTTGAAACATTCTCTTAATGCCGTTAGAAAGCACAATAATGAAGAAGAGCTTGATACGTTAAGTTTTATGAAGTTGTTGAGGAAAGAATCCGAGGCTTTAGGTATTAATCAAGAGATGTTAAAAAGGTTTGTTAATGTAGGGTTTTCGGGTGGTGAAAAAAAACGCTTTGAAACTCTACAGATGGCGCTTTTGAAACCCTCTTTTGCTATATTAGATGAAATAGATTCTGGGCTAGATATTGATGCTTTGAAAACAGTTTCAGAAGGTGTTAATGCTTTAAGAAATGAAAAAAATGCATTTTTGGTTATTACCCATTATCAAAGATTGCTTTCTTATATTGTGCCTGATGTTATTCATATTTTTGCAGATGGTAAAATTGTAAAAACTGGTGATAAAAATCTTGCTTTAGAATTAGAGAAGAATGGTTATGCATCTTTTTTAAAGGACGAATAATATGACATGCGTTTCTTTGATAAAAGATGTGGAGCTTTTTTTAGATGATAAACCAGCTGTTTTTGCACTTAGAAATAAAGCAAAACAGGTGTTTTTGAATGCTAATGCTCTATCAAAGAAAATTGAAGCGTGGAAATACTCTAATGTAAAAGAGATTATTGAAAGCGATTTTGATGTTTTTACAGATGATGCTCATGACGAGTGCAAATGTGGGTGTTGTGTTCATCATGAAGATGAAAATTTTATAAATGTTGTTTTTTGCAAGGGAAGACTTCATATAGAAGAATATAATTTACCCAAAGGGGTTAATATTATATCTTTGGCTGAAATTTTGTATGATGGTGAATATAAGAAATATATTCATAAAACATATGATTTGGAAAAGAATTTTTTTGCAGCATTAAATGGGGTTTATTTGGAGCAAGGTGTTTGTCTTATTGTTGATAAAAAAATCGAAAAACCAATTGTTATTAAATATCGCAATAATGATGCAAACAATTTAATGATGAACGTGCATAATTTATTTTTGTTAAATAAAAATTCTAAAATTGAAGTAGTGGAAGAATATTTATCTTCTAATGATAATAAGTATTTTATGAATGTTGTTAATGAGTTTATGATTAAAGAGGGCGCTTGTTTTAATCACTATAAAGTGCAAAAAGAAAGCTTTAATGCTTATCATATAGCTCTAAATTCTGTAAAAATTGATAAGAATGCAAAATATAAGCAATATTATTTATCAAATGGGGCTAAAATTTCGAGAAATGAGACTTTGATTAATCTTGATAATAATGATGCTTGTGCTGAAGTTTTTTCTATGTATAAGGCTAGAAAAGGTTGTTTGACAAATATCACAACTAACGTTAATCACAATGTTGGTAATACTCATTCTAACCAATATGCAAAAGCTGTTTTAGAAGAAGCTTGTGGGGCTAGTTTTCAAGGTAAAGTTTACATTGCAAAAGATGCAGTGAAATCTGAAGGCAATCAACTTCATAAAGCATTATATTTGGGTGATGCGGAACTTAACTGCAAACCAGAGCTTGAAATATATGCAGATGATGTAAAATGTTCTCATGGAGCAAGCTCGGGTGAAATTGATAAGGAACAGTTGTTTTATCTAACATCAAGAGGAATAGCAAAAGAAGATGCGTTTAATATGCTTATAGACGCGCATTTGGAAGAAATTATATCTCTTGTTTCAAATGAAGATATTCGTCAAAAGTTTTTTACTTGTCTTCTTTAAATAAGTATTTTTCTTGATATTGTAGGTTTGATATCCAAAAAGACATTATTGTGTATAAAGTAAAGTTTATAAAAAACTCTCCAAGTATAATGTGTAATATCGCTCCTCCTGATGATAATATACTGAAAAATATATTTTTTAAAATAACTGCAAATAATATAAAAAAGATTATAAACCAGGAAATGTATTTATAGATATTATCAAATGTTGGCCAGAATATCTTGTTTAGGTTTAAAAATTTCTTTGAATTGAGAAAGCGTAGCAATAGTACATTGTTTACTAAAATAATTAAAGATAAAATTATTAAAAATGAAAATAGTATAAATAAACCAAGTTCTAAATTAAAATTTGGAGTTACTTTTCGTTGATTTAGCAAATAGATGCTTCCTCCCATTGTTGAAAAAGCTAATATATTTATAAAAATTATAAAAAGAGCTCTAAGGTCTTTTTTTAAATAAGGTTTTGAGAAAGTCTTTTTGATTGCAATATCTTGAGTAGATGTTGTATTCCATCTATTTACATATAAAGATAAGCAAGCGATAGTTATAACTATAGAAGAAATGGAGTTTATATGAGAAAAAGAGCAAAATATTGTATCTAAATTAATAGAGCATGCAAAAGATCTTCCTAAAACAAAGGATAAAATGGTTGTTATTAAAGAGAATAAGGACGTTAATTTTAAAAATTTTATGAAATTATTTTTTATGTTTTGAAAAGGGTAAAGGCAACCACCCCAAAAAGGGATAATAATCTTCTGATTGTTTGTGTTTTTCAAAGTGTCCTCCTTTTATATTTCTTTAACTGATGAAACTCCAGGGATGTTTTTTAGCTTTGTTAACATCATACTGTCTGCAAAAGCAAAACCTCCCTCTATTTCTATTCTAACATCCCAATCATCTAATTCTGGTTCTAGGTAAACTTTGTTTGTGCCTCGCATATCGGAGTATAATACTTTTTTTACCTCTGGAACGGCAGATGGATTTGAAATAGATATAATTAACCCTTTGGCTTGTTCAGCAATAGCTTCATCTATTGTTTTTACTGAATTTATCATTATTCTAGGGTTTTCTTCTTCGGATTGTTTATTAATTGTTACTTTTACAAGTAATGGGCATCCGGAGTTTATAACTTCTTCATATTTTGCAAGACCATCTGAGAATAACATACCTTCAAAATTACCTGTTGTGTCTGATAGTCCCATAAATGCGTATTTGTTACCAGATTTACTGATACGTTTTTGGAATGTTTCCACACAGCCGGCAATGTTTGCTTTAATGCTATCGCCTACTTTGATGTTTGCCATTACGTCTTGGCATGATTTTATACCGAGTTTTCCCATGCTTTCAGCATATACATCTAATGGGTGAGCTGATAGATAAAAACCAATAACACTTGCTTCTAAGCGGAGCTTTTCTAAATCAGGCCAGTCTGGTGCATCAAATAATTTTACTTTTGAAGAATAAACTTCAGCACCAAATAGTGATGATTGAGCTGAATTTTTCATTTCGGTTGCGGAAGATATATTTTTTAAGATGGTGTCTATATTAGCATAAAGCTTGCCACGTTTTTTTTCTAGACAGTCAAAAGCACCGGCTTTGATTAGTTGTTCTAATTGCTTGCGGTTTAATTGTTTTGCATCAACACGGTTGATGAAGTCTGACATATCTTTAAATTTGCCACCTTTGTTTCTTGCTTCGATAATGGCGTTCATATTGGCTTCGCCTACACCTTTAATTGCGCCTAATGCATATCTTAATTTGCCATCTTGAACACTAAATTTTGCAAGTGATTCATTTATGTCTGGCTTTAATACATCAATACCTAAAACCTTGCATTCTGCTTTGAATGTTGCAAGTTTGTCGGTGTTGGTGATATCTAAATCCATAACTGCGCACATAAATTCTACTGGATAGTGTGCTTTTAGGTATGCTGTTTGGTATGATACAAGTGAGTATGCTGCAGCATGTGATTTGTTAAAACCATATGATGCAAATTTTTCCATTTGGTCAAAAATGCTTTTAGCTACTTCTTCATCTATACCATTTTTTATAGCACCTTCGGTAAACATTATGCGTTGCTTTGGAATTTCATCACGCATTTTTTTACCCATAACCTTACGTAGTTTATCTGCGCCACCCATTGTGTAGCCACCGAGTTCTCTGGCAATCATCATAACTTGCTCTTGATACACCATAATTCCATAGGTTTCTTTTAAAATTGGCTCTAGAGCAGGGTGTAGGTATTGAATTTCTTCTTCGCCATGTTTACGTTTAATAAATGTTGGAATATTATCCATTGGACCTGGACGGTATAATGAAACGATAGCAATTAAATCTTCAAAACGGTCAGGACGAATTTGTTTGTGTACATCCTTCATGCCCGCAGACTCGAATTGGAATACAGCGGTGGTTTTTCCTTCTTGGAGCATTTTATAGGTTTCTTCATCATCTAGAGGAATTTTTTCCATATCTAGGTCTATTCCTTTAGATATTTTTATCCAGTCTATAGCTCTTTGGATAACAGTTAGGGTTTTTAATCCTAAAAAGTCAAACTTGATAAGACCTGTTTCTTCTACAAACTTCATATCGTACATAGTAACAGGCATGTCTGCACGAGGGTCTTTATATAGTGGAACAAGTTGGTCAAGAGGTCTGTCGCCAATAACAACACCGGCAGCATGCATACCAGAATTTCGATATAACCCTTCTAGTTTGATAGCAATTTCAAATAATTTGTTTATTTGAGGGTCGTTTTGGCGCATTTCTTCAAGTTCTGGAACTTGTTCTAGAGCTTCGGGCAGTGTTGGGTTTTTACCTTGTACACCAGCAGGTATCATTTTAGATATTTTATCTGCTTGAGAGTAGGGCATTTGTAAAACACGAGCCACATCTCTAATTACGGCTTTGGATTGTAGTTTACCATAAGTGATAATCTGCGCAACATGGTCAAAACCATATTTTTCTTGAACGTATTCTATTGTTTTGTAACGATTTTCTTGACAGAAGTCCACGTCAAAGTCAGGCATGTTTACACGTTCTGGGTTTAAGAAACGTTCAAAAAGTAGGTCTAATTTTATTGGGTCTAGCTCTGTAATCTTTAATGCCCATGCAACAATCGAACCTGCACCGGAACCACGTCCTGGTCCAACAGATACACCATGGGCTTTTGACCATTTGATAAAGTCTGACACGATTAAGAAATATCCTGGGAAGCCCATTTTTTTGATAACACTAAGCTCATACTCAAGTCTTGCATAGTATTTTTCATCTATTGCGCGTCTTTCTTCTGGTGTTAGTTCTTTATTATAAACGGCAATTTGCATTCTTTCATCAAGCCCGCGATATGCTTCTTCGGTAATGAACTCGTCTTGAGTTCTGCCATTTGGGCATTCAAAAATAGGGAGTAATGGGTCAACTTTTTTAGATAAATAGTTACAACGTTTTGCGATTAAAACAGTGTTTTCTAGTGCTTCTGGTAGGTCTTGGAACAGTTCGACCATTTCTTCTTCTGTGCGAAGTCTATTGTTTATAGAATAGCGATGACGAGCTTCGTTTGCAACGTATTCTCCAGCTGAGATACAAACAAGAGCATCATGAGCCTCATACATTTCTTCGTTTAGGAAAAATACTTCATTGGTTGCAACCAGTGGAATGTTATGCTCGTAGGCTAGGTCTATAAATGCTTCTTCTGTTTTTCGCTCTTGTTCTAGTCCAATACGTGATATTTCCATGTATAGGCGGTCGCCAAAAATTTCTTTTAGGCGGAGAGTTGTTTGGGTGGCTTCTTCTTTTCTATTTTCAAGCAAAAGTCTTCCAATTGTTCCTTCAATTCCACCTGTTAGGGCAATTAAGCCTTCATTATGGTCTTTTAGGTTATCAAAAGTTAGTTGAGGAGCCCAACCGCGAGCAGTATTGTCTAGATAAAATTGTTTCATTAGTTTCATGATATTGTTATAGCCAGTGGCATTCATAACTAATAAAATAATTTTATCAGGCTCTAATTCTTTACCTTTAGAAAGTAAAATATTATCAGAATCTTCGTTTCTAATTAGAAATTGGCAACCCATAATTGGTTTTATACCCTCGTCAGAGGCATATTTAGAAAAAGCTTTACCGCCAAACATGTTGGCACTATCGGTTACAGCAACTGCAGGGACGCCCATGTCGTGTAATTTGTGCATGAGTTTTGGGAGCATAATTGCACCTTGGGCAAGTGAATATGCCGTATGAACTCTTAAATGCACAAATTTTGGATCTTTCATTTTTATTTATTATCCTTTTAGCTTTATTGACTGGAGTTTAGCATAGGTTTATTATTTCTCAACCATTATTTTGGTGAAAAGTTGATATTTTAGATATAAAAAAAGCCTCGTTTGGGGCGAGGCTTTACGTTGTTTATTTTGTTTCTAGATTTTTTAGGAACTTGTTTAATAACATAACACCGAATCCACTAGAACCACATGGGTACATTGGTTTTTGTTTTTCTACTTTGTCAACGCCAGCTATGTCTAAGTGAGCCCATGGAGTTTTGTTTGGTAAAAACTTCTCTAAGAAACAAGCTGCGGTGATAGAACCAGCAGAGCGTCCTGCAGAAATGTTTTTAATATCTGCTATATCTGATTTGATTTTTTTGCGATAATTATCTGTTAGTGGGAAACGCCATAATTGTTCACCTGTTTGTTCACCAGCGATACTTAAGAGTTCTGATAAGCAGTCATCATTTGAGAAGAGACCTGCCATTTCGTCACCTAGCGCTACAATAATAGCACCTGTTAGGGTTGCGATGTCGATAATGCGTTCTGGTTTGTATTCTCGCTCTACATAGGTTAAGCAATCTCCTAATACTAAACGACCTTCGGCATCTGTGTTTAAGATTTCTACTGTTTGACCAGAAAGTGATGTTACAATATCTCCTGGGCGAGTTGCTGTGCCTGATGGCATATTTTCTACTAAGCCTACAATTCCAACAACGTTTAAGTTTAGTTTTTGTTGAGCTAAAGCTTTTAGTGATGATACAACAACAGCAGAGCCAGCCATGTCTTGTTTCATATCCCACATACCTTGAGATGGTTTTATAGAAATACCACCAGAATCGAATGTTACGCCTTTTCCAACTAGAGCTACATCATAACCTTTTTTCTTTTTGTTACCATTATATTCTAAGATGCAAACATAAGGGTCATTGGTTGAGCCTTGGGATACTGAAAGCAACATATTAAAACCTTTTTTCTTTAAGGTTTCTTTGTTTAGAACAGTTATTTTTAAGCCTAAATTTTCTAAACGCTTGATGTCTGCAGTATAGATTTCTGGAGTTAGGTTGTTTGATGGTTCGTTGGTTAAATCACGAGCATAACGAACAGCGTTTGTTAGGGCTTTTGTTTGTTCGTAAGATTTTTTATCTAGTTTTTCTTTTGCAACAAAGTTGATTGTTTCTAATTTAGGAAAATCAGAATCTTTTTTGGTTGTAAAATATTTATCAAAAGAGTATGACGCTAAATCTATACCAAGACCTAAATTGTTTACAATATCAGTTGTTGAGAAATCTGTTTTTGGTAAGTGGCGGGCATATACTGTTGCTGATGAAAAATCTTTTATTCTTTGATATGCTTTTGCGCCTAAGTTTTGGATGTCTACATCTGTTGAGAGGTTAGGTGTACGTAATAAAACAACAACTTCTTTTACCATATCAAGAGTGATGATTGGAGATTTTTTCTCTGTTTCTCTTTCTGTTAAGGTTTTTAATTTATTGAAGGTGCTTCTATCTATGATTGAACCGGTTATGCCATAGTTTAATTGTTCTTCAAAGGTTGCAATTAAAACTTTTAGTGTTGAATCTTTAGGATTTTTATTAAAAGTAATTTCAGTCATTGATATCTCCTTTAGTTTGGTTATGGTGGGTATTTTGAAGTATGTGTGGTGAAAAAAAGGTTAAAATTAAATGGTTGATTTTGATGATTTTGGTGATATTGTAGGGGAAATTGTTTAAATAGAAAGGTTTATAATGAGTGGTATTTTTAAGGCTTCTAGTGATAATATAATAAAAGGGGCGGAAATTATCAAGAATGGCGGGCTTGTTTCTTTTCCTACAGAAACGGTATATGGTCTTGGTGCTAGTATTTTTGAACCAAAGGCTGTTGCTGGAATTTTTGAAGTTAAAGGAAGACCAAGCTTTAATCCTTTGATATCTCATATTGCAGAAATTGATGAGATGAGAGAGTTTGTTGTGCCAGATGCTAGAGCTTTAGAATTAGCTAAAACTTTTTGGCCAGGTCCTTTGACTTTTGTTTTACCTAGAAAGGATGAGAATCCATTATTAGATATGGTTTGTGCCGGACTTAAAACTATGACTGTTAGATGTCCTAATCATAGTGTTGCTTTGGAGTTGATTAGAAAATCAGGAGTGCCAATTGCAGCACCTTCCGCTAATCGTTCACAAACAATTTCACCTACGACAGCAGAAGCGGTTTATGAAAGCTTGGGTGATAGAGTGGATATGATTTTGGATGGTGGACAATGTGAGGTTGGAGTAGAATCGACTATTTTAGATTTAACGACTCCAAAAGCAGTTTTGCTTAGAGCAGGAGGTATTACAAAAGAACAATTAGAAGAGGTTTTGGGTGAAGAGGTTCTACTTTCTGATGGGAATCCTGATAAACCAAGTTCTCCGGGGCAGATGTTAAAACACTATGCGCCTTCTAAAAAGTTTAGAATAAATGCATTAAGACCAATGGACGGAGAACTTTATATTGGTTTTGGTAGTGAATATGATTTTGGTGAGATGAATTTAAGTAAAAGTGGTGATTTAAGGGAAGCTGCAAGTAATTTGTTTAGTTATATGCGAATTGCAGATAAGAATGATAAATTTGAGAGGATTGCTATGGCGCCTATTCCTAATGAAGGTGTTGGTATGGCGATTAATGATAGAATAAAAAGAGCTTCAAGATAAAATACGAAATATTGTTGTGATTGCAAACACTCCCTTTAGGTGTGTTTGTTTTTATTGGTGGAGAAGATGAGGGATTTGTAGATCCCTTGACGATTGCTAAACGCAATCGAGGGATGACTTTTATAGTGTGTTTTTTATTGAAAAAAGGGGTAAATTGTGATAAAATAGGCTATGTTTTGAGAAATTTGAGGCAAAAATGAGTGAAGTTACGTTAGAAAGTCAATTAATTGAAATTATCGAAAATAAAGAAATGGCGGAACATATCAAACTTGCCAAGGTTGATATGCTAATTAGGCTTGGCGTTGATGTTCATCAAAAGAATGATTATGGTCAGACAGCTTTGATGTGGGCTTCAGAAAATAGTTATAAGGAAATTGTGGAGTTATTAATTCAAAAAGGAGCAGATGTTAATCAAAAAGATGTTTATGGTAATAATGCTTTGTTGTATGCTTCAGAGAGGGGGCATAAGGATGTTGTGGAGTTATTAATTCAAAAAGGGGCTGATGTTCATCAAAAAGATAACAATGGTCAGACAGCTTTGATGAGGGCTTCAAAACATGGTTATAAAGAAATTGCAGAGCTATTAATTCAAAATGGGGCGGATATTCATCAAATAAATAGGTATGGAGAGACAGCTTTGATGGGGGCTTCATCTGAAGGTCGTAAGGAAGTTGTGGAGCTTTTAATTCAAAAAGGGGCTAATGTTAATCAAAAATCTGATTATGGAAATACAGCTTTGATGAGGGCTTCAGAACATGGTTATAAAGAAATTGTAGAGCTATTAATTCAAAAAGGGGCGGATATTCATCAAATAAATAGGTATGGGTGGACAGCTTTGATGGGGGCTTCACATTATGGGCATAAGGAAGTTGTGGAGCTATTAATTCAAAAAGGGGCGGATATTAATCAAAAAGATAATGATGGTGATACAGCTTTGATGAAGGCTTCATCTGAAGGTCGTAAGGAAGTTGTGAAATTATTAATTCAAAAAGGGGTTGATGTTCATCAAAAGGGAGAGGATGGATGGACTGCTTTAATGAGGGCTTCAAGACAAGGTCATAAGGAAGTTGTGGAGCTATTAATTCAAAATGGTGCTGATATTAATCAAAAGGATAATGATGGGTGTACAGCTTTGATAGGGGCTTCATCTGAAGGTCATAAGGAAGTTGTGGAGTTATTAATTCAAAAAGGAGCTAACGTTAATCAAAAAAATAATAAAGGTCAAAATGCTTTGATGTGTACATATAATGGAGTAGTAAGAAAAGCGATAATTGAAGCTGTTAAAACGAGAAATATAAAAGAAAGTGGACGATTTATTGGAAGTATTAAAAATTTATTTGAAAGTTAAAAGAAATGAGTGAAATAACGTTAGAAAGTCAATTAATTGAAATTATCGAAAATAAAGAAATGGCGGAACATATCAAACTTGCTAAAGTTGATATATTAATTAGGCTTGGCGTTGATGTTAATGCTTTGTATGGTGCTAAGTCTGCCTTAAAGCTCGCAAATGAATTAAATGAAACAAAAATTGCAAAAATGTTGGAAGATAATAAGGCAAGAGATTTTATTGATGATGAAAAAGCTCTAGAATTAGGCGCTAAATTATTTGATAATTGTTTAGAAGATAGATTTGATATTAAAAAAATTAAAGAATTAATAGATATGGGTGCAGATGTTAATGCAACAGATAGGATTGGCTCTACACTATTGATGGTGGCTTCGTTTTGGGGACATAAGGAGGTTGCTGATTTATTAGTAGAAAACAAGGCTGATGTTAATCTAAAAGATAAATGGAATGAAACAGCTTTGATGTATGCTGCTAGAGATGGGTATAAGGAAATTGTGGAAATTTTAATATCAAATGGGGCTGATGTTGGAGCTAAAAACAATGATGGAGAAACGGCGATTGATTTAGCTAAAGATGATGAAACAAGAGATGTAATAAAAAAAGCTTGTAAAAATAGATTTTTTGCAAAGGTTAAAAGAGGTTTTGGGATGGGAGAGTAATTATGAGTGAAGATATCTTAGAAAAGCAATTGTTTGAGATTATAAGAAATAAGGATTTGAGTGAAGATATTAAATTAGCCAAAATTGATATGCTAAATAGGCTTAGCGTTGATGTTAATGCTATGTATGGAGCTAAGTCTGCCTTAAAGCTCGCAAAAGATAATAATTTAGAAAAAGTTGCCGAGCTTTTGGAAAATAATGGCGCAAAGGATATTTTTGATGAAGAAATTGCCAAAGAACTTGATAAAAAATTAATAAAAGCTTGTCATGGTAAAGAAAAAAAAGACGCTAAAGAAATTAAAGAATTGATTGATATGGGGGCAGATGTTTATGCAGAAGATGATTATGGCTATACAGCTTTGATAATGGCTTCAAATTATGGTCATAAAAAAATTGCTGAGATATTAATTAAAAAAGGCGCAAATGTTAATGCAAAGACTTCTGGTGGTTGGACTGCTTTGATGAATGCTTCAGAGCGTGGTTATGGGGAAATTGTTGAATTATTAATTCAAAAAGGAGCTGATGTTCATCAAAAAGATAACAATGATGGTAGGGCAGCTTTGATACATGCTTCAGATAAAGGACAGAAGGAAATTGTAGAGTTATTAATAGAAAAAGGGGCTGATGTTAATCAAAAAGATAATAATGGATGCACAGCTTTGATAATTGCTTCAGAGCGTGGTTATGGGGAAATTGTTGAATTATTAATTCAAAAAGGAGCTGATGTTCATCAAAAAGATAACAATGGTAGGACAGCTTTGATGTGGGCTTCAGTACGCTACGATAAGGAAATTGTAAAGCTTTTAATTCAAAACGGAGCTGATGTTAATCAAAAAGATAATGATGATGGGTCAGCTTTGATAGAGGCTTTAAAATATGGTCATAAGGAATTTGCGGTGTTTTTAATTCAAAATAATGCTGATGTTAATCAAAAAGATAATGATGGATGCACAGCTTTGATGTGGGCTTCAAGAGAAGGCTATAAGGAAATTGTGGAGCTTCTAACTCAAAAGGGGGCTGATGTTAATCAAAAAAATAATGATGGTGAGACAGCTTTGATGGAGGCTTCATATTGGGGATATAAAGAAGTTGTTGAGTTATTAATTCGAAATGGTGCTGATGTTAATCAAAAGAATAATGAAGGTCAAAATGCAATGATGGTTGCATATGATAATAGAACAAAAAAAGCTATAATGGATGCTGTTAAAAAGAGAAATGAAAAAGAGAATGGTGGTTCTTTTTTCAGTAAAATAAAAAGAAGATTAGGAATTGATATGTAGTGGTTTTAATTCGTAGATCCCTTGACGATTGCTTAATGCAATCGAGGGATGACGGCTAAGGGAGTGTGTGGAGAAGTAAAAAAGCGATCAAGTGTTAAGTTGTGAGATTAATAAAAAAGGGGAGAAGTTTCTCCCCTTTAATATTTTTAAGCATTTTGTTTTTCGTATGCGGATTTTTCTTTTGCAAAACGATAAACTGTAAATGGAATTGATAATGCATATAAAATTACCAAAACTCCAAATGTTAGCCATGTTTGTGTAAATAAAAATGTGGCTATTAAAGCAACACAAAATGCTAATGGTATCATGTGTTCAGTTTTTACTTTGGCTTTTTTTAATGAAAGAGTCGGGATTCTACTTGTTTCAAGATATGCAACTATCAACATCCAAATAGCACAGAATAAATGTGTGCGCAAAAATGGTTCTGCATCAGCAAAGTCAAAAGTAATTAAAATTGGCATTGTTGCCATTGCGGCAGCGGCAGGAGCTGGAACACCTGTAAAATAATGTGACCAATATGGGGGAATCGTATCGTCTTCTAACATTGTGTTAAAACGTGCGAGGCGCATTGCCATTCCCATTGAATATAGTAAACAGAAGAACCAACCAATTTTGGGTAAATCAAATAAGCACCATTGGAACATTAAAATTGCTGGTGCAATACCAAAACTTACAAAATCACATAGAGAATCGAGTTCGGCACCAAATTTGGTTGATGCTTTTAGCATACGTGCTAGGCGACCATCTAAGCCATCTAATAGTCCGGCTAGGAATATAAAGAGGATGGCTTTTCCCCAATCTTCTTGTACTGAATAGCGAATTGAGGTTAGTCCGGAGCATAATGCTAACATAGTTACAATATTTGGAACAAGTTTGCGAAAAGGGATTTCTTTTAACTTGTTTTTTGGAAGCTTGAGCTTCGAGTTTATAGGGTTCATCTAAGTTTTACCTTTCAAAAAGGTATATACCGAAACGCTGTTTCTGCCGTATATACCATATATTTTTAAGCAAGAATATGCGCTGCATATTCGGTTACAGTGAAAAATTGTAATTAAAAATAAAAAAAATACAAGAAATATGTTGCATTTATTTTTTTTTATATATATAAGAGTCTCTGTTATGGATTTGCGCTTGTGGCGGAACTGGTAGACGCTGCAGACTTAAAATCTGTTGAGGGCAACCTCGTGCCGGTTCGATTCCGGCCTAGCGCACCATTTCTTTTAGGACACCCGAAAGGGTGTTTTTTTTATACAAAATTGATGAGAATTAAAGAAGATTCAAAACGCGTGAAAATATGCATTAAAAACAATATGATAACTTCGGAGAGGGGGAGTGTTGCTGAAGTCGATTTTATTTGCAATTTTTTAATAAATATGATATTATAATCGGAAAGCAATGTGTTGTTTTGAAATGCTTTTAATATTATTTGAAAGAGAACTATATGAGATATAGAGGGGAGATAAGTGTATTTAGAATGTTGTTTCTGCTCTTGTGCGCCTATGCTGGACTAGGTTATAGAACAGCAAATGCATCAGATTTTGTCCCAACATTAGGCAATGCTTCAGCTTATACTCTTACCAAAACTAATAGTTCTTCAAATGGCAGTATTCCTTTTTTAATTTATGATAAAGAAAAAGGTGTTTTTGAAACAATTAACTATACATTAGAAATAAGTAAAACTAATTATGGTTCTGGTGATATAGAAAAAGTATATCAGCATAATGTTCCCTTAGATCAAAATGTTACTTTTACAGTTAAATATACAAATTCTGATTTAAAGTCTCATGTTACGACAAACAAAAACACGCCTATTCTTGATTATAGTGGTACGTGGGCTGATTTATCATCCCCTTCTCCAAATGGTAAATACTTACTTGGAGGTGCTTTTACTAACTATGGTTATAAAGTTGGCGACATTTCAGGTATGTTTGTTAACAATAGTGTTGTTAATTCCAAAACAGATTTAGCCTGGGGTGGTGCTATTGTTGTTAGAGGTGTGGCTGATAATATATATGCAGATTTTATAAATAATAGCGCAATAGCTGAGAAGGGTGAGGGTGCTGGTGGTGCTATTATTGTTGCTGTTTGTAATCCTAACTCTATAGTGGGTGATTTTATTGGAAACTATGTTTTAGGTACTAATTCAGTTGGTTGGGGTGGAGCTATTTTTGTTGTAAATAGTTCAGATATTAAATTACTTAAAGGTAATTTTATTTCAAATTATGCAGAGTCTGTTTTTGCAGAAGCAATTGGAGGAGCAATAGAGACTAACTGGAATGGTAAGATTACTGATTTAGAGGGTGATTTTATTGGTAATTATGCTTTGGGTGCTAGTTTTGCAAGCGGAGGAGCTATTCATAATGGCGGGCGAATTGATACGATAACAGGTGATTTTATTGGTAATTATGTTGATTCTATTTCTTATTTAGCTATAGGTGGTGCAATTTCTAATGAGCCGGATGGTAGAACAACCTTTGCGAATAGTATAGGTTCTATTGTTGGCGATTTTTATAATAATTATGTAAAAATAAAAGATGGTGATGGTTTTGGTGGAGCTTTATATAATATTGCAGAAATTGATGAAATTGAGGCTAGTTTTTATGGTAACTATGTAATATCAGAAGAAGGTGAAGCTAAAGGTGGGGCTGTTTGGACTGATAGTAATTTAAATTTTGTTATTAAAGATAAGGATATGGTTGTAGCTAATAACTATACTATATCTAAAGGTGTTAAAGATGATAATGCTTTTTGGGTTGATAATAATGAAGCGATACTTAATTTTAATTTAAGCGGTTCAGGTGATTTGGTTTTAGCTGATAATTTTGATGGTGTTACAGGATATGGGGTGAACATATTTGGTAATAATAAGAATAACGTTTATTTATTAAATGATATCAGGAAAGCTGATGTTGGTTTTGGCAATATAACTCTTAGTACAAACGATAATAAGGCTCATATTTACAAATTTAATTCGCTTAAATTGAGTGGTGATGTTGATTTTGTGAGTGAGGTTGACTTTGAAAAAGAAGTAATGGATAGATTTGAGACTGAAAATGGAATTATTGTTGAAAATGATGCAAAATTAAATGTTATGAATCTTAATTGGATAAATGAACCTGTAAAAGACAAAACATCTATAATGTTTGCTGAAAAAGGGTTAAAGGATAGTGTTGTTTATAAAGGAACTTCAAAAATTGTAACACCTTTGTATGTTTATGATATTGCTTATAATAATAACGGAGATGAGGGATATTTTGAATTTTTAAGAGGAAGCGGTTCTAAGGGGTTGAGTGGATTTAATCCAGCAGTTGTTGGTAGTGGTATTAGTACAAACGCAGGTGCAACAGGAGTTTTAAGCCAAACTCTTAATTATTCTTTCCAAAATTTAGATAATTATATGAATATTCCAATGGGTGAAAGAATTTTGCTTGCTTATAATTTGAGTAGCTATGAAACATCTATGAGCGCAGGAGAGCCTTTACCTTCATTTATGAAAGAAAATAAACCAAGTGTTTGGGTAAAACCTTATGTTATTGATGAAGATATTCTTCTTAAAAATGGAGCAGAGATATCTAATAAGACATATGGTACTCTTGTTGGATATGATACAGGTGTTAGAAAAATTAATGCTAGTTTAGATGGTGCTTTTACTGCTTA
Source organism: Alphaproteobacteria bacterium (assembly GCA_045634545.1). Lineage (GTDB taxonomy): Bacteria > Pseudomonadota > Alphaproteobacteria > RF32 > CAG-239 > CAG-267. The sequence goes on along the minus strand of JAZRAL010000009.1, from coordinate 20,172 downwards.
TATTGGTCATAGCGGTGCAACACAAGAATATGATGGTGTTGAAGCTCATCAAAAAGGTGGTTTGATTGGTGGTACATTGTCATTTTATAGAGGGGATTTCTTTAGTGCTACAACATTATCTGTAGGTGCTTTGGAAACAGAAAGTAAGAGTATTTTTGGTAAAGAGGATTATTCAACATTTCTTGCGGGTATTGGTAATAAAACAGGTTATAATTTTGAGTTTAATAGTGGAAAGTTTATTATTCAGCCATCGTTAATGCTTGCTTATTCTTATATTAATACTGAAGATTATAAAAATGTGTTGGGTGTAAATATTAAAAATGATGCTATACATTCTCTTCAGATATCTCCCGGCGTTAGATTTATTTTTGATTTAGGCAATGGATGGAAACCATATTTTGAGGCAAGTAAAGTTTGGGATATTGGTGAAAGAGGGCAGACAGCTGTTGATGGGGTTAAGCTTCCTAGTATGTATGTTAAACCTTATGAGCAATATGGTTTAGGTATTCAAGGGCATATTAATAACCAAATTATGGTTTATGGTCAGAGCATGATTGAAGATGGTGGTCGTGATGGTGTGCTTGTTACTGGCGGATTTAGATGGTTATTTTAATGTTTACAAAAAGTATTTTTTAGGGTATAATTTTTCATATAATAATATGAATTGAGGTTGTTATGAGTAAGAATTGGGAATCTTTGGCTGTAGCGGTACTTTTGTCGTCATCATCAATGAATGCTCAAGCTGTAGAAAATAATAATAGAGATGATAATGGTAATCGTGATAGAATTGAAGTTGTTCAAGATAACACGAGAGAGACATTAAGAGAGGATTCTGCTATTACTTGGGAAGAAGTTAGAAACATTGCAGAGAATGTGGCGTCTAGTAATGAAAATAGCTCAAGAGAAGATGTTGCAGAGAGTATGCGTGAAGATGCGCAAGCTTTTAATGATGTTAGTGATAGATTAGAGGGTAATGTACCATTAAATGAATGTGCTCAAAGGGCTGTTGTTGAATGTTTAACTCAACAAGAAGGGATACATGATAGAATTAGTCAAAGATATGGAGCTAGTAATGATGCTCAACAAGGTAATGTTTATGGAGATTTCTTAGAATATTTAGCTACTTCTGGTGATAAACAACTTGGAAGAGCTTTAGGTTTATCTGATGACAAAATGACACCTGAAAATATAACAATGGCTTTAGCATATGGCCCAGAAATTTCTAGAGAAGCGCAGGAGCAACTTTTTAATGATGCAAGACAAGATGGTCGATATGAAGAATATAGAAACCAAGTGTCTTCTATGGGGGTTATGCAAGAAAGATATCCAGAGTTATCTATGGCAGGCGAAATGCCAGAAGGTGGGGCAAGACTATCTATTGGTCTTGAACAATCAATGGAAATGTATGATAAAATTAATCAAAAATACGGAGAGAATGCAAATGCATTGATTGTTAGAGCTTTTACTGCAGATAAAGAGCTTGCTGAACAATTCGGTTTTAGAGATGAAAAAGTTGATGCTCAACAATTAATATATATGTTGGCAGAAGCAGATACTTTGCCTAGAGATGTTCAAGATAGATTGGTTACTCCAAAAGATAGAGAAAATGCTGATAGAGTATTAGATTTTATGGTTAATAAAGATAAAGATACTAAGTATTTTAGCTTTAATCAAGAGACTAAAAAAGGTGAAAACAAGGTGCAAGAAGTGGGTGATAATATTCGAGGAGAGAATAGCAATAGCAAGGCTATTGATTTGAACAAAGAATTAAAAAATATTCATCCAAAAACAGAAAGAAATAACAACGTGAATATGGCAATGATGCAGCATATTCAGCCTCAAAGATAAGTTGTATAATTGATAATAATTTTAGAAAGCTTTAGTAATTTTAAGAATAAATAATTCTTGAAAAATATTTTTTTTAAGATATGTTTGGCTTTGCTTGAAAATTATTATTAATTAAAAATTTTTATTATGAATGCTTATGATTTAGTTTTTGTTGGTGCAATTTTTTTTGTATCAGCTTGTTTAGTGACAATTTTGATTGCGCATTTGAGATGGAAGGGCATTGAAAAAAGTGTTCATGAGAGCAACGACAAGGTCGTTCCTGTAAATCCTCAGTTTGGTGATTTTTCTGGGTTAGGTGATGAGCCGGTATGGAAAGGAAATTTACCAAAGATGGTGAATGATTATGTAAAACCTCGCTATGTATATGAAAATTGTGTCGAAAAAGAAACATATGACAAATCTTGTGGACGAGTAATTGGTTATAGAATTAGTCCGACACTTGTTATTCATAGTATGATAGCAGGAAATAGTTGTTGTGATGTTAAAGATGCTATTGCTTTTAAAAACAAGTATTGCGGTAGTTTTCTTGATAAAAATGATGTCAAAGTTTTGAGAAAAAAATGGGACATTGTATCTAAAATGCGAACTGATATTGGCGATACTCCTCTGCCTAAGATTTGGTTTTGGGCTGAAGTTGATGGTGTTCTCGAGGTTCATCATTATAAAAAAGATGTAATAGATGAATTTTATAGAGCCAATGTGATTTTGAAGCGGTAACTGAATTAGCCTCCTTTTAAAGGGGGCTTTTTTGTTAAATAATTTGACAGTTCGTTGTTTTTGGAATAGGTGTATATTAGTTGAAATTTTTAGGAGAAATATGATGAAAAAAGCTTTGTTTTGTGCTTTTTTGTTGTTAAGTGGTTGTGCTGATTTATCTCAATATACAACAGTTGATTCAAATGCTTCTGCAAAAACAAAAATGCGTGCATGTTTGATAAGTGAAGCAAATTCTAGATTTCAAGCAGGTACATTGTTTACACAATCTATTAGCGCTACTTCTGATGAATTGGTTAGTGTTTGTTTGAAAAAATTAGCATTAGAATCTGCTGGTATTAGTCAGGAATCTCAATCTACAGCTCAAACAATTATTCAAAATTTGAAGAATTTAGGCGCTGTAGCTAATTAATTTTTAGGATTTAGCCCTGCTTAAAAGGTGGGGCTTTTTTTAGATGTTTTTTAGGGTATTTGTTTTTGCTTTATGCTTTATTTTATCTGGGTGCAACAGTGTTGTCATCCCAAATGATTTTGTTTATAAAGAAATTAAAACAAATACTTTTAAACTTGCAAGCTGGCAAAAAATTACAAACTCCAATGATAAATTTAAGATTTATATAGAGGGGGATGGGGCTTCTTTTGATGCGTATGGTATGCCAACAGATAATCCTACTCCAAGGAATGGTTTTTTTAGAAAAATAGCATTTGGTGATAAAAATTCTAATGTGATTTATCTTGCAAGACCTTGTCAATTTTTAAAAGATGAAATGTGTTCTCAAAGGCATTGGACTGATGCTCGTTTTGCGGTGGAAGTTATTGGAGCTACATATGAAGCAATAAAAGAAATTGCTGATGATAATGAGGTTGTGTTGGTTGGTTTTTCTGGTGGGGCGCAGGTAGCTGGATTAGTTAGTGTAGCAAGAACAGGGTTAAATGTAAAAAAACTAATTACCATTGGTGGAAATTTGGATCATGTTGCATGGAGCAAATATCATAAGATTAGATTGCTAAATCAATCTTTGAATTTGGCTGATTATAGAGATGAATATATGAAAATACCACAGATGCATTATGTGGCTGAAAATGATAAAATCATTACACCTTCGCTAGTGTATGATTTTGTTAAAGATAATAGTTTGGTTTATGTGGTAGAAGGTGCTACCCATAATAGTGGTTTTGAAGAGATTTACCCGTTTGTTTGGGATGATTAGTTTTTAATAGCTTCTTCTTTTGTATCTTCTTTGGTTTCGTCTTTTTTAGAACCTTTGAGGTTTTGTAGGAATTGAGCTTCTATTTTTACATATTGGTCTAGTAACCATCTTGAACGAGATACAAAAAAGATTGTTGCTAGTAATAATACTAATGTAACTCTTGGGTTTTCAGTCAAGAATTTATGTACTACAGTTACAATAAAGAATGAGCAAACAAGAATTCTAAAACTTGTTAAGATAATTAATGGTAAGCGATTAGCTTTTTTTGCCATCCATAATTTGTAGTAGATTTTTGATACTTGAGTTTTGCCAGAGAAGAAGTTACGCAAGCGAATGGTTTTTTCGTCAAGAGTATTACAGATATTTTCTAGGTGAAGAGTTTCTGTTAGTGAATGAGTTTCTTCTTCTTGAGCGCACTGTGCTACAAGTTCAATTTCTTCGGCTTGTTTTTTAGCAAATATCCATGATAGTCTATCTTTTAGGAATTTTGTTGTAATGATATTCCAACCAATTAGAGCTTTTAGGAATGGTGACATTAATAAGAATGTGCACATGGTTATTGCTAGGTTTGCAGGGATGCGATATGGTATGAGCTCTCTAATATACGGTCTAACAAATGTAGCTAGCGCAATTATGCTATATAAAATGAATGAGAATAAAAAAAGACGTATAAAGTAGTTTTTAAACAAAGCGCTCCACAAACGCTCTTCGCTAGAAGTAAGGGTTGGTGTTGATGAATATTTTTCTATATAATTTAGCCAACGTTCTGGAAGAATTTTTTTAAGTTTTTTATATGCGGGTTCTGCGGATTTTATCATTAATGGGGTTAAGAATGTTGTGATTACAGATACAGCAACGATAATAGGATAAACTTTGTTGCTTAACACCCCTAAAGACATACCAAGAGATGCAATAATGAATGCAAACTCACCTACTTGTGCAAGAGAAAAACCGCCATATACAGAGGTTTTTAATGGTTGTCCAGAGGCAACGAACCCAAAGCATGAGAATAATACTTTTCCAATGATTACGATAAGTGTTATAACTAAAATAGGTTTAGCATAGGTTATAAACATAGATGGGTCTACCATCATACCAACTGAAACGAAGAAAACAGCACCGAAGAAGTCTTTTAGTGGTTGGAGGTTTTTTTCTATTCGTTCTATAAGAGGTGTTTCAGATAAAATTGATCCCATAATAAAAGCACCTAATGCTGAAGAAAAACCTGATGATGTTGCAAGCCATACCATGCCAAAACACATACCTATGGTTATTAACATAAGCATTTCATCACTTAGGAATTTATGGATTTTTTGTAGATATGTTGGAACGAGATAAATTCCAATTACAAAACAAATAATTAGGAAGAAAATTAATTTTGAGGTGCTTAGGGCTAATTCTAAACCATTAATATTTTTACCCATAGCAATTGTTGGTAGTAATACGAGCATTAAAATACCAACTAAGTCTTCAATAATAAGCACGCCAAAGACTAGGTCTACGAATTTTTGTTTTCTAATATTTAGGTCGTTAAAGGCTTTAATAATAATAGTGGTTGATGACATTGATATCATAGAGCCTAAAAAGAAGCTATCCATGGTTGACCAGCCGAGTAATAAACCTGTGTTATATCCTACGAAGAGCATAAATAAGATGTTTGCAGTGGCGGTAATCATAGCTGATTTACCAACGTTTACCATTTTTTTGAAACTAAATTCTAGGCCTAGACCAAAGAGAAGGAATATAACGCCAATATCTGCCCATAGGTTTAGGTCTTCTTTATCTGTTACAGTTGGGAGTAAGTTAAAGTGAGGGCCTACAAGTATTCCTGCTAGGATATATCCTAAAATTATTGGTTGCTTTAGTTTTTTGCACAATAATGTTGTTAAACCAGCATAAATTGTAATCATGGTTAAATCAATAATTAGAGGATGTATTGAGTGCATTTGTTTTTTCCAATTAATTAAAATTAAGTATATTGGTTATTTTATAAAGAAAAAAACTTTAAGTTGTGTTAATTTATGGGGAATAAATAGTATTTTTAAGCTATTTTTCAAGAACGAAGTTGTTTTGATTGGTGTGTTTAAAGTATGTGGTTTTGTGGTTATCCCATTTTACTTGTAATCTGTTTGGCGGTAATATTTTGAATTTGCCACAGAAGAAGTCTGGATTGTTATAGCCACAAATTCTATCATTTTCTTGTTTTACAAAAATATCTTGCCAATTTGAGGTTTTTAGGTTGATTATTTCTGAGTTTGGAGATGGTTCAAAGAAGTTTGAAGCAAGTGCAAATGGAAATTCTTTTATGCGCAAACCGTTAAATTTTTGTTGATAGCGAAAATATATAGTAAACAATCTTTCAGATAAATAAGCTAATGCTAATTTTTGTTCAGTGTCTCTTGTTTCTAAATCTTCTTTTATGTCTTCATACAGTGGAAGTAGAATGCTAAAAAGCCAATTACCATAATTGTTTAGGATTTCTCTTCTGGTTATGAACATATTTGTTGGGTAGAAGCCTCTATCACTATTTAATTCTTCTATGGCAAAAGAGTGCATTTCGGGGTATTTTTGTTTTATTATTTCTAGAGCTTTATCTAGGTCTGATATGATGTGCTCTTTTTGGTATTGCTCATAGGTGTTTAGTTTTATTGGTTCTGAAACCAAAATATCGTGTGTTGCAAACCATGGGAGAATGAATTTTTTTTCTAACTCTAAATCTCGAAGGAATTCTTTGGAGAATCCTTTCAGGTGGTTTATCCCTAAATGTCTAAAGCGCATAGATGGAAATTCTTTTATTGGATATTTTGCATTGTTGTTTAGGCTTAAAAAACGTCTATACTGGAACATTCCAACATATGGTGATGATGTGTTTTTATATATCCAATAAAGGGCGGTTATTTCTGCAAAATAGCGATTTAGGTGAGATATGTTATCTTTTTGGTCATCACCTATCATATTATTTTTTAGCCAAGTGATTTCTTCGTTTGTAAATGTTCCAGCCCTTGACGGGGTGTTAGATATTGCTCGACCACCTTGAATAGGTTCAAATATTTCTGTTTTTATAAGTGGAGCAGGTTTGTAGTATACTACAAAAATTTTTAAGAAATCTGTTTTGTAGAAAAATAGAGTGTATATAGCAGAGGCAAAAATAAAAACAGCAAATATAACGTAAATAAATGTGCTATATTTGCTGTTTTTCATAATCTGTTACCTAAAATTTTAGCGCAAAAAAGGGCTTTTACATAAAAACCTTTTTATACGGCAATTACGCAATGATGTTTGGGTTTACAATAGTTTCCAAACTTTGAATTTTGTTTTTTAAACTTGTTTTTTGTTTGTTTAATTGTTGAGCTTGATAAAAGTCAATCATTTGTTTATTTTTTACTAATTTAGTAATGTCTGATTTAACTCTTCTTTCTTCTAATTTAAGCTCACAAAGTTGGATTTGTAGCTTACTGAAAGAATTTGAATTAGCCATTTTATTTTAACTCCTCGATAAATTGTTATGTCGCGTTAGTGCGATTCTTATTTTCTGCGCTAAGTATACACTATTTTTTGATAAAAATCAAGAAGTTTTGATTGCAAAATTAAAAAAATAGTGAAAAAAAGTATTTTTATACTAGTTTATATAAAAAATATAAAGTATGAGTGCAATAATATGTAAAATGAACTTTATTTGAAATAGGAAAAAAGTATGACTGAAATAAAAAAAATCGGTATTTTAACAAGTGGTGGTGACTGTGCAGGACTTAACGCTGTTGTGATGTCTGTGGTTAATTCTGCAGCTAAATATGGTTGGGAAGTTTATGGTATTCACAATGGTACAGATGGTTTAACAGAAGCTCCTCTTTCTTATGAGCTTTTGACTACACGTAATTTTTCTGATACTCCATGGCCAAGAATTGCCGGTTCATACTTAGGTTCTTTGAATAAAGGTGTTAAGTTGGAATCTCAAGCAGAAATTTCTAAACGTTTTGGCGATGGTGTTCGTGAATTAGGTTTGGACGCTGTTGTTGTAGTTGGTGGTGACGGTAGTATGAATATCGTTAGCAACTATTGTCGAAATGCTGGTGTTAGAATGGTTGGTATTCCAAAAACTATTGATAACGATACTCCTTTAACACAATATTCTGTTGGTTTTAACTCTGCTTGCAAAGTTTGTGTTGAAGCTGTTGATGCTTTATGGAAAACAGCTCGTTCTCACCAAAGAGCTTTGATTTTGGAAGTTATGGGTCGTGATACAGGTCACTTGGCAATGCATTCTGCTGTGGCTGGTTTTGCGGATGTTTGTTTGGTTCCTGAAATTCCATATACAATTGATGGTATTATTAACAAATTGAAAGCTGTTAAAGCAAGTGGTAGAAAACATGCTGTTATCGTTGTTTCTGAAGGTGTTCATACAGAAAGTGGCGAAATGGTTTCTGGTGCAAAGAACCTTATTGGTGAAAAAATTAATGGCGGTATTGGTGAATATTTGAGCTCTGCTATTAATGCTAAATATAGTGAATTCCAAACTAGAGTTACAAAACTTGGTCACGTTCAACGTGCTGGTGATCCTACTGCTTTTGATAGAGCTCTTGCTTGTGCTTTTGGGGCTAAAGCTGTTGAGTTGTTAAAAGAAGGTCATACAGATGTTATGGTTGCCTTAAATGGTGATAAACTTGAAACATATCCTTTAGAAGAAGTTGTTGCAGAAGGTACAACAATGCTTAATAAAGATAGCGTTTATGTTAGAGCGGCTATTGAGATGGGTATGTATGTTGGTGAAGTAAAATAAGATTGTACTTTATTTTTGAATATTGAGCGGTAGCTAAAACTACCGCTTTTTTTATATTGTAGATTTTTTGATAATTTCGATGCAAAACAAGGCGTGATAAATAAAAAGAGGGAGCAATTGTGGGATGACTTTTGGGGGAGATATTTGTTGCAAAGTGGGTGATTTTGTGATAAAATAGGCTATGTTTTTTAGAAAAACGGGGCAAAAATGAGTGAAAATATCTTAGAAAAGCAGTTATTTGAGATTATTAAAGATGAGGATATGGCAGAGCATATTAAACTTGCAAAACTTGATATGCTAATTAAACTTGGAGTTGATGTAAATGCTTTGTATGGCGCAAAGTCTGCCTTAAAGCTCGCAAATGAATTAAATGAAATTAAAATTGCAAAAATGCTAAAAGCCAACAAGGCTAGAGATTTTATTGATGAAGAAAAGGCAGAAGAATTAGGGCAAGAGTTGATTAAAGAATGTGGTCAGAAAGAAATAAATTTTGAAAAAGTAAAAGAGTTAATAAATAAAGGGGCGGATATTGAAGCTAAAGATAATAATGGATATACTTCGCTTATATGGGCTTCATCAAATGGTCATAGTGATGTAGTTAAGGTATTATTAGAAAAAGGGGCGGATATTGAGGCTAAAAATGTAGATGGAGATACTTCGCTTATATGGGCTTCTTACAGAGGGTGTAGTGAAGCTGTAAAATTGTTATTAGAAAAAGGGGCGGATATTGAGGCTAAGGATGAAGATGGACAGACTTCGCTTATGTGGGCTTCTCGTAGAGGTCATAGTGAAGTTGTAGAACTGTTATTAGAAAAAGGGGCGGACATTGAGGCTAAGGATAATAGAGGAAAAACAGCTCTTGATTTGGTAGAAAATGATAAAGTAAAGAAAATGTTAGAGGATGCTAGAAATAAGAATAGTTTTCTTTATAAAATTAAAAAAGGTTTTGGAATGGGAGACTAGAATGATCCCCCTTGACGATTGCTAGACGCAATCGAGGGATGATAGGTTAGGAATGTAATCAAGGATGACGTTTGAGGAGATATTTGTTGCAAAGTGGGTGATTTTGTGATAAAATAGGCTATGTTTTGAGATAAAAGGGGCAAAAATGAGCGAGAATATCTTAGAAAAGCAATTAATCGATATAATCAAAGATAAAGAAATGGCGGAGTATTTAAAGCTAGCTAAGATTGATATGCTTGTTAAGTTAGGGGTGAATGTTAATATTATGTGTGGGGCAAATTCGGTTCTTTTGTATGCAAAATCAAAAGAAGCTAATCGAATATGTGAATTGCTTGAGAAAAATGGAGCAAAAGAAATTTTTGATGAAGAAAAAGCTAAAGAAATTGGCGAAAAAATAAGTTTGATTTGTGATGATGAAAATCCGGATATTAATGAAATTAAAGAATTGATTGATATGGGCGCATATCTTAAAGCCAAAGGTTGGTGGGGGAGAACAACTTTAATGGATGCGTCAAAAAAAGGTCTGAAGGAAGTTGTTGAGTTATTAATTCAAAAAGGGGCTAATGTTAATGCAAAGGATAACTATAGATATACGCCAATTTTTATAGCTGCAATGAATGGACATAAAGAGATTGTAGAAATATTAATTCAAAATGGAGCAAATGTTAATGCTAGAGATAAAGATGGGGTAACAGTTTTGATGGAGGCTTCACGCAGAGGTTATAGGGATATTATAAGGTTATTAATTCAAAATGGAGCAAATGTTAATGCTAGAGATAGGTGGGGAAAGTCGGCAATATTATATGCAAATGATGATGTAAAAATAAGAAAAGTGATAATTAATGCAGTTAAGAAAAGAAATATAAAAACAAGTGAAAAGATTGGTTTTAATGAGTTAGATAGATAAGAATTTATGATTAAATTTTAAGCGGTAGGTAAAACTACCGCTTTTTTTATATTTTATCAAAGTTTATACGTGGATCTACTAGTGAATATGTTAGGTCGCTTATTAGTTTTAACACCAAACCAAGTAGTGCAAAAATGTAAAGCGTGCCAAAAATTACAGGGTAATCTCTGGTCATTATGGCTTCATATCCAAGTAATCCCATACCATTTAGGCTAAAGATTATTTCTATTAATAGTGAGCCAGTAAATAGGATTTTGATTAATAATGCAGGAAGTCCTGCGATTATTATCATCATAGCGTTTCTAAAAACGTGGTGGTAAAGGATTTGTTTATCTTTTAAGCCTTTGGCTTTGGCTGTTAAAACATATTGTTTGCTAAGCTCATCTATGAAAGAATTTTTGGTTAGCATTGTAAGTGAGGCAACTCCTCCGATTACTATACAGATTGTTGGTAGGGCTATATGCCAGAAATAATCTAGGATTTTGTGTATTAGGGTAAAGTTTTCCCAGCCATCTGAAGTTAATCCACGAAGTGGGAAGAGGTTAAAATATGTTCCTCCAGCAAATAAAACAATAAGTAACACAGCGAATAAAAAGACCGGAATAGCAGAGCCTATAAATATAATAAATGAGCTTATTACATCAAATTGTTCGCCATCTAGACGAGCTTTTTTTATGCCAAGTGGGATTGCTATTAAATATATTAAAATGGTTGACCATAAACCTAATGAAATTGAAATAGGTAAACGCTCTTTGATTAGCTGTATTACGGTTTTGTCTTTGTAGTAGCTTTTTCCAAAATCAAAGGTTGCATAATCTTTTAGCATTTTGATAAAGCGGATATGTACAGGTTTATCAAAACCAAATTGTTTTTCTAGTTCTTTTACTAAATCTTCTGGCACTCCTTTGGAGCCTTGGTATTTTTGTTCGTTGAGGTTTGGAACTCCGGAATTGATATTTCCAGTTGCAGAAGTTTGTATGCCTTTGTATTGAGCAAGCATATACTCAACTGGGCCACCTGGGGCTAGTTGTACAATTGCAAAATTTATTAGCAATATTCCAAATAGTGTAAAGGGGATTAGCAATAATCTTTTTATTATGTAGTTTCGCATGATGTTATTCCTTCATCCACCAAGTATTTATATCTACGCCAGTTGTTTGATTTTTGGGGAAATCAAATTTATCCCAATATGCAATTCTGTCTGTTGCTGAGTACCAATTAAAGATAACGTAATGGTTAAATAGTAAAATTCTATCTAATGCTTTAACATAGGCCGTGTATTGCTCTGCATCTTCGGTTTCAACGATTTTTTTGATTAGGTCATCTATTATTGGGTCTTTTATGCCGATTAGATTATTTGAGCCTTTGGTATCTGCGGATTGTGAGCCCCATAGGTCGTATTGTTCTGTTCCAGGCATTGATATTCCGCCAAATCCTCCTACAATGATATCAAAATCAAAATTATCTAGTTTGTTTTTATAGGTATTGATTTCTAATATGCGAGTTGTGGCTTTTATGCCAATTTTTCTAAGATTTTCGATAAATGGTAGTAATACTCGGGTAAATGTATGACCATTGGCAGAGTTTATTACAATTTCGAACTCTAGAGGTGCGCCTGTTTGTAGATTACACATCTTTTCGTTGATAAAATCATAACCGGCGGATTGTAACAATTTGACTGCTATTTTTAGATTTTCTCTATCTGATAGATTGTCGTTTCTAAAAAATTCTTCAGTTGGTGTTGTAAATATCTTTTCATCAAGGTCTTTTTCATATTGTAATAAGATATCTAACTCTTTATCTGTTGGAGTATTGGTTGCTTGGTATGGTGTGTTGGTAAAGAAGCTATTTAATCTTTGATATTGATTGTAAAAAAGGTTTTTATTTGCCCAAGGGAAATTGAAGGCAAGCTCTATTGCTTTGCGAACTTTTGGGGATGAAAATTTTTCTTTTCTAGTGTTGAAAGCAAAAAACTGATTTGTTGCAGGGCGAGTGTGGGTAATGGCTTGTTTTTTTATTTTTCCACTATTTATGAGCTCGTTATTGTAGGCTGTTGCCCAAGTTTTTGCGATATATTCTAATCTTAGGTCAATGTTTTTTGAGAATAAAGCTTGTAAGGTTACGGTTGTGTCTTGATAGTAATCATATTTTATTTCATCAAAATTGAAAAAACCTCTACGTGATGGAAGGTCTTTTGCCCAGTAATTTGGGTTTCTTGTTAAAACTATATATTTACCTGCATCAAATGATTTTACTTGATACGGACCATTTCCAAGAGGGGGAGTTAGGGTTGGTTTGTCAAAAGATTTGTCTTTAAAATCTTCTTTAGAGAATATTTTAAGCGACGCAAGGATTAACGGTAGTTCTCTGTTTTTGGTATTAGGTTTAAAATAAAAACGAACGTGTGAGGGGGATATTTTAACTGCTTTTTCTACATCTTGATAATAGAATTTATAGATTGGTGATCCTTTGGTGATTAGTGAATTGAAGCTAAAAATTACATCATCTGCGGTGATTTGTGTGCCGTCATGAAACTTTGCATTTGGATTGATAAAGAATCCAACGAAAGATTTGTCTTTAGGTAGTTCAAACTTTTCGGCAATAAGAGGATAGGCGGAACCGATATCATCTGCTGGAGTTATAGCTAGACTATCTAAAGTTAGTGATGCGGTTTCTGTTGAGGCTGTACCTTTGAATATATATGGGTTAAAGTTATCAAATGTGCCATATGCTGGGAGAGTTATTTTGCCTTTTTTAGGGGCATTGGGGTTTGTATAATCAAAATGTGTAAAATCAGAAGAGTATTTTGGTGCGCTATTTATGGTTAGAACATCTGTGATTAGAACATTTTTATCTAGTGCGCTAGCAGAAGATATGTTTAGTAGAGATATAAAAGAAAAAAGGATTAGACTAATTCTTTTTTTCATCTAACCAATCCCCTAAAGGGCTAATTGATGTGTCATAATTGTTTTCTGGAGATGCATTTATCTCTTTTTCTAGCTCATCAACTGAAATCACTTTTGCTTTTTGCACTGTTGGTTTGATGTTGCGTAAAGCAGATTGTGTGCTTGCAAAGGTGGTTATTGTTTGTGTTGATTTAGGTTTTTCTGAGATAAGTTCTTGGCGAATAGCTTTTAAGCCTTCTTCTATATTTATTGGTTCTGAAGGAGTTTCTGCTTTAGGTGTTTTTACTTGTTTTAAGTAATTTTCTGATGTGAGGAATGACGGAAATTCTTTTACATCAGTTGTGTTTGTTTCTGTAGCTGGTTTTGGAGCAATGGTTTGTGTGATAGGTTTTTGAGTATTTTTTTCTTTAGTTAAAGATGAGAAAATATCCTCTAAAATATTATAAACCTTACCTAATGGACCGTATTCTATTGTGCTAAATAGAATGTTATGTGTGTCATAGGTTTTTAATTTTGCATGAATATCTTGATAGCGAGATTGGAACTCTAAGATACTTCCTTTTAATAGAGGATCTTTTTGAGCTTTTTGGAGTAAATGTTCAGAAAAACCGGTTTGGAAATTGTTTATTTCTATAAAGGTTTTAGCAATTAACCAGCGCTCACCATTTGATGTGCGAGTTAAAAGGTGCTCCATTTGAGAGCTTGATATTGAATTGCTACGTTTGATTATTTCTGATAAAGTTTCATTAACATCAGAGATAAGGTTTTCTGATTGAGTGAGTATGAAATTGTTATTAAATTCTTTTTTTTGCTCGTTAAGAGATGAGTATATTGCCAAAAGAGTTTCAGAGTTTTTTTTAGTTTGTTCTAGGTAGTATAGTAAATATTGGTTATTTAGCTTTGATTGGATATAATTTTTTATAATGCTAAAGATTACCCACATAGCAATGATAGGTAGAACGATAGTTAAAATGTTTCTATAAGCTGTTTCAGGCAAAAATGGTGAAAAGCTAAGATTTTTTAAACAATAAATAAACCAAGAAGTGCTTGAAAAAGCAATTATAAAAAAAGATATATTTAACAATGTTTTACTCCGGATAGATTTTTTATGTATTGTAGTGCTATATGAGTATTTTGCAAATAAAAAAATGAGAAACCATATAGTTTTATACAAGTTTTTCGGGGTTTAAATGTATAGATGTAAAAAAAATGGTGAAATTTTTTTATTTTATGATATAAGGGGGGTAATGTTAATTTTAAAAAGGTATAAAAAATGACTGATTCTACAGCTGTTGTGCTTGATTTTGAAAAAGATATTTTAGAAATAGAAGAAAAAATTGAGCATTTGAAGCTTTTGGCAAAAGATGAGGATATGGATATTGCTCGTGAAATGCGCCATTTAGAGAGAAAACTTACTCAGCATATTAATCGTACATATATGAATTTGTCTGCTTGGCAGAAAGCTCAAATAGCAAGACACGCTCTTAGACCTCATTGTTTAGATTATATAAATGCTTTAGTGGAAGATTTTACTTTACTTTCTGGTGATAGACGTTTTGCTGATGATGAAGCCATGGTTTGCGGTCTTGGTAAAATTGGCGGAATAGCTGTTGTTGTTATGGGGCAAGAAAAGGGTAAAGACCTTGATAGCCGTATTAAATATAATTTTGGTATGGCAAGGCCTGAAGGATATCGTAAAGCTCAAAGAATGATGGATTTAGCTAATAAATTTAATCTTCCTATAATTAGTTTTGTTGACACAGCAGGGGCTTATCCAGGTGTTGATGCAGAAGCTAGAGGACAGGCTGAGGCTATTGCATCATCTATTGAAAAATGTTTGCAAGTTAAAGTGCCAATAGTTTCTTTGATTATTGGTGAAGGTGGTAGTGGTGGAGCTATTGCTATTGCAACTGCAAATAAGGTGTTGATGCTAGAACATTCTATTTATTCTGTTATTTCTCCTGAGGGTTGTGCTTCTATTTTATGGCGCTCTCCAGATAAAACAAAAGATGCAACAGAAGCTCTTCGCTTAACAGCACAAGATTTAAAGGCTTTGGGGATTATTGATGAGATTATCAAAGAGCCTTTGGGTGGAGCTCATCGCAATAGAGAGCAAACCTTTGAGGCGGTTAAAGAAGCTTTGATACGTAATTTGAATGAGCTTGTAAAAATAAGTCCTGATGATTTAAAAACACAAAGAACTGATAAGTTTTTGAAGATGGGACGAAATATTACAGTTGAATTTTAGATATAAAGGGCAGTAAAAACTGCCCTTTAGTTTAGCTTAAAAAAGATAGATTGAGGGTTATTTATGAGGTGTATGTTGAGGCATACATTTGATTGTTGTTATTAAAATAATTGTTAAATTGGAGGTAAATATGAAAAATTCTCAATCTAAATTTGCTAATGAAAAGTCTAAATCAACTTCTTCTCAATCATCTTCTAGTGCAAGTAGTTCTGCTGGTGGTTGTTGTTGCGGTTCAAAGTTGTCTGATGAAATTGACGAAGTTGATTTTATTGAGGTTGATGAAAAATAGAGTTTAGGAGAAAATTAATGAGAAATGCGGTGGCTAATAATACTCAAAAAAATCATGACTTATCCGTTTCTCACAATCCAACAGATTTTAGAAGCTTAATGAATTATTTTTGGAATTATATTGATAACTCAAATGCTGATATGACTGATTTAGCGCCTAAAATTGAGGTATCTGAAGATAAAGATGCTGTAAATATTATGGCTGAAATTCCTGGAATGAATGAAAAAGATATTGATTTGAAAGTTTCATCTGATGGATATTTGAGTATATCTGGTGAGAAAAGAAACGAAACAAAAGCAAAAGATAAAGATAATTATTTTTCTGAAATTTCGTATGGTATGTTTAAGCGTACCATACAGCTTCCTTGGGATTTGGATTATGATGCAACAACTGCTAAGTGTGATAATGGTGTGTTGAAAGTGTCTATTCCAAAATCTCAAGTGGAAAAACAAAAATTTAAGAAAATTAGTATTGAAAAATCTTAATTTTTTTAGTTTTGTTTTTGGGGTTGGGTATCCAACCCTATTTTTATTTTAGTTTTGTTGCTACAACTTTTTGATAAATTCCACCAAAATAGGTTTGTTTTGACCATTTGCATGTTTCTGCATTTGGAGTTAGGCCTTTTATTGAATTTTTCCATAAAGCTTCGGCAAATGGTTGGTATAATCTATTAAATGCTCTTATGAAATACCACAATGGATTAAATGATGATGGTTTGTGATAATCTATAAATACGATTTTTCCACCAGGTTTTAAGGCTGATATTGATTTTTTTAGAAGTTTGGTGCGAGTAATTGGTGGAAGTTCATGCAATAACATATAGCAAATAATGGTATCGTATTCACCTTTTATAGTTTTTGATGCATCTGCATGTATAAAATTAATTTTTTGTTCTAGGTGTTTTTCCTGGCAATTTTCAAGTTGGTGGGGAAGTATGTCAACTATTGAATATGTGCCAAAAGTTCCTACGGCATGGTAGGTTTTTTCTATTTGAGCACCGAGAGTTACACCAAGTTGAAGGATTTTTGAGTGAGGAGTAATTTCTTTTTTTAGCTCTTCAATTAGTGTGCTATGGTAGCCTAAAGTAAAAAGGTTTTGAATTATTGAGTTGTCTAATATATTGTAAATAAAAGGTTTAAGGTATAACCAAGAATATACATTTCTAATATATGGGGGAGCTTTTCTTTTGGCGGTTTTATTCATAATATCCTCTAATTAGTTATTTTCTTCTTTAATATATCCACGTTTTGCAGCTTCTATAACTGCAGAAGTTCTATTTTTTACATTTAATAATTTCAATATAATGGTAATGTGTACTTTAATTGTCCCTTCTGTTAGATTTAATTTATATGCAATTTGTTTATTTGATAAACCTTCTGCAATGCATTTAACAATATCTATTTGACGAGCAGTTAATCCTTTGCCATCTTGTTTTGGAGTGTTTTGTGTTAATTTTTCTAGTGTTTTTAATGGATTAATGTATTCTTTTTGTTTTTCTTCCGATACGTCTTGAGGTTTTGTTGAGTATAATAATTCATGCGGAATATACATTCCTCCAGCTAGAACAAGGTTTATTGCGCTTACTATTAGGTTGTTTGATGATGTTTTTGGGATATATCCTGATACACCAATATCTAGGGTTTGTTGTAATAATTCTTTATCAAATACGGCTGAGATAATAATGATTGGAGTTTCTGGTAGAGTGTTGTGTATTTTGGTGATAGCTGTTAACCAATTTGCTCCAGGCATAGCAAGGTCTGTAATAATAAGGTCAAAATCTTTTTGTTTTTCAATTATTGAAAAAATTTCGGTGTAATTTTGAGCTGTTGTTATTTCTGGGGTTTGTAGGTTTTGTTCTAAGGTGAACTCTAAACCTTTTAAGAATAATTCATGATCATCTGCTATTAATATTTTCATTTTAATTACTCCAATCACCTAATACCATTTGCCAACATGAAAGAGCGGAAAGAGATGCTGTTTCTGCTCTTAGGATTCTAGGCCCAAGTGTTGCACCTTTGGCAAAAGGACTATTTCTTAATTTATTTAATTCTTCTTTTGAAAAACCGCCTTCGGGACCAATGAGTAGGGCTGATTTTTTTGAAGAAGATGCTTTTAATAATTCATAAAAAGGGAGGCTTTCTAAGGTCTCATCCATAAAGTATAGTGTACGTTCGCTATCCCAATTTGTTAAAATGTTTTGCAATGTTTGAGGGGAAGATATTTCAGGGATATCTGTTCTTCTTGATTGTTCAGAGGCTTCTATTGCTTGAGCAAGATAGCGCTCAGTTTTGATGTTATTTGTTATAGTGTATGTAGTTAGAGTTGGTATTATTTTTCTAACACCTAGTTCGGTTGCTTTTTCTATAACAAAATCTGTATTGTCTTTTTTTAGTGGGGCAAAGAGTAGCCAAATATCTGGTGTTTGTTTATAGGGTTTGGTTTTTTGCTTTACTAAAACTTCGGTGTTTTTTTTGTTTATGCTAATTATTTCACATAAGAATTCACCATTTTTGTTATCAAAACAGTGTAGTGTGTCTTGATTTGAGATTTTTACTACATTTTTTAGGTAATGAGTTTGTTGCTCGTTTAAAAATATAGTTTTATCTGATATTAGCTCTTCTTCTGTGTATAAACGAAAGTTTTTTGCCATTTTCTTATTCTTCGTGTAAATTGGTTTTATATTTGAGATATTAATGAGAATATGTTAAAGAATAAATAAAATTTATTAATTTATGGACAGGGGGTATGATGATTATTACAATTGATGGTCCTGCAGCGGCTGGTAAAGGCACTCTTTCTCAAAAGTTGGCAGATAAATATGGTCTTGCTTATTTTGATACAGGGATGGTTTATAGAGCTGTTGGGCTTTCTTTGTTGCTAGGTGGTAAGGATTTGAAAGATGTAGCAACAGCAGAGCAAGAAGCGGGAGCACTTACATTTGCAAAGATGATTGAGTTATCTAAACATAGTGATTTTCGTTCTGCAAAAGGTGGCGAGGCGGCATCAATTGTTTCTAGTTACCCAGGTGTTAGAGCAAGACTTTTGGATATGCAAAGAAATTTTTATAAGAATCCAACATTTGCCGATGGGACTCCTGCAAAAGGCGTTATTTATGATGGTAGAGATACAGGTACGGTTATTTGTCCTTGTGCTGATATTAAGTTTTTTATCACCGCATCTCCTGAGGTTAGGGCTAAAAGACGTTATGATGAGTTTATAGCAAAAGGCATGGAAACTGAGTATGAAACAGTGTTAAAAGATGTAAAGACTCGTGATGAACGTGATGCAAATCGTAAAGATGCGCCAATGAAACCTGCTGATGATGCGATTATTTTGGATACTTCTGATATGGGAATCGATGAAGTATATGATGAAGCTGTTAGAATTATAGAGGTGAAAAAATAAAAGATTTTATAGTTAAATCAATAGGGTAGCTAAATTGCTACCTTTTTTGTTGCAAAAAATAAAATAAGTGATATTTTATGTTTTACAAAAATATATATATGTCAATTATGAGTAAAATCAATGTTTACGTATTACGCCATGGACAGACAGACATGAATGTCGCTCAAAAATGGCAAGGCAGTGGTTCTGACTGCTTGTTAAATGAAACAGGAAAAACACAAGCTTTGAATTTAGGTGAAACAATTAAGCATAAATATATTCGCAGGTTTTATTGCTCTCCTTTGCTTAGAGCAGTTCAAACGGCCAATATTGTTGCAAGTAAAAATTTCACTTTTGCTCCAATAACTATCTTAAAGGATTTAAGAGAGTGTGATTTTGGTGATTTTGAAGGTAAGCCTTATGAGGAGGTTGAAAGAAATTATGGTGATGAAATTCACGATTATTTTTGGCCAACAAAAGAAACTTGGGGCAAAAAATTTCCTAATGGCGAAAGCAAGAAGGAAGTTTTTGAAAGAGTAATGAAAGCTTTGAATTACATTGTTTCTTGTCATAAATTTGATTTGGAAGATGTTGGTGTTGTTTGCCATGCTGGTGTTATAAATGCTCTTGCTTGTGGGCTAGAGTTAGATGATGTTTGTTATGACAATTGCGGAGTTTTGCATTTGGAATTCGACTATGACAATTGTAAGTTTGTACACGTGAAAGATTAAAAAGTTAGACCGCTCCTAAAAGGGGCGGTTTATTTTTTTTTAAATAAATGAAGTAGGTGGTGCACCCGGCGAGGTTCGAACTCGCAACCTTTGGCGTCGGAGGCCAACACTCTATCCAGTTGAGCTACGGGTACACTTTTGTTCTTCTAAAATCTGTCTTATATTACGAAAATCGTAATAAATCTAGTTTTTTT
>JAZRAL010000008.1:0-20612 GCA_045634545.1 Alphaproteobacteria bacterium | reverse complement strand
TACAACCTTTATTTTGCATTTTTAGTTAATACGAAAGTATTGACGGAATCTCCCGATGTTTGTGAAAATGGTAGGGAGATTTTTTTATTTTAAATTACTTTTAAATATCATTAGATAATTTTAGATTATAAAAAAAACAATTAACATCATTAATAATTGTTTCTCTGTTATATACAATACCATTAATTCCAAGACTAATAGCGGCCTTAACATTTTTTTCTTTATCATCAATAAAAAGTATTTCTTTAGGATGACATCCAAGCTTTTCAATAAGTTTTTCATAAATCTCCCTATTAGGTTTCAAACACTTTAATTCATAAGAAACAAAACATAAATCTTTATCCACCAAACTATCTGCAGTATCACAAAGGCAAGCAAGTGCATTAGATAACAAACCAACTTTAGTTCCTTTTTGCTTAATTTTATCCATACACTCTAAAGTTTGAGGAAAAAAATCTCCAACCCCTTCATGGAGTTTCTCATCTATTTTATTTTCTATTTCTTTATAATAGCTTATACCCGCATACTCACATAATTCTTTAGAAAATTTACTAAAATCAACATCCCCTCGCATATAAGGATTATAGTCAAAACTCTTAACTCCATTCTTTGCTAAAAATTCTTCTTTATCTAAGCAACACTCAAAAGCCCAATCATTCAAGCTATTTAAAGAATACGGATAGCAAACTCCTCCAACATCAAAAATTACATATTTAATAGCCATCTTTTCTTCCTTTCTTATATTAATCAAGAGTTACAACAGGTAAACTTCTTCTCCAGTTAGCATAAGCATCAATTTCTTTTTTATCTACTTTTTCTAACATTTTTTCTAATTTATAGCCAATAATTGCACTTTTTGCAAACAAAACTCTATCACCAAAGTTTCTAGCAGTCAATGTTCTTATATTTGGAATTTGAACAAACTTTTTGTCTTGTTTTAACGAATTATCAATTCCATTATAAAGCACATTTGCCCCAAAATGTTGCAATAATTCCCCTGTTTTGCTCATTCCATCCATAGATTCAAAACCTAAAAACTCATGTTCACTCACGCCTTTTTGTGGCTTAAAAAAATCAGCATCTTCACCAATTTCTTTAACTTCATCCCATGAGCTATTAACCATATCGCCAATCAATGTCCTACCCCAACGCTTTGGCATATACCCTACTCCAAAAATATGAGGTTTCATCAACAACCATTCACGCATATAATTATTATATCTATTGCTACCATCTTGGCTAGAAACAATTCCAATAAATTTTGTATCAGATACCACATACGGACAATCAGGGTTATATCCAACAACTAATAACTGTTCTATAACCTTTTTTTGTTCT
Source organism: Alphaproteobacteria bacterium (assembly GCA_045634545.1). Taxonomy (GTDB): domain Bacteria; phylum Pseudomonadota; class Alphaproteobacteria; order RF32; family CAG-239; genus CAG-267. Next base: position 19,274 of record JAZRAL010000008.1, on the reverse strand, counting down.
ACTTTTGAATATGAAAGCTCATCCATACGTTTTTTCATCATTTCTTCTAAAACCATTGCCACATATCCACCATGGCAATGTGTAACAATATTTACCTTTCTAACATTCCTTAAAGCTTCATCTAGTTCAAATCTATTACCATTGTCATCTTGAATACGAGGTTTTAATACCTCATCAAAAATATCTCTTATGTATTTAGGATTAAATGTTTCTTCATAATGTTTTTCATCAACACTTCTTTTTAATTCTTCATAATGTTTTGGCCAAGAAACCTTACAATGCATTGCCCTTCTTGCAAATCTATGATCATGAAATTTACCAAATTCGCTCACTGCAACTACAACCCTTGGCTTACCACCAAATTCATCTTTCACAAACCCATCAACTTTTTTAAGCATAGAGTTATAACCTTTAAGAAATATTTCATTTCCTCCATATCCTGCAATGCATAAAACAACTACATCATCTCTCTTAATAGATTTGGCTTTTTTAATACGATATGGCGCATCTTGTGATGTAACACATCTTTCAGCTAAAATACTAAAACTATTACCTTTAGCCTTTTTTCTTAAATTTTCTATATATTTTTCAATATTCATTTCATATATCCTCAACAATTTACGAGGAATATATTACATTTTGTTTATTTTGTCAACACATACAAAGTAAAATTAATTTTCTTTACCACAAACAAACTTTTTGTTTTTTTCTAACAAAACCCTGTTAAAATATAACTCTTCATCACTCTTTTTAAGTAAATCATCAATAACTCTACATACAAACATTTCCAAATTATTCCAATCTTGTACATAATCATCAAAATTAAGTCCAACAAAAGCAAACAACTCTCTTTTAGCATTATTCGTTTCTTCAATTTGCTTTACATTAAAACCTTTTTCATGTTCCCTTACATCATTATATATATGCATAACTTCATCTATATGATGAAAATTAGCTCCTTTTTTAACCATATCCAAATATAGATAATAATCATCTGAATATAAAATTCCCTCACGATATTTTATATTATTTTTTTCCAAAAACTCCTTTCTCATCATCGCACCAGATTGAGTAGGAACAGCTAAAGAAAACAAAAGAGATAATTTAATATTCTCATCAATTTCTTCTTTGGTATAATTTTCTCTTTCAAATTCCAACGTTTTCAACAAATAAGAAATAGCACCATATCTCTCTACTTTGCGTCCTTGAAAGTAATCTTTCATTAATATTGTCCCAACATCTACAACATCAATCAAAGGATTTTCATTTAAATATTTAACCGAAGCTCCTAACCTCTCTGGCATAGACCAATCATCTTGATCCATTGGTGCAATATATTTTCCTTTTGCTAAGCTCATCCCTTTATTACGGGTTTTAACAATACCCATATTTTTTTCATTTTTATATAGCTTAATGCGTTTATCCATTTTTGCTATTTGTTCTAATTTTTTATAGCTACCATCTTTTGAGCCGTCATCAATAATAATAAACTCAAAATCTCTAAAATCAGAATGCAACAAAAACAAAACCGTTTTTTCTAGATATTTTTCACCATTATAAACCGGCATAACGATAGAAACTGTTGGTTTCTTAAATAAAAAGTAACCACCGATTAAACAGCATATAACAGAAAAAACTAATAAAAAAACAAAGCTTTTCTTTTTCAAATTAATAAACTTCATAACTATTCCTCAAATGGTTTACTTATTTTACGATAAATATAAACTGCTATAGGTACACCAAGCAGCATACCCCACATACCAATTAAACTATGGGCAATATAAAGAATAATAAGTGTCATAACAGGGTTAATACGCATTACACTAGACACAATTCTTGGATTAAGAATATAAGCCTCAATCATATGTATAACTATAATCATTAACAAAGCCCAAAGTCCAAGCTCAACCCCACCGCTATTAATAGCCATTATAATAATTGGTGCAGAAGAAATCCACATCCCCAAAACAGGAATTAAACCACACATAAATACAATCGTTGATAAAAGAGCAACAGCCTTAACCTCTAAAAAGTAAAGACATATCGCTGTTAAAACTGTATTGATAAGAGAAATGATAAGCTGAGCTCTAAAGTTCTCACCAACCACTTTGGCAAAGAGCATTATGCTATCTGACGTCTCATGATAAGTATCAGCAAGCCTTGTATATCTCAAGCGTCTAACACCTTTAGAGAGTTTAGGCAAATCAAATAAAATCAAGAAACTAAATAACATAGCAAGGAAGAACCAACCAATATAGTGCACACCCATCTCTAAAACATTTCTTAAAAATCCCCAGGCCTTCACAACAGTTTTCTCTGGAACAAAAGCTGTTTCTAGTTGAGAAAACATTGGTGCAATAAACTCATTATCTCTAAATTCTACATCTGCCCATTCCTTAACAGATTGAATACTCCTTGGTAATTGCTCTGTAAAACTAATCGTCTCACCCAATAGTCTTGGAGGAATATACTTTAAAAAGCAAATAACACAAAGCAAAAAGATTATATAAAAACAAACAACAACTGCTCTTCTATTAAAACGATACTTTCTTCTTAATTTATGGGCAAGAGAAGATACAACAAAACACATAATAAAGGTCATAAAAACCAAGCCAAACATATCACGAAAAAGATATAATAAGCCAAAAAACACAGCCCAAATAAAATAAACTCGATTAACCTTGATAAAATCAGAAATACTAAATGTCATTTTTACCTCTATTGTTTATTTTTAATACCTATTATATATATCCGTTTAACCTAAAAATTATTAATATTTAACTAAACTTTTATACTTTTCATTTTTCCAAATCCCTAATTATCATTTTTTTCAAATAACTTATCTCAGCATTCACACCTATAATATGAGCATTCTTAAACTTCAAATCAGATGTAAAATCCTTTTTATCTAAACTTTTAATATATCGATTTTCCTTAAAATCATATATCTTATAGCAAAGTGCATCAAAAATAGGCCAAGCACCACCAACATCCCACAGCCAATCCTTAAACATTCCTGCTCTAATTCTACCGCTTGCAATTAACACATAAGAAAAAACAGAAGCTAAATAGTCAACAAAAAGATAATTTTTAGAATTTTTACTTCTATCCAATTCAAAATGTTGCTGAATATCAACAATCAGCTTTGATGTTGTTTTATAATTCTTATCAAGTTTTATTACATGTTCATTTTTCTTAAATGCATTCTTTACCCAAAAAACGTCCTTTTCCTCATTAGAATAAACCAAATCATTAAGTTTTGGCATATATAAAGCCCCAATAAATGGTTTTTTATTCTTAAAAACTCCAACAGAAATTCCATATAGTGGAATATCCTGAGCATATTGCAATGTCCCATCTAATGGATCAATAATAAAAACATACTCTGCTTTATTTATCTTATCAAAAATTTTATTACCGTAGTTTTTTACAGTTTCTTCATCAACAATAAAGTAATTTAAATTACCAAAATGTTTCTTAAGAAAATTAGCAAACATTTCACTAACTTTTTCATCAGCCTCTGTAACCATACCCACAGGAGTTTCACTTTTATAGTCAATTAAAAGCCCTTTTTCTTTTCTTATTTTCTTTAACTTGTTTCCTGCAATTCTAACAAAATTAAGTATATCTTCAATCATCATCTCTTTCCTATTTTTTACTAATAACAACATAAAACAAATAAATAAAATATACCATTCCTTATTATATTTGTACACATCAACTAACATAAAAAAAAGCCTCTTGTTAGTGGCTTTCTCAAATACATCACAACTCAAATCCCGAAGCTTTTTTTGTAATATTTGATTTTAGCTTTATTATTTCCCTATCTTCAGGTTGTTTTTCAATTAAGTCTCTAATATTTTTAATAGCAACTTTAGCAACATCTACTTCGCTTCGAGCTGGCTTATAGACGCCTTTTTCATATCTATACTTCATACTCTCATGGATTTTATACAACTGAGCATTTATAGTAATCACCTCTTCTACTTTAAGAGGACGTTCTTCTTCTTTTCTAATAACATCAAGAACATTATCTACATGAGGACCTCTTGAATCGTATAAAAGTTCATTCTGACGATTTACAACCAATAAATCCACATTTTCATAATTTTCTTTTTGAAACTCATTAATTCTCTCAATCATATTAGGCAATTGCTCAACTACCCTTGAAAAATATTCATGAGAAACAAGTCTTGGATACAATTGTTGATTATTAAATATAATTTTATCATAAAGAGTAGCACTTCTATAAATATTACTCAAATATGCAATATCTGGATTAACCGCCATATATACAGCACAAGGCTTATATCCATTATCTATTGCTTTTGTTGCATTATCCTTAAATTCAACACCAGCCCCCATAGAGCCAACAGACAATACCGATCTATTACCTTTCTCTAATGATAAATCTAAGATTTTGCGCACATAATCAATAGTAACCCCTGCAAATCTTTCACATTCATCAATATGCTCACCTTTTAGATAATCAAACAAATTTGGAAACAACGAACGATGCTCATCCTTATCAATAATATTAAAAGGCAAACAATCTTCATCTCTTGCAAATCTTTCAATAAGCTTTTGTGTCATAACAGATTTACCTGCACCAGGATATCCCCAATACACAATAAATCTTTTTACCTTTGCAGGACTACTATCATTATTTCTTTCAATAAACTTATCTATGGCTCTATTATAATTAGCTCTAGCACCATTTTCTTCTTTTGCTAAAATTTCTTTAACTTCATCATCACTAAATCTAACGGTATCACCACATACCATAGTATCTAGATAAGCTAAAACATCATCAATTTTATCTAATATTTGTTTTTTTACTTTAATATCCATATCAATAATTCAACTCTTTTAATTTTTTAATTGTTTCTTTCGCTGATGTATGAAGAATACCAATTCCACCCATCTCTACCCAGCGTTCAATATTAGGAGCTCTATCATCTATCAATATATCGCCTTTTTTACCATAATTTTGCTTATCTTTTGACAAACAACAAATAACCCCTTCCTCAATACCATAGTGTTTTTTAAGCCACATTTTTTTCTCTTTTTCGGCTTTATCAAACCCATATTGAGGCAAACCTGTTAAAATCTGAAAACCATGTTTATTAAGGTATTTAACTAATTCATCTGCATCATTAAGCTTTGGCAAATTAACCCAATAGTCTTTTGTATCAAGAACAGTTTGCCACAACTCTTGTCTTGGCAACTTATATGGCAAAATACCATACTTTTTCTCAAAAGAACCATCAAAATCTACTAAAACGCCATCCATATCACAAAAAATCATAAAATACCTCACATATGTTAACAAAGCACATTATATAAAGTATTTTACAAATTTAAATCAACAAATTATTTCACTTTATTACACTATTAATTTAATGTTCTTTATCTAAAAAACTTTTAACAATATTAGAATTAACATTCATATCTTTCTTAGGCTTTTCAACAACTTCTTCAGCATCTAAACCTTTAGTGTCTTTTAATTTATTAAGCTTTTCTTTTACTTTTTCTTCATTGCGATTGTGTATAACATCATTCATATCAGATATAACTTCTGTATAAAGATGATTAGAATTAATTAAATCTTTTTCAAACAATGGATGATGTTTTTCACCAAAATCAATTACATCATCTTTAATTTGCGGATTACAATAAACCATCTCCCCCAAAGAATAAGAAATGCTACTTTGAACCTTTTCAGGAACTTTTTTATCTAATAATGTATCAAACATTTCTAATACATCATTTGTATATCTAACATCTAGCAAAGCATATTCTGCAATTTTACGGCAATCATATGCAAACAATCTTTCATCATCATATTTTTGAGGTTTATTTAATCTACTTTTAACCCCTTCAAAAGAAATATCATCAGGTAGCTCAAAAATATTTGTAGACCATTTAATTTTATCACTCATATCAGACCTCGATATAATTGTTTATTTACAAATATTATTTCATTTTTTCAATTTATTGTCAACATAAACTTTTTTTAACTTATTTGCCGGATAACACTTGAAAATTAAAAAAAAATCTCCTAAACTACCCTCGTTTTTTTAATTAACCTATAAGGAGAATATATAAAATGTCAAAAACACTTATTACTTCCGCCCTTCCATATATCAACGGCATACCTCATTTAGGTCACATGGTTGGTTGTTTGCTTCCATCAGATGTATATGCAAGATATATGCGAATGATGGAAAATGATGTTTTATATATTGTAGGAACTGACGAACATGGTACAACCTCAGAAGTTGGTGCTCTAAAAGCCGGAATGGACGTTCAAAGCTATTGCGATATGAATCATAAACGTCATTTTGAAACATATAAAGATTTTGGATTATCATTTGACTATTTTGGTAGAACATCATCAGAGCAAAACAAAGAAATGACTTACCATATCTTTGAACAGCTTGATAAAAATGGTTATATAGAAGAAAGAACCATCAAACAAGTATATTCCGTAGATGATAAAATGTTCTTAGCAGACCGCTATATAACAGGTACATGCCCACACTGTGGATACGAAAAAGCCCGTGGTGACCAATGTGAAAATTGCACCCAAGTCCTAGAACCAACCGATTTAATAAATGCAAAAAGCACAATTTCAGGCTCTTCAAACTTAGAGGTTAGAGAAACTAAACACTTATTCTTAAATCTACCCAAAGTTGAGCCTCTTTTACGTGATTGGTTAATCACCAAAGAACCCTTTTGGCCAGAAGTTGCATACTCTATCGCTCAAAAATGGCTCAAAGAAGGCTTACAACCTCGTTGCATAACAAGAGACTTAAAATGGGGCTTTCCAGTAAATAAACCTGGTTATGAAAACAAAGTATTTTATGTTTGGTTTGATGCCCCAATTGGCTATATTGGTATAACCAAACAATGGGCAGACGAAGACCCTGAAAATAGAAATTGGAAAGACTGGTGGTATGATGCAAAAGACATACGTCATGTAGAATTTATGGCAAAAGATAACGTTCCATACCATTCAATCACCTTCCCTGCAACATTGCTCGGAACAGGCGAAAATTGGACTCAAGTTGATTACCTAAAAGGTGTAAGCTACCTAACATTTGAAGGTGGTAAATTCTCAAAATCAGAAAACAGAGGTATCTTTGCAGAAGACGCTCTAAAAGAATATCCTGCAGACTACTGGCGTTATTGGTTAATGAGCAACATCCCCGAAGCATCAGATACAAGCTTTACTTTTGAATCATTTGCTTCCATTATCAACAAAGACTTAAATGGTGTATTAGGAAACTTCGTATCACGTGTTCTAAAGATGACATCATCAAAAATTGGCAACACTGTTCCAGAAGGCGGTAATCTTGGCGATTTAGAAGAAAAGTTAATCAACACTCTTCAAACAAGAACAAATGACTATTTCAAATACATGAACAATTTAGAGTTCAGAAAGGCCTTTGCAGAACTCCGCCAAATCTGGGTAGAAGGTAACAACTACATCTCAGAAGCAGAGCCATGGGTTGTAATCAAAGAGAACGTAGAAAAAGCAAGCCAAATCTTACGTACTTGCATTAACCTCATTCGCATTTTTGCAATTCTTTCTGCACCATTAATGCCTACCACATCAGAAAAGATGCTCTCAAAACTTGGGATTTCATTAAACGATATTCCAAGCTTAAAAGATTTCAACATCAAAGAAGAAATCTTAAAAGTAAAAGCTGGCACACCATTTGAAGTTGGCGATATGCTCTTTGAACGCATCACCGAAGAACGTATTGCTGAACTAAAAGAAAAATATGGTGCGTCAAAATAATTTAGCTTAAACAAAACAAACTCTCAAAGTCGCACTTGCTTTGAGAGTTTTTCTTTTAAAATAAATCTATTACCAAACAATTCTAATCTTTACCATTAACCACATAAACCAAAAATTAAACATTTTCTTCTATAAAATCTATTCATTCAAACAACCTAATTTATCATCCCATTTCCAACAGTCTGTTCTGCATCTTCGCTCATTATAATCCCAAACATTACCCAAATCCATACAACCATCTATGAGATGTTGTTCTTTTATGTCAGGAACAAAATTGTACATACATATGTATATTATAAGACTTAGAAAAAATATAATATAACTTATTTTTCTTATTTTAGAAAACATTGTTAACCCAAAAGAAACAAGGCAAACAAACATCACAAAACCGTAGGTATAAAGGATATGCTGTGGAACTGTATGAACAATCATCCAGTCAATTAACATTAATCCAAACATAACAAATAAAACAAATAGTTTTATAAATATTTTACTAACTTTTGGAAAAAGTTCTGATATTTGTTTGCCCAAAATTTCCTCCTTTATTTATATTTAGTATGATGTGTTGAACACGCATCTTTTATCGCCATACTTTATATTTATTTTTCATTATCTCTTAGTTGGTCTTCTTTGACACAACCTCGCTCTTTATCCCATTTAATACAATCATAACGACAAATTTTTTGGTCATTGTCCCATACACCATGTTGCTGGCTTAAACAATATCCTTTATCATCAAAAACAATATACAAAAAAATAAACACCTACAACTAATCCAATAATTGCACAAATATTCCAAAATATAAGAAATATTTTCCAACTTATTTTTTTGATATTAATATTTATCATTTATTCCTCTTCTTCTATAAAATCCATTCCTTCAAACAACCTAATTTATCATCCCATTTCCAACAGTCACCACGACAAACTTTTTGATTATGGTCATAAACTTTTCCAACTTCCAAACAATTTACTAAATAAAGCCAATACCTTTTTTAAATTCAAAAACAAACAATGTAGAAAAAGATAATATCATAGGTATAAATAACCATCCCAATATAAAATATATAATTTTTCTAAATCTATTCATTAAACACTCCTTTCATTTACGCATAATATTCTAAACAAAATAAAAAGCAACACATATTGTGTTGCCTTTTATTGAATAGATATCTGCGGGCTTACCCCTAAATATTTATTAACTGATTACTTACTTTTTCTACTATTTAATTTATTTATATCTTTACTCCATGGATTATGATATTCCTTTCTAACTCTATCACCTATTTTATTACAATGCAAAACATCGTTTGGATATTTTTTATAACAATCAAGCATTTCATTTTCTCCTTTTCTAAAACAAAATTACATCTTTAGTTCTAGTCCATACTTTATATAGAAATTATAATATATGAAATAAAGCGTATTTTAAATATTTTTCGATTTTTATATCACTAACATACATATCAACCACCACTAACCAAAAATTAAACATTTTCTTTTACACTTCCCCCATCAAACAATTATTTTATTTAAAAGGAGGAAATTATGACTTATAAACGTTTTATCCTAAACGAAACAAGCTACCATCAAAGTGGTGCAATAGAGGCAATCGTAGTTGAAGCAAAATCAAGAAGTTTCAAAAAAGCCCTCATTGTAACAGATGCTGATTTAGTAAAATTCAAAGTAGTAGAAAAAGTAACCACCCTCCTAGATAATGCCAAATTAAAATATGCAATCTTTGATGGTGTAAAAGCAAACCCTAGTGTAGATGTAGTAAAACAGGGCTTAAAAGCTTTCAAAAAAGCCAAAGCAGATTATATGATAGCAATAGGCGGTGGTTCTCCTCAAGATACAGCTAAAGCTATCGGCATCATCATCAACAACCCTGAGTTTGAAGATGTAACATCACTTGAAGGTTTAGCCCCAACTAAAAACAAATCAGTTCCAGTAATTGCTGTTGCAACAACCGCCGGAACAGCTGCCGAAACAACTATCAACTATGTAATAACAGATGAAGCCAAACGTCGCAAATTCGTTTGTGTAGACCCTCACGACATCCCAGTTGTTGCAGTTGTTGACCCAGATATGATGTCATCAATGCCAAAATCACTAACTGCCGCAACAGGTATGGATGCCCTAACCCACGCAATCGAAGGTTATATCACCCTAGGCGCATGGGAATTAGCAGACACACTAAACCTAAAAGCTATCGAAATAATCGCAAGATCTCTAAAAAAAGCTTGTGAAAATGACCCTAAAGGCCGTGAAGATATGGCATTAGGACAATATATGACCGGTATGGCCTTCTCAAACGTTGGCTTAGGTGTAGTTCATGGTATGGCACATCCATTATCAGCCTTTTATGATACCCCACATGGTATTGCAAATGCCGTTTTACTCCCTTATGTAATGGAATTTAATGCACCAAATACCGGCACAAAATATAAAGACATTGCTCGTGCAATGGGAGTAAAAGGTGTAGATGATATGAAACAATCAGAATATAGACAAGCTTGCATCAAAGCTGTTAAAAAACTATCTAAAAACGTTGGCATTCCTAAAACCTTAAAAGAAATAGGCGTAAAAGAAGAAGACCTTGAAGCTCTAACAGATGCCGCAATGAAAGATGTTTGCACTGGAGGAAACCCTCGCCCATGCACACATAAATTAGTTCTAGAGGTTTATAAAAAAGCCTACTACGGTAAATAAACATTATTTAAAACAACAAAAAACTCCGGACCCAAAATCCGGAGTTTTTCTTTTAAAGTCTATAATTTATCACACTTTATTAAAATTTCACTTAATCTAAAATATCTTAAACTTCAATCCCAAAACAAACCTTAGCTAAAATCCCAATCAAGAAAGAGATAAGCGCAACGCTCAAGCTAATTCCAGCCATTTCAAGAAATCTAGGCATTACCTTTTCAGACTTTACTGTTGCAATATAAAAGCTAAATACATAAATCAAAATAACAACCGTCAAAATCATCAACAAAAGCGCTATCACATACATATCTTCAGGTAAAACCAAATAAGGCAACACCAAAAACACAACCGTAATCAAATATGCAATACCAGTATAAACACTAGCTTTTAAAGCATTTTTATTACCTTCAGCCCTTTCCGCCAAATAGTTTGAAGCCGCCATAGATAAAGTCGCAGCAATTCCCGTAATAACACCACTCATAGCAATCAAGGTCGTGTTCATCAATACAAAAGTTAAACCAGAAATAGCCCCCGTTAATTCAACCAAAGCATCATTTAAGCCCAAAACCATAGCCCCCGTATAGTTTAACCTTTCTTCATCAAGCATATCAGCTAAAGCATCTTCATGAGCTTTTTCTTGTGCAACAATATGCTCAATTTCCGGAAAAACTTCTTTTAAATTTTCCATAGAATTAATACCTTTATACTCATCTTTTTCAAAAAATTTAATAACAAACGTATATCCCAAAAGAAAAGCAATTAATTTATAAAACATAACCTTAAATCTATTTGGCTTTATATCTTCTTTAGTATACTGCTTCCAAATAAGAGAATGTGCTTTTTCTTCATAAGACATTTTAAGCATAATCTCTTTATTTTTTTCATCTTTCATTCCTTTTGCAATATATGCATAAAGCCTACTTGCCGTCGCTTCATCTTTTTGAAAATTTCTAATTATTTCAAGATGTTCTTTAGATATATTAAACTCAATCATCACAATTTCCTAAACCAATAAAAAAAATCATTTGCCTTAATATTTTTTACTTTATAAACTATATCATATTTATCAAGTATTTTTATCATCTTATAACAACTCTAAAAAAAGGCTCCAAAATGATTAAAGTTTTATTTGTATGTTTAGGAAATATCTGTCGCTCACCAATGGCTCAGTTTGTGTTTAAGCAAATGGTAGAAGAACGTGGTCTAAGAGATAAGTTTGAAATAGATTCTGCTGCAACCGAAAGCTACAACGAGATGTGCCATGCTGGTATTCACTATGGCACGCGTGATATATTAACAGCTATGCATGTGCCGTTCGAAGAACATTATTCTCGTCGTATTCGTCCACACGACTACGCTTACTATGATTATATCTTAGCGATGGATGACAGCAATATCGAAGACATTCAATCTATCACAGGTCCGGATACAGAAAACAAGATCCACCGCTTACTCGATTTTGCAAACAAACCCCGTAATATTAAAGACCCATGGTACACTGGAAACTTTGATGAAACCTATTGGGATATCGTAGAAGGCTCCGATGCTTTTCTAAAACATCTAAATCTATAACAAAAAAACTACATAGTCCTTATCCAAACTCTTAATTCTTTTTTATCATCAAACAAAAAAGGCTCATCTTCTCTTCCGCCAAATTCTTTCATTACTTTTATCATTGTTTTATACGAGCCAACATTTAAAGCATTACAAGTAACTAAAACCTCATCAAGCCCCAAAACTTCTTTTGCATATTTACAACATTTCTTTAAGCCTAAACTTGCCAACCCTTTCTTTCTACAAGAAGGAATAATATAATATGCAACATTACCACCCTTTTTCTTTAATTCATCAGTTAAACTATGGCGAATATCAAAAGCTCCAACAAATTTATCACCTTCAATCAACCATAATCTTGACTGCCTAACATATCCTTCTTTTAAGCCAACACCTAAACGTTCATTTTCGCTATTTAGTTTAAAATCCGCAAAATTATCATATTTAAGCCCTACTTTAATCCCATTAGTATCAAAATCAGTTGGAAAGTTTTTAAATTCCTCCACCCCTTCTAAAAATGACATCCAATATTTTTCTTCTGGTAAAATAAGCTTAAACATTTAAAACTCCTCTATATTTATACTAAAACAATAAAAGCATATCTTCTAAAAGACAAACATGCAACAAAAAAACAGCCCCAAGTTCTCACTTAAAGCTGTTTTTCTATATTTAAGGAATTAACCTGCAAACCGTATTAACAACGTCCTCAACAGTCTTCCAACTATCAACACAAACATCATTAATCTTAACCGAAAACTCCTTTTCCAGAGCCATAACCAGTTCTGTCAAATCAAGACTATCAAACCCTAAATCTCCGAAAAGACGAGAGTTATACTCCACATCACTACATCCTAATTGTTCATACACAAACGCCTGCACAAACTCAAAAACTTTTTGTCTTTTCATAATTATAAATTTAAATATAAGAGAATAATAAATAAGATTACTTAACCATAATCACACTTTTTGAATTTTTCAATAAAAAAAACACCTAAAAACCGCTTTTCTCCATATTTAAATAAAAAAAAGAATTAGATACTAAAAAACAAACTTACGTAATTTTATTTGATTTTTTAAAAAAAATTATTAATATTGCCCCATTAAGAAAAATAATTATGTAAAACTATTAAAATAATTTATTATGGATGTTAGCAAAAAAGAAAAGCTATTAAGAAATCTTTGGTATGTTGATGAAAATCTTAAACTTACCAATGACCCAACTAAAAGTGTGGGTTTTATTGACCTTGTGCTAGTTAAAGATGCTTATGCGCCTTATTTCGTCATTACTTTTTTTGAGCGTATTGGTGTTGCCAAATCAAGCATCGATGCAAGAAACCTCATAGCCCAATGGTTACGCAACAAATTCAGTACACATCGTTTAGTAATGAGGAAACGTACATTCGAGCCCATAATTCCGCTTGCGTCATCTGTTGCATTTTGTAAAGAAAATTTTGCAAAACACGGCAGAGAAATGGAATATTGTTGGGTGTTGGAACCATTTGAGTGTAAAATTCACATTGATGACATCAATTACAGAACAGACACAGCTTTTCCGATTAAAGATGCCAGAAAGTTTGAAGAAACCGAGTGTGGCGCAATGCGTTATTATCATGAGTTTGTCCATGATGTAAACGAGGCCTTCAACGTTTTTCCTGCGGTAATTATTGATTATAATGAATTTTTAGTTCATTGTCAGAGTCATGATTTATTAGATTGCAATCTTTACTCAAATACTCATTCACTTATGTGTTGTAATGAAAGTATAATGAGAGAGAATGACTTCAGGCAAAGAACCACACCTATGTTCACAGTGCGTATTGAGGGTGGTTCTTGTAATACTCCAGGAGAAGTATGGGAAGCAATGGATGGTAATCTTAGTAGTTTTTAATCAAAAACGGAAGCTTTTTAGCTTCCGTTTTTTGTTGGTATCAATTAGATATCCCCCAAAAAATCACTATTTAAAACAAAAAAACTCTTAACCTAAGAAACTTTATAAATGGTGGGTCCTGTAGGACTCGAACCTACGACCAGACCGTTATGAGCGGCCGGCTCTAACCAACTGAGCTAAGGACCCATTGTTTGAACCACGAAACGAACTCTATGCTAAATATTTTCATCCGTCAAGATATTTTTTTTAATTTTACAAAAATAATTTCACTTATTAACAATAAATTCTTGCAAACACAAAAAAACAGTTATATTCTACCCTGCGAAAATCAATATTATGTTTATATTTATGAAAAAAATTATTTTAATTTCACTAACCTTTTTCTGGTGTTTACAAACATTTGCTCAAAATTTTGAAATAAAAAATCAAAATACTAATGTAAGTATAATCTCAGAAGGACCGTCTAAAAGATTCCTTTTTGATGATTTTGCCATTTGTGTGTATGATTCTATTGGTTATTTCGTTTATCATAATTGGATAACAAAAGAAAATGAAACAATCAAGCCTCATGAATACACAAGAGCATTTCAAAAATTAAACAACACAACCCTAGAAGAAAAACAAAAACGATGTGAAACACTAAGAAATTCTCAACATATCGCTATAATTGAATTACCTGATAGTATACTAAAACTAAGTCACTCATATACAAATGACTTACTGCAAGTTACATGTATAAAAGGCGAAAGGTTTAGTTCTGTTCGAGACACAGCAATTGTAAAAACATCATTAAAAAACTTAAAGATGTTTTTTGGATATGGAGGACTTGGTGGAAAGAAAAAGAAACCGGTATTAATTCTTTACAAGTAAAAACGAGAGCATAAACTCTCGTTTTTTTTATTTATTTTCTAAATACTTGCACTTGGCAATCCTTTGAAACTGCCTCATAATATCGCCCATCTTTCTTAAGCTCAAATATTTTTGTTCCACCTTTACAGTTTTTACAATCATTTTTTCTAATACAAACAGCAGAAGTAAACAATGGCACTCTATACCCAACTTGCTCTTTTATCTCAATAGCAGACAATTTTTCTATTTTTGAAGTATTTTCTAAAGAGCTTTCAATTGCAACAACGCCCCACTCTACTCCAATTTCCTTAAGTTGCATAGTTGCATACTCATTCATAATATAAATAAAGCTACCACAACCAATCTTAACATCTTTGTATTTTTTAAGTAACTCAAATCCATAGTAATTTTCAACCATGAAATTTCGAGCACCTAAATTATAACATTCATCAATAAGCTTACTTAAAAGCTTTGTATTTCTACAAATCTGTGGCAAAACAACCCAAAGCGACGAAAAGTTTTTACATTTAAAATCAGATACTTTATCACTCAAACTCAAGTAACACTTCTCATTTTCATTAATAACACTTTTCTTATTAAATGACTTAACTTCAGGTAAAACAAATTCTTTTTCTTCTACTCTTATACCATCTAAAAGCTTTCTTCGTAAATCATTAGCAACCGATACAGGAACAAATCTTTCCTCTTTATTATTTACCTTAATGCTATTAACCCTAAAAATTGTTCCACCTGTTTTATTAAAAGCTTTCACTATTGTTTCTTCAATTTTTTTAGCATCTTTTGCCTTGTCAAAACAACCTTCAACACAGACAAAATGCTCATCAACCATTGCCCATATTTTATCTTGGCAAACCTCAACAACAACATCTATATCATTTAAGTTTTTGTATTCATTTGGTTTTGGCTTCTTATAATCATATTTGCTTTTAACTTCTGTTGACGAAGAAAGATATACAACAGCCCCTTCTTTTATAAAAGGATGCTCTTTAGGTAATTCAACTTCAACAAAACTCCCCTTTTCCGCCTCAAATTGAGATTTAGAATTAACAAATAAAGATTTTACACCAAAACCAAAAGGTTTTTCTTCCCCTTCTACATCAATTTGCAAACCATCATAACGAGCAAGCTTATGATTTATCCTAAAACCAAGCTTAGATTTACTAACTTTTTCAACTTTACCAATCACTAAACCTCGATGACCTACAAAATTTTCATCTGTAATATCTTTGTTTTTACCTTCAAAATGGAACTTACACCAAGGCCTTGAAAAAACTTGTTTAATATCATCAGCTTTATTTAAATCTTTCTTTTTTCCATCTAAAATATGACGATAATAATTAACTACTGTTGCGACATATAAAGGCGACTTCTTTCTCCCTTCTATCTTCAAAGATAATGCAGGAATTTTATTAACTAACTCTTCAAGAGCCAAATCTTTCATTGAAAAGAGATGTCTTTTACAAACCCCACCCTCTTCATCACGAACTTCAAATTCACTCCTACAAGGATAAATACATCTTCCTCTATTTGCACTCTTACCATATTCTAACGCAGAAAACAAACATTGACCACTATAAGAGTAACATAAAGCACCATGAACAAAAACTTCTAAATCAACATCAGGCACTTCTTTAGCTATATTTTCAATTTCTTTTAACCCAAGTTCTCTTGCCAAAACAACTCGTTTAAAACCAATAGATTTCAAGAACTTAACACCTTCCGCATTATGTACAGCCATCTGTGTACTTGCATGGAGTTCTATATGAGGAATTAATTTTTTAGCTAAATAAAAAACACCTAAATCTTGAACAATCAATGCATCAACTTTTGCCTTATCAAGTGCTCTAAAGACCTCTTCTAATTCTTTAATCTCATCTACAGTCAAAATAGTATTAATTGCCACAAACACTTTTCTATTAAGACTATGCGCATAAGCAGTAAATTCATCTAATTCTTCAAATGTAAAATTTTGAGCTCCAGCTCTTGCCGAAAACTTAGTTAACCCAAGATAAACAGCATCTGCTCCATAATAAAGAGCCGCATACCCTGCCTCAATATTTCCAGCTGGCGCTAAAAGTTCGTGTTTCATAAAAAAAGTCCTTAAAACAAATTACAATATGCCACAAGGTATACAGCAAACCAAAATTTTGTCAACAGCTATTTCCCACAAAAAAACGAGCCAATGGCTCGCTTTTAAATATTATTTATCTTCTTTTTTCTCACACCAATCATCAATAAATTTATACAAATCATCAAGAGTATATTTAGGCTTTTCTTCTTCTGAAGACACAGACTTAGTATTCACACCTCTTAGTGCATTAATTTTATCTCTTAATTCAGCCATATTTTTTTGTACATCTTTATTTTCAGACATAGTATAATCCTTTTTTACTACTTAATACCCCAGAAATTTGCAGCGATTTCTTTAACACCATCTTGACCATAAATTTCTTTAATATCACGTAAAACATCTTGAAGTACTTCTGGAATTGTATCTTCATATGGAATTTCATCAACCTTAACAACATCAACCATATAAGAGTTAACAACTTCTTCACCATCAGTTTCAATCATCATAATACTAGGAGCATTAAGAACTTTTTCTCTAATTTCTGTTAAAATATTAGTAAAAATAAAAGCCTTTGTCTCATTTCTAACTAATATTGCACAGTTACGTCCATCATAAATAAACTCACCAGTTTTACAAGGCTCATCATTAAGAGGCATTTTAATACCCAAAACCCCATTATATTCTAACACCTCGAAATTATCCACTAAAATTTTTTCAACACTCATTAGTAACTCCTTTCTATAAAAAAACAAGCATTAAAATTCCATATTAACCTCGACCGCCACCAGATAGCGCCGCGTTATATCCTTTCATAAAGTTTTGACCACTCTTGTCTAAACCATATCTTACATCTTTTGCTAATTTACTATTTCTAATATCCTCACCCATTGCAACAAGAGTATCTTTTGTACCTTTTTTGAGATCTCCATAACCTTGAACAACACTTTTAGCAAGATTTTTACCACCCAACACAACATTTTGTGCACCGTCAACAAAACCTTTTGCAATATCTGCTTTTACTTGTGAAACTTCTTTTTCTAGTTTTTTAGTTAATAAACTAGCACCAACAGAAGCAACTAAAGCCACATCTAAAGCTCCTTGCTTTACATCACTTGCAAATTGACTAGCTTTTTGAGCTCCTAAAACAACGCCACCAACAACAAGACCTACACCTTGTTTACTATAATCAGCAACTTTTGTACCCAAACTAACCATAGCTTAACCAACATTATGAGGCACTTCTTTTACTGTACGAATACCTGTTTCAACACCTGCTTTTATAGTTTCTTTTGTAGATGCAATTCCTTCTTTAGTTGCAGCCCATGCATGACTAGCGCTCTCTTTTGTACTTTGCCATTTTTGAGACATACCTTCTCTTGCGCTTGTCATTAGCGCTTTAGCATCACCTACAAATGCCCTAGCACCCTCAAGTGTACTATTCTTAACATCACGAACTTTTCTTTTGGCATGAAGAACAGATGCTTTTGTATCGCGAGCACCTTGAACCATACTAGCCCCAAGATTTTCAGCTCCCGCTTTAAATTTTTGAGCACTTAAAACTACACCACCAACAACAAGCCCTGCACCTTGAAGACCAACTTTGGCAGCACTTTTACCCAAATTAGCCATTCCTTTAGCTGCCTCTTTGGGAACCTGACGGATTTTTCGTACACCAAGCTTAGCATTAACTCTTAAATATTTCTTTGTATCATTGATTTTTTTATTAATATTTTCAATGCGCTTTGCTATACTTTCTTTAAAACTACGCCACTTACTCTTTATTTGTTCTTCTTTTTTATGTATTAAGGAGCTAGCACTATCTAGATAATATCTGCTCTATCTTTACTTACTTGCACAGTATCTTTAATAATTTCCTGTCCCAACATAGAAATTACTTTTAACTTTTCACGCCTACTGGTCAACTCATTTAATCTAACTACTTTTTCCATGACCATTCTCCTAAAACATAAAGCTTAAGTACACAAAATATATTAATATTTGGTTTGTTTTACCAAAAAAACGCCCCCCTGTCAATAATATTCACCAATTTTAACAAAAATATAACACTTTAAAACAAAAATATCTTGACATTTAGGGGTCAAAGTGTTACATAACTCAACGTTTGCAAACTTTTACTTTATACTACGTATAAAAACGTAGTAGAATCGATTTATTTTTAAGGAACGACATGTCAGATTTAGATAATGAAGATTACAAAATTAACGATGCCCCTATATTAGATTCTTTTGGTGGAGCATTAAAAAAATTAATTTCCAAAGGAAAAGAACTAGGGTACATTACAATTGAAGAACTAAATCAAGCCCTCCCTTCTGAAAAAGAAACATCAGACCAAATAGAAGATATTATGGCTGCCA
>JAZRAL010000007.1:0-12312 GCA_045634545.1 Alphaproteobacteria bacterium | reverse complement strand
GGGTATGGTTAGCCGTAGCTATGCTTTATAGGAGGGGTATGAGGTACCTCTTCAGAGCCCCTTCTGTCAAGTTTCGCAGCTCCTTTTTGCTTACAAAAGGGGGTAGTTTTTGCATGCCTAAATACCTCCTACTTATACTATTCCCGGGGACCAAAAGTTCCCTTATTTTTTTTGTTAAAAAACTTGACAGACGGTGGCAAAATGTGATAAACTAGAAGAGGATAAATATATAAATATATATACCCTCCTACGCAGCTCCTTTTATACCGAAGTGTTCGCCCCGACCCAGCTCCTTTTGCCTCCTATAAAGAGGGGGCGCGCCGCTTGCGGGCATATGTTCGCTCCCCAACTCACTCAAAATTTGCGACAGTTGCTACGCAAACAAATGTTCGCCCTAAACGCAAAAAAGACGAACATAAGTTCGCCAGTCCAGTTCTCGCCACCTTGGACCAAGGATGTTTCCCTAGTGTAGATCGGATGTTCCCCTGCTCATTTGTACGGGTTATGTCCCGAGAAGATGCTATTCTGCATCTTCTGCTTCTGGAGCGATTGCTTCTAGCCCTGCTGGTAAGATAGCATACTCAGTCAAGATTTTTTCTTCTGCTTCGTTGATTTTTCTTGCTTTTGCTACCAAGTTTTTACCTGCTGCTGCTGCTAATGTAGCGTTAACTCCGTTGAAAGTTTTACCTTCCATTTTAGCCAACACTTGTCTAGCGAACCCTTTACCTTCAGGTAGTTCTGCTAATACTTTCAATACTGCTACCATGTTTTCTGTTAATTTTACTTTTTCCATAATTTCCCACCGTTCACTTTACACTATGGTATGTAAAGTGCCTTTCTTTAATTTCATTTACAATATAATTATATCACAATTCCACCCTTATTTCAAGTCTTTTTTATCATTTTCTTGGTAAATTTTCTACCAGAACTGAAATACTATCATTTGTTCACCTTTCCTTTCATTTCATAATACTATTATATCACAATTAGATCCTTATTTCAACTAAAACACCAAAAATAAATTTATAAAAGTTTTTAAAAAAAGGTTGACAAACGCTTATATTTTATGATATAATATTAAAAAAAGCCTTAATTTTTAAAAATAAGGGCCTAACCTTTTATTATACCATAAAAAGCCACCCCAAGTCAAGTATAAATTGAAAAATTTTCTGTAAAAAAATGCGTGTCAATATCTTGACAAAGAAATTTTATATAAAAATTTTTAAAAAAATACTTGACAAACGGGCCCGGAGTATGATATAATAAAAGGGGAACTCTTTTTTTTTTTTTTTTTTTTAATTTTTTTGCTGAAAACACTTGACAAGACCCAGCTCCTTATGATATAATAGATCTGGGGGGATTATAGGGGGGACAGCGCAGCTCCCGAACGAATGTTCGTGTGTTAGCGCAGCTCCTTTAACGCGAACAAATGTTCGCCTATTCGCTTGCGAATTACAGCCTGGCGCAGCTCCCGATGCAGCTCCTTGGCCACCAAATTATAGGGGGCAGTCTGGTTTTAGGGGGGAGGGTCAGCGTGCAACAAAAAAAGTACCAGCAAAAATTTGCTAGTACGGTAAATTTCCCTCAACTAAAAGAACCCAGTTATTTAACTGGGAATTCCTCCACTTGTTGCTTTAATACATCTCTGATTATATAACGCTCCATCCAGTAAAGTTCGTCATCGTTTTCCCAATCGTGAACTAAACCTTCAGGTAATAGACCTTGATTTTCCATTGCTGTTAAGATCTTGTCATAATTCTCATATAATTCCCCGTTCCATTTAATAACTTTCTTTCCTTTTACCATAATTCTCGCTCCATTTCCTTTTTCTTATATATTTTATTGTTGCCCCCTTTACAGGGGGAAGATTAGGCATCTTTTTCAGGTGCTTCATCTTCTTTTTCTAGTTCAGCAAGTCCTTCAGCAGTTAAAGTGTATTTAGTTAGTATTTTTGCTTCTGCTTCATATACTGCTTTTGCTTTATCAACATAACCTTTACCAGCCATCGCTGCTAGTGTTGCATTTACTGAGTTGAAAGTTCTTTTTGAACCGTTTTCTTGCATTTTGTTAAAAACTTCTCTTGAAAATGCAGTTCCATTTTCAAATCCTTTTAAAACCATTGCTACTTCCTTGTAGTTTGCATTCATTCCAACCATTTTTGCCATATTTTCCACCTTAACTTGTGCCTATGACTTACACAAGCCCTTTCTTTTTTTTCTTACATATATATTATATCACATTTTCAACCACTTGTCAATCTTTTTTTTATTTTTTTTAATTAACTTTTTATCACTCTCTCAACTCCATTTCTTTCATTTATATATATATTATATCATATCTTTTTACTATTGTCAATATTAAATTATTATTTTATATCAACTTTTTTCTATCTCCATTTTTTCTTTCTCATCTCCCTTACATATATAATTATACTACAATTTAATTTTGAAGTCAAGAAAAAAATGCGAATTAACAAAAGAAATTTTAAGAAAAAAAATTTTTAAAAGTCAAGACTTGACATAACATTTTTTACACAAATTTTACAAAAAAATTTTTCCGAAAAGTATTGACAAAACGTAGCTCCTTATGGTATAATATAAGGTTGGGGGGTTGGGGGGGATCGCCCGAACGGGCGTTTGAATGTGTCCTTCCCCTATTCTATTATACCACAAAAAAAATTTTATTTCAAGTCTTGACAAAAGGATTTTGCGAAAATTTTATAAAAAAAGTTTTGTTAATATGCTTGACAAGTCCTGGCGTTTCGTGGTATAATATAAGGGGGAGATCTATTTTTTTTTTTTTTTTAGAAAAAAAATTCCGCGGGGCGGAGCTCCAGCTCCAGCTCCTATATACACGAACAAATGATCGCGGTCGCGAAGCGAACGTTCGTTCGTGCGAACAAATGTTCGTGATCAAATGCCTAATACCACTCACCACTATTATATATAAAAAAAACACTTTTGTCAAGTGTTTTTCTAAAATTTTTTTAATTTGTTGTATAAATGATATTTATAGTATAATGTTTATCTTTATAAGTTTTTAAAGTGTTTTTAAAGTCCTTATCATTTACTAAATTATATTTATTTTGATGATAAGATACTTTAATATCAACTTTTTTTCTTTTGGTATCTTCTACTACAACAAATTTATTTTTTTTCTTATTTGCTAACTCTTTAAATCCTTTATCAATTAAATCTAGAATATCATTGTTAACAAAATTGTTTTCTAATTCTTTTAACTCTTTATTCATTGTTTTTCGTCCTATCTTTTTTTATTTGTTTTAATGTATCATTGATAGGTATAATGATTTGTAAAATAGGTGTTTTATCGTGTATTGATATTTTATTATCTATACATAAATCTATTATCATATTATCATATATATCTATCATATTATCTAATATATCCATCATATATACCACCTATGATATGTATTATTAAGAAGGGGGATTAGTCCTTCTTAATAATTTTTACTTCAATTTGATTGCCACACACATATAATATTTCGTGTGTATAATCTTGTTTTAATGATATAACTAATTTGCACTCTTTTTCGTTGATTTGATTTGTTGTTATTGTGCAACCTTGTTGACTTATCATTGCATCACATTCAAACTTTTTTAACATATCACACATTCTCCTTTCTAGTATTTTTTTAATAAATACTAACTAACTTATTATATCGTGTGATATGTTATTATCTATACTAGAATTATATAATAAGTTAGTTAGTATCTACTAAAAGATAGTAAATACTAAAAATATTATTTCGTGTCAATTTATCAACCTATTATTTCGGTTGATATGTCTAATATTATAATGATTTTTTTTAAAAAGTCAACTATTTTATTAAAAAAAGTAAAAAAAGTTTTTCTAAACTCTTTTTACTCTTTATATTGTTTATATATTCATTAAGATATAACTATTATAAAAAACTCTTTTCTTTTCTAATTGTTGTAAAGTAAGTCCATTTATATTAAGTAAGCAACTATATTCGTTTTGATTAGATATTAAAATGTTTTCTACTTGTTTTGCTTCTCTTTTAGTTTTATATACCTTATCACTACATATCTTATAAACAAACTCAACTCCTTTATTATGTAAATCTTGTAAAAAAAAGTTATTATGTATATTGTTGTTTAAATCTCGTTTATGTTTACTAAATCTAATGCAATTATATTCATTTATTATATATTCATTTACTCTTAGTTTAACATAACTTAATTGACTTGTTATACCTATATAAATTGCTTTTAATTCATTTTTTATTTTAGCATATATATAATATATAATCCACTTTTCTCTCTCTTTATTCTCTTTATTATATACTTTTAAATCATTGACACTTTCTAACATTTTTTTTATCTCCTATTCTCTTTAATTCTTTTATACTTATATTATATATACCTATAATTATAACTAACTTGTATCTAAAAACATTTTTTCACCTACCTATCTAACACACATTATATCAAATATAAATCTATAATACAATATAAATCTTATAAAGTTAACTAAAAAAACTAATTTGCTTTATATTGCACGAAAAAAAGTTTTTAATATAAATATACTAGAATAACAAAAAGTGTCTTAAAATGCCTTAAAATGCCTTTAAATTAAGTGTCAACTTTTAAGGTTGACAAACTCTTTTAAATCTTAATTAAATTATTATTAAGTGTCAACTTTTAAGGTTGACACCACACACCACACCACGACACATACCACCTACAACTCTTCCTCGTGTGTCGTGGGGGATAGTTTAGTAAAAAAGCGAACAAAAGTTCGCTCTCAAAGGAGAGCTCCTACCCAAATTTACAAAATTCAAAACCCAAATTTTGAAAATTTAAAATCCAAATTTACATTGAAAAAATACCAGCCTTTAAGCTAGTACTTTATCTATATCATATACGTCCTCGACCAGACCGTTGCGCCACGCTACGCGCACCACACAGTACCCCTCGGGGGATACACCTAAGTAATGTGCGCTGGCAATGTCGGCTCTATCAAAGACTACAGTATGCAAAGAACTCGGCACAAAGGGGTCCCTTGCAATTACTTTCGCGTACGACGTTGTTCCTGACGATGTCTCGCCATCTTGTCGAACACTCCCATTAGTTTGTCCGTTGGCACGCGTAGCAGTGTCGGCTCTCTCAGCATTGTTATCTTCTTGATTACCGCTGCTTCCTCGCGTCCCCGTATCGCTAGCGACCTCTCTATCGTCGCTCTCTCTTTTTTTTTAAGTTCTTCTATGCGCCCACTACTCTGCGCTTTCGCTGGGTGTGTTCGCTTCGCTCACTTCTTCAGCTGAGTCAGTATTTAGCGTGTGCCCTGTGTCTCCACCTAAGCATCCGCACATTGGGAATTCTTCTGCGTTGCCCTCAGCATCAGCAAGTACTTCTACATGTACATGGCAATCTGCGCCATCGTCTGTTAACACTTCAGCAACTCCTCTGTAGAATAATCTTCCACAATTTTCACATTCGTAAACTACATATTTTGGTGTCATATTATTTTTTCCTCCTACTTGCTACGCTCGTATGTGCGCTAAAGGGTGAAAGGATAACACACATACGACCATAGTCATAAAAAATATTTTCTTTTTTTATTTTTTACAATTATATTATATCAATTTGAGCCAGTTTCTGTAAAGTAAATTTTTTACAGAAATGGCAATTTTCTGGCATTACGCCTAACGTTTTCGGCGTTTCGAGTTCTGCGTAGTGGCACTATTACGATTGCGCAACCATCTGCAGAAACTATAAACCCAGTCGTAAACCGTATACGTCACTAATGCTCCCGCCATTCCGACTGCGCCATATAAGAATGCTTCTAACATGTCCTCGCGCACCTCCTGTTTATTCGACGCTCGCAAATGAAACGTACATACGCCAGAAATTAATGAGCGTCTGTATTTCGCCCTTCTCCGCGTCAGTCAGGTTGCCTTCGTCTATTAAGACTTCCAGCCACTTGAGGGATTGGGCCGCAATGTCTTTATTAACTTCTACCATGAGCGTTATACCTCCTGAGAATTTTTCTCTTTTTTCATTTACAAATAAATCATATCACAATATGGGACCGTCTGTAAAGTCTAAAATCTCATATTTTCTATTTTATCGGTAATTTCTTTTAATTCATCTAGGTATTTTGTGAATCTTCTATCATAAAACCACTTCTGTACACTCATAATTGCTTCTAATTCCTGTTTACTAAGGTCTGTTACATCAGATAATTTTAAATTAGTATCAGAATGTATATACGCATTAAGTAATTCATCAAATGAATGAACTGTTTTATACATATGAAGTTTACCTTCAGATTCAAAGTATGTATATGTAGGTTTTTCACTGTGATAATGTTCATATACTGATTCTATACCTACCCATTTATTCTTATATAACCATCTGTGTTGTTTAGTAATATATTTAGGAGTAGATGTATCTCCATATCTTATTCTACGGTACAATCTTAACATAGTTTTCCTCCTTTTTTATTTTATATATATATTATAATATTATATATTACCTTGTGTAAACTATTTTTATAAAATTTTTATAAATATTTAGTCCTAGGACAATATAATGAGGGAATAATATTCTTTCCTAGGCAATAATATTTATATATTTATTATTTATATATATTATATATTATACTATTTCATTCTGTCAATATAAATTTTTTACAAAAAGTTCATTAAAACTATTGACAAAATGAGAAATCTATGATATTATATATATAGTTAAACACTGAGGAGGGACGGTGAATGGAAAATATAGCAGTGATGTTTAGTAGTAAGACTAATGACTGGAGTACACCACAAGATTTCTATGATGAATTAAATAACGAGTTTGGATTTACATTAGATCCATGTGCTGATGAATATAACCACAAATGTAATAAATACTTCACTGAGGGAGATGATGGATTATTACAAGACTGGGGAGGGGAGATAGTATTTTGTAATCCTCCGTACGGTAAGGCAATTAAGGACTGGGTACGTAAAGCTTATATTGAGGGATGTAAGCCTAATACAACAGTAGTAATGCTAATACCAGCAAGGACAGATACACAATACTTCCACGACTATATTTACCACGAAGCCAAAGAAATCAGATTTATTAAGGGACGACTAAAGTTTGGAGACAGTAAGAATGCTGCACCATTTCCTTCTATGGTTGTCGTATACAGGGGGCCTAGAATATAATGAGAGTAGCACAGAAATTAGATTACAACTTACAAGCGTACCAAGAAAGACTTGGATTAGTAAACTTTTTAGTAGAACAGGGAGAATTTGATGGAGCCCCTCCATCAGAACTTGATAAAGTAGCAAATTACTTACTATACGCCGAAGACGTAGATGCTGAAGTAGAATTAAAAGAGGGGAGTAAGCATAAAGTAAGTTATGAAGAATTAATAGAAACAGCCCTAGGGGAAGGACAAATTCAAAGACAAAAAGAGATGTCTATATACAAAGTGCCTAAACCTAGAATTGACAGAGAGTTAGATGCTGACATACCCTTTATGAAAGATTTGTGGGTGGCGGTAGATACTCTAACTGAGCAATACCAATATTGTAAAGATGTGCTAGATGGCAAAAGAGATTTAGATTTAAACCGTAAGCTTATACCAACATATCAAACTAAATACTTCTTACGTGAGTGGATGATTGACTTACGCCGTGAGCAATTCTTACTTAAAGATGCATTCAGACCAGTGGTTGGGACTAATGGTGGATTTGGAAACGGACACTCAGAGCCAAGAGATGAATATGGAATGTGTATTGGACCATATATCTTATGCCCGGGGTCTATGATGGTAGATTTTGGGAATTGGCAACACATATACGCCATGCTTAAATACTACTCGGGAATGAAGTCAAAGTTAATCGACAATCCATATCACCCATGGTGGCATATGTATGACTTTTTAGAAGAATTAATGGATAGAGTAAGATGGTCACCAGAACATAAACATATTTTAATACGCAAAATTGACAAAATACCTAATGAGCAAATTGCCAAAGAACTTTATGACATCAATGGCAAATCATATAGCGTTAATTATATTAGTACCATTTGGAAACAGCACATCAGTAAGCAAATCGTAAAATACGCTTATTTATGGTGGAATGAAAAATATTACAAACCTAATGGTAAATTAAGCACCATGACAAAATGGAAGAACTGTGCAAAATGTGGACGTCAGTTATTCGCAGACGAATTAAACTTTGGACGTTGCGTGGATGGTTCTTGGAAAGATGTGTGTAAAGATTGCGTACTAGAAGAAAAGATAGAGCGTGAGAAACGCAGGGAGGAAAGACGTGCTAGGAAATCTGTTAAATAAACCTATGATAGTGACTCCTGAACAAATAGATAATCTACAAATCAAGGTTGGCGATAACGCAGTAATGACTTTAGAAGACTATTTATGTTCAAAGATTATTGATAGACTATATACTATGTTAAGAGGTGAATAACATGGATAATAAATATAGAACTTGCCCAGTGTGTGGCAATAAACAAGAATTAGACTATTATTTACCTACGTCTAATTCAACGCCTTATTCAATAAATGGTAAATCGGTTATATGTATTGAATGTATGGCCCAACACATTGACCGTAAGAAACTTGAGACCATTGATAAAATGTGTCAATTCCTTGATATTCCATTCGAACCAAATGTATGGATTGAAATGGAGGAGGAGTATGAAAAGTTAGGGCCCCTTTTATTAGATTACTGTTATAAGATGATACGCGGTGAGTACCAAGACAGTGATTGGAGTAACGTAAACGCATTGTGGCAGAAAGCGCGTGAATATAACGGACTACTTGATAAAGTACAAGTTATACACGGCGATCTGTTATTATACCTTCGTAAGAAGTGGGGGGCTAGTAGTGATTTAGTATTAGATGACTATTTGCGCATGGAAGAGTATGAGCGTCATACTTTAAGCCACTACCCATTTAAAGACGAAGCCCGCAAGGACGTTATTCGTAAACTAGCAAAGATTTCAGTATTGTCAGATAAATCAATCACAGCTGGCAATACGAAAGATGCGGTGTCTTATTTACAAGCATATAATACATTAATGAAAGAACTTGGTATTGGTAACGAGATTGCCAATAATGAAGGTAGTATCAATACATTATCCGAATTGGTGTCATATTTAGAAAAGAAAGGTTTTGTACTTAACTACCGAATTAGTGAGAACAGGGATGTAGTTGATAAAACTATTGAGAATATGCAACAATATGTGCGTAGACTGTTCAACGATAGCCAAGAGACTGTTAATGAAATGTATACGCAAAAGACTTTAGCAGAAGATGCGGGTACAATTATCGATGATGATGATTTAGAAGCACTGTATGCTAATAGCGGTGAAGAAAGTGTAGAGATAGAGGAAACGCTAAATGAAGAGGAATTGGAATTAATGTTCAGACAGGTAGAAAATGAATTCAAATAATGAACTAGAGCAATTCCTGGATGAATATTATAATGTCATCCTAGAGCGTAATGATGAGGACAGAGTAGTTATCACTCCGGCGTATGTAGATTTACATCGTAAAGAAATGGAAGATATGATTACTTTGTTCACATTATATCCCGATTACCTTATAGACGTAATCACTCCTACCAATTCCTACTTTAAATTATTTTTCTATCAGAGGCTGTTCCTGAGAGTGTGTATGCGCTTCCAAGAAGTATCAGGAACATTCCCTCGTGCGTATTCCAAGTCATTCCTAGACTTCCTTGCGAACATTATACGTAGTATTATGTTGCCTGGAAGTAAAGGATTTACTTGTGCGGATACGAAGAAACAAGCAGCTCAAATCATTGAAGAAAAAACGAACGAGATATTCCGTTTGTTCCCATTCTTTGTAAATGAGTTAAATATAAGTGATGCCGACAAGGCTAAAAAGAAATACGGTAACTTCGGTTCAGACTACGCTGAAATTACTATGAAGAATGAAAGCCGTATGGATATCGTATCAACTACTAATGCAGCCCGTGGAGGACGTAGACACTGGGGAACACTAGAAGAGTTTGCGCTGATGGATGGCGACGAAGTTAACGAGATTATCATCCCGTTAATGAACGTCGATCGAAGAACCGTTGCGGGAATCCTTAACGAAACGGAACCCCATGCACAGCAAACCATGATTACTACAGCAGGTTATCGTGGAACTTATGCACACGATAGAACGCTAGAGACATTAGTAGATATGGCCATAGACCCAAATAAATCTTTCTGCTTTGGCGGAGACTTTAGAATTCCAGTTATGCACGGGCTTCTATCTCCAGACAAGGTTAAAGATAAATTAAAGAACTCGTCTTATAAGCTTGAATCCTTCCTACGTGAATATATGTCAGTATGGTCAGGAGGGAGTGAGGACAGTTATTATTCATACGAATTAATCTCACAGTGTCGTAAGTTAGTAAGACCTGAATTCAAACGTGAAGCCGGATTTACTGATGGCTTCTATGTAATGGCAATAGACGTTGCGAGATTTGAAGGCGACCAAACTGTAGCGATGATATTTAAGGTATATACTCCTGGGGAAAGGTATAAGATACATTTAGTTAATATCAAACTAATGAACAGCACCCACTATAAAGACCAAGCTGTATATATTAAACAGATGGACAACCTGTTTGACTTTAAATCCATCGTAATAGATATTAACGGTACCGGTGCCGGATTAGCCGATTATATGATTGATGAACAATTCGTGGGTGGAGAGTATTATCAACCATACAGTTTTTTAAACAAAAATAAGTATTCTAGCACAGAAAAACGTGTTTCTGAGCGAAAATTGTACGGAATTGAAGCAAATCGTCAATTAAATAGCCAATGTTTCGTAAATGCTCATATGATTTTGAGTTTAAAACGCGTTTCATTACTACTTAATGAACGACAGGCGCGTAGATATTTCGGAAAATATAAAAATTGGAATAAACTAGACCCTGTTAAACAGGCAAATAAGTTAATTCCTTACGCTCAGACTACAAAATTACAAGATCAACTTGCTAATTTAAAAGCAGGCCTTGATACGAACAGTACAATAGTATTGCAACGTATTAACGGCCATATGCGAAAGGACTTAGTGTCTGCGTTTGTATATGGCCTATACTATATTAACGAAGTCGAGGAATTAGATAAGCGTAATCGAAATCGTGATTTTAGTAAGGCGCAATTTACTTTTTTAAATTAGACGGAGGTGAAACTAAATGGAAACACAAGAAACAAAAACAAGTTTATATTCTTTGTCTAAAATGAGCGAGTTTAGAAAATCAATAGCCCAAATGGGAACTACGGTTCCCAATGGGAATGTTGTGCTAGATCCTACTAAAATGCGTAGGGAACCACGCCTTGATGTAGAATCTATTATCAAGACACCTCATGCAGACAAACAATCTTGGAGAATTTATTCACGCATATTTTACGGCGATTCTTTGTACCGTAGAATGCTAAAATATCTTTCTACTATGTTATATAATCATTATATGATAACACCGCTTGTAAACGATAAAAAACCTAATAAAAAGAAACTTATGAATGATTATAACGCAGTATTAAGAACTTTAGATGAAGACATGACAGTTGAGAAATTCACTGCTAGCGCTTTATTAGACTTATTATTAGAAGGTGAAGTATTCTATTTCCTAGAAGAATATAAGAAAGGTGCTTCTGTATATTTCAAACCTATTAAATTACCAGCTGACTATTGTAAAATTATCGGAACTGCTGGTACACCTGCAATAAACATTTTTGCTATCGATTTAACTTTCATCGATACAGTTATGTCAGAATTAATATCAAGAAATATATTAACACGTGATGAAGTATTAAAACAATATCCAAAAGATTTAAGAAACGCTTATCTACAATATAAACACAAAAAAGGTAATCAATGGTATGTAGTTCCTGCTACTAATGGTATAGCATTTGCTACAGAAGATGGAAAACCACCATTTGCTTATTTGGTTAAAACACTAGCTCGTATAGATATGTTAGAACCAATGAGAGATGATTATGTATCTACTAACTTAACTAAGTTATTAGTTCAAATCATTGATATAGACAAAGAAGGAAATCCAGAAGTTGACTTAGAGATGGCTGCTGAGTTCCATAAGAACTTAAGAGAAATTGCATCTCGTAGAAACAACGTTGATGCCTTAACAACATTAGCTAAGGAAGTTAATGTATTATCATTAGGAGAGACTGGTGATGCAGCGAAGAATTATGAATTCCTTCAAACTTATTATGACCAATTTTTTGATGATGCGGGGATCTCCGCTGAGTTATTCAATGC
>JAZRAL010000006.1:0-27574 GCA_045634545.1 Alphaproteobacteria bacterium | reverse complement strand
TATAGCAAATGACAATACGTCTAGAATTATAAATTAAAAAAGGCTTTCAATTGAAAGCCTTTTTTAATTTATAATTCTAGACGTATTGTCATTTGCTATAAGGTTTATTACCGGAAGTTCTACTTCCCTAATTTTGTTTCCGATTCTAATTTTGCAAAAACCTTTTAATATAGCACTAGTTTTGGAAGTAACATATCCGTCATCTTCAAATTCATCGCCAGGTATGAGTTCAGGGAGTTGACCTTTAAAGCCATCAAAATCAACAGAGGTTGTTTTGCCTTTTGCATCAATTACAGATAAATGTTTGCCCAATAGAACAATATCTGCGTTTGAATTATTTTCAAATCTAAAGAAATAATCCCAACAAAAGCTACCATCTATAGCAACGTCATCAGATGGTTTTAGGTATAAAGATACTAAAACATCATCATCTAAGTTAGTAGCATATTGTTCGTCAAGATACATACAAAAAATCCCCAAAAGTTCTTAAATTAATTAAAAAATAATTAACTTTTAGGGATATGTAAAAAAGAATCTTATCTTTTTCAACAGAATAGAGATTTATCCAATTCTGCCATAATTGTCTTCAAAACGAATAATGTCTTCTTCATCAAGGTTGTCACCAGTTTGAACTTCTATAAAAACTAGTTCTTCACTAGAAGAAGTGTTTTTTATTCTGTGCTTTGTTTTAACGGGGATATAAATGGCTTCATCTTGTTTTCTGTATAAAGTATCTTCTCCCAAAACAACCATAGCTTCGCCTTTTGCAATAATCCAATGTTCAGCTCTGTAATTATGCATTTGAAGGGATAATATAGCATTAGGTTTTACAGTAATTTTTTTTACGCAATAGTTGTTTGCAGATTCTAGCACCTCCCATGTTCCCCAAGGTCTTGTATCGCTATCGCCTTTTTTGTAATTTGTTGTCATAATATTTTATCCTTTTAATAAAAAATAACTGGAATAAAAGAATAATAAGTGATATAGATAAAAAAACAAGTTGATTTTTTAAGCAGGGGAAGAATGAGTGATTTACAAAAAAGCGTAGCACTAAATGTTATTAGGCGTATACATAATGAGCTGGTAATAGAAGATAGTGTTGAAAATAAGCTTAAAGTTATCTTAAAAATTGTCTCGGATGAAACAAAGGCTGTTTTTACTAGTTTATACGTAAAAGCAGATGATGTATCATTTGAACAAATATCCTTTTTAGGGGATAAAGATATAAGTAAATCGATTCGTTTAGGGGACGGCTTGATTGGTAAGGTTGGTCAAGATAATCAAACATCCTTTGCTGTATCTAAAAAAGAGTTTCAAATAGCTTTACCCATAAAGCGTTGGTCAAAAACAATAGGTGTTTTTCATCTAACATATGATGCACCTCATCAATATGATCAATCAGAAGCAGATGAGCTAGAGACTATTTCCTTATTTTTAAGTGAATATATTTCATCAGAAGATGTTGCTTTATATTTAAAGAAAACAATCAAAAGTAGGGGTATTGTTTCTAAAGATAAGTTAAAAGGGGTTGTTATAAACTCGGGATATGCTTTAGGTAATGCTGTTGTTCATAGAAGGCGCAAAGCAGTTGTTGAAGTTTTTGCAAAAGATAAAGATTTAGAATTACAAAAACTTGAAGATGCTCGTCAAAAAATGAATAAAGATTTAGATGCTAAGTTTAATAACGAAGAGCTTAAGTCTAGTGAACATGTGGAAATACTAGACGCATATCGAATGATTGCAAATGATAAAGGATGGTATAAGCGCATAACAAATCATATTAACTTAGGTTTATCTGCAGAAGCTGCTGTTGAACAAGCCTATACAGAAATGTGGAATAGGCTTTCAGGCGCATCGGATACATACTTAAAGGAAAGGTTGCATGATTTAAGGGATATCGCTGATAGGCTTCGTTTGTATTTGAGTGGAGAAGATTGTAATGAAGATACAGCGTCTTCATATGAAAATATTGTAGTTATAGCTACCTCAATGGGGCCAGCAGATTTAATGGACTATGATTATAAAAAAATAAGAGGTTTGATTATTGAAGAGTGCACACCAACAATGCATGTAGCAATTGTTGCAAAGACGTTAAATGTTCCTGTAATATCGGGTATCGATGGTTTATTTAAGGAAGTAAAAGAAGGATCTTTAATTTCAATAGATGGAAAAGATGGTTCTGTAGTTATAAACCCATCCAAAAATGTAATTGATCAAATATCTAAAAAAATAGAAGAAAAAGAAAAAATTCAAAAACAAATAGAAAAATTAAAGAAATTAAAAAGTGTTACCAAGGATAAAGAGCGAGTAAATCTTTATCTTAATATTGGAATGGATTTTGATTTTGATAATATCAAAAAGACAGAATGTGATGGTGTTGGATTATATAGAACTGAAATTCCGTTTATGTCTGCTGATAAAATGCCAGATATTCATAAGCAAGTTGAATGCTATAAAAAATTATATGCTGCAGCAAATTCTAAGAAAATTATTTTTAGAAGTTTAGATGTTGGTTCTGATAAACTTTTGCCATATTGGAATAGTATAACTGAAGAAAACCCTGCAATTGGGTGGCGCTCGATTCGTATTACACTAGATAGAAGAGCTGTTTTAAGAAGGCAAATGAGAGCTTTTATTAGAGCAGCAGGAGGAAAAGAATTAAACGTAATGTTTCCAATGATTTCAAACTTAGATGAGTTTTTGGAGGCAAAAGAAACATTTATGTTTGCATATGAGCGAGAGAAAAAAATGGGAACTACATTGCCATCAAAGGTAAATCTAGGTTTAATGATTGAAGTTCCGTCTGTTGTGTTTCAATTAAGGGAAATACTTAGGTACTGTGATTTTATATCAGTTGGAACAAATGATTTATATCAGTTTTTCTTTGCTTGTGATAGAGGGAATTCCCGTTTAAGTGGAAGATATGATGTTTTATCTGCGCCATTTTTAAATCTTATGAAAAAGATTATTAAAGAAGCAAATTTAGCAAATGTTCCTTGTTCGGTATGTGGAGAGATGGCTAGTTCGCCAATAGATGCAATGGCTTTAATAGGCCTTGGTTTTCGTAATTTATCGGTTTCCAGTGCGTCATATGGAAAAGTAAAAGCTATGATAAGGTCTTTATCTGCATCAGGTATTGAAGATTATTTAGATAATATCTTATCATCATCACGTAAAACTCTTCGTCCACAATTAAAATCATATGCGGTCGATCACGCTATTGAAATTTATTAAAAACTATGTTTTAATACACAAAAGTAACTTGAACGTGAAGGTTAAGGTCATGGAAAACAAAGAAGAATTAGAAATAGATATAGATGATATCGGTACAATACTAAAGAGTAGTCGTCTGAAACAAAAAAAGAGTTTAGAGGATGTGTCATCTGATTTGTGTATTCGAAAAATTTATCTAACTGCACTAGAAGAAGGCGATTATGAAACATTGCCTCCTGTGCCATATGGAATAGGCTATGTAAGAACTTATGCAAATTATTTAGGTCTAAGTTCTGAAAGAGCTGTTAAATTATATAAATCTGCTGCGCTTATTGAGGAGCAAAATAAAACAGAAGAGGTTGAGGTAACCCCTGAGATAAATAAAAGTAACAATAAACATATTTTATTTGGTTTTTTGGTTTTAGTTGCGGCTTACGGCTGTTGGGTATTGTTTAGTAGCTTAACATCATCAATAAGTAGTGTAGAAAACTCAAAGAAACAAGCCGTTGAATATAGTGCGTCTTCTGTGGTAGAAGTGATAGAAAATGTTAGCGAAAATGAAAGTTTAGATGTAAATACGGAAAATGAAATTTCTGAAAATAAAGAAAGCAACGAAGCCGAAGAATTAAAAGAAACAATAGAAGATAGTGAAGATAAAGCTCCTAAAACAGAAGATAATAAAGAAGAAAATGTTGATGAAAATAAAGTAGTTGTAAAATTTAATGGTGAAAGTTGGGTCGAATTAAAAGACAGAAAAAAAGTATATTTCCAAGGTGTATATCATAAAGGAGATGTAAAAGAGGTTGAATATGTAGATAATCTATTTATATCAGCGGGTCGTCCCCAAAATGTGGAAGTATATGTAAAAGGTGTAAAGAAAAATTTGCTAGCAAAACGTCGTAAAACAAATATTTTGGTCGATTCTTTGGAATAAATTTAGTTGCAAATTTAAATAAACCTGTTAGAAAAGATAAACCAAAAAATAAACGAAAAAAATTAAAGGAAAGTATTTTATGAATTTTCAAGAAAAATTAGCTGGAGTTGTAACTCGTTTTGAAGAAGTACAAGCTCTTCTTTCATCACCAAATATATCAGCAGAAGAACTCGTTAAGCTAAATAAGGAAATATCTGTTTTAGATCCTGTTGTAGAAGCTATTGGACAATATCAAAATATGGAAAAAAGCTTCAACGAAGCTAAAGAAATGATGGATGATGCAAGTTTTGATAAAGATATGCGAGAACTTGCAGAGATGGAGTATTACGAACTAAAAGACAAGCTTCCAGAACTTGAAAAACAAATAAAGGTATTGTTACTTCCTAAAGAAGAAGATGATGAAAAAAATGCTATTTTAGAGGTTAGAGCAGGAACGGGTGGTGATGAAGCTGCTCTTTTTGCAGCAGTGCTATTTGAAATGTATCAACGTTATTCTCAAAAACAAGGATGGCGCTTTGAAATCTTAGATGCAAACGAAAATGGTATTGGTGGATATAAAGAAGCATCAGCTAAAATTACAGGAAAAGATGTTTTTGCAAAATTAAAATTTGAATCAGGTGCGCATCGCGTACAACGTGTTCCTGTTACAGAATCTCAAGGAAGAGTTCATACCTCTGCAGCAACTGTTGCTGTATTGCCAGAGATTGAAGAAGTTGATTTATATATTAACCCAGCAGATTTAAAGATTGATGTTTATCGTGCATCAGGAGCTGGAGGACAGCACGTTAATAGAACTGAATCAGCTGTTCGTATTACTCACATTCCAACAGGTATCATAGTTCAGTGTCAGGATGACCGTTCACAATTTAAGAACAAAGAAAAAGCAATGAACCACTTGCGTGCAAAGCTATATGACACACAAAAAGCAAACATTGATGCTACATATTCAGAAAAGCGTAAGCTTCAAGTTGGTTCAGGTGATAGAAGTGAGCGAATTAGAACATATAACTACCCACAGGGAAGAGTTACAGATCACCGTATCAATTTAACATTATACAAATTAGAAGATATTGTTAATGGAGAGTGTTTAGATGAAATTATAGATGCTCTTATAACCGAAGATCAAGCAGAGCGTTTAGCTGAAATAGATTAGATAAAAAAGGGGTCTAGAAAGATCCCTTTTTTTTAGAGTTTTGTTGTTTGTTTTTATAATGGTGTATTTTGTAACAAAATGTAACATCTTTTTAAAAGATTTTTCTAAAAAAAGATGTTATATAAGCCTCAAATGACAATTTTAAAGGGGTTTAATATGTCAAAATTAATCAAAGTTGCCGTAATTGGCGCAGGTATGATGGGTAAAAACCATTTAAGAACTTATAAAACATTACAAGGTGTAGAACTTGTTGGTGTATATGATGTTTTTTCAGAAAATGCACAAAAAGCAGCAGAAATGTTCGGAATTAAAGCTTTTTCATCATTAGAAGAAGTTGCTCATAACGTTGATGCAGTAAGTGTTGTAACAACATCTGT
The DNA here is from genome assembly GCA_045634545.1 of Alphaproteobacteria bacterium. GTDB lineage: Bacteria > Pseudomonadota > Alphaproteobacteria > RF32 > CAG-239 > CAG-267. The sequence goes on along the minus strand of JAZRAL010000006.1, from coordinate 21,897 downwards.
TGCTCACTGCGAAGTTGGTGAATTTTTCTTAAATCGTGGTATCCATTGTATGATGGAAAAACCTTTGGCAACAACAGAAGAAGAATGTATGCGTTTAATTAATGCTGCAAAAAATAACAATGTAACACTTCTTGTTGGCCATATTGAGCGTTTTAACCCTGCTGTTGAACAAATGGGTAAAATTTTATCAGACACTAATAAAATTCGCTCTTTAACAGCACAACGTATGTCTGCAGCATCTGGTCGTATTACAGACGTAGACGTTGCTATGGATTTGATGATACATGACGTTGAAGTTATTCAATCTTTAGTTAAATCTGAAGTTGTTGATGTTACAGCAATGGCTGTTAAAACTCCAGGTAATGAAAGTGGTAAAGATTATATTACAGCACTTTTACAATTTGAAAATGGTGCAACAGCAAATATTACAGCAAGTCGTATTACACAAGCACGTGTTAGAACATTGGCTGTAACAACAGATACAAACTATATCGATATGGACTTCATTAATCAAAGCATTAACGTTCATTCTCAAGGACGTATGCCATATGTTAATCAAGAAGAAATTCCAGAGTGGATGCATTATGGATTAAAGGGTAGTGTTGAACAGTTGTTTATTCCAACAAATCAACCTTTGCAAGCTGAACTTTCACACTTTATTGCATGTGTAAATGGTCTTGCAACACCAAGAATTACTGGTGAAGATGCATTAAACGCTCTTCGTGTAGTATGGAAAATTCAAGATGCTCTAGGTTTTGCTCGCACTATTTCAACTCCAGATGCAATAGAGAAAAAAGCAGCATAATAGAGCAACATGCGATATAAAATCACAATTGAATATGAAGGCACTAACCTCCTCGGATGGCAAAAACAAAACGAGGGGGTTAGTGTTCAATATTATCTAGAAGAGGCAATTAAAGGATTTTCGCACCAAGAAGTAGAGGTGATCGGTGCGGGAAGAACAGATGCTGGTGTTCATGCTATAGCACAAGTTGCTCATTTTGATTTAGAAACATCAATGGATGAATTCCATTTACAAGAAGCGTTAAATGCTAGATTGCGCATTTTAGAGGCTCCAGTTTCAGTACTTAATGTAGAAGAGGTAAGTGGTGATTTTCATGCAAGATTTTCAGCCATAGGGCGTGGCTATATATATCGTATATTAAATAGAAGAGCCCCAAGTGTTTTAGAAAAAGATAGAGTTTGGGTTGTAGGATATCCTCTAGATGTAGAAAAAATGAGAGAGGGTGCAAAATATCTTTTAGGTAATCATGATTTTTCATCTTTTAGAGGGGCTGGTTGTCAAGCCAAATCGCCTGTTAAAACTCTAGATAAAATAGAAATTATTCAAAATAAAGATGAGATAATTTTTGTGGTTGAGGCTAAATCATTTATTTACCATCAGGTTAGAAATATTGTTGGAACTCTAAAATGTGTAGGTGATGGTAAATTAAAACCAGAAGATATAAAAACAATATTAGAAAAGAAAGACAGGCGTTTTGCGGGACCAACAGCACCAGCCTGTGGTCTATATTTAAACAAAGTTGTTTACTAGTAAGTTTTATCTAAATAAATCGCATTTTCGATTCTTTTTATCGTAAAAGGAAGTTTTACATAAAAAACATCAAATTGTATTAAAGATGATGAATATCGCTTATTTTTTCTAATAAAGTTAAGCCCCCCATTTATAATGCGTTGCTGTTGTTTGTGTGGTAAAGCTTTCTCAAAATCAGCATCTTTTTTGCGTTTTTTTACTTCACAAAAAACGATTCTATTACCTTTAAAAGCAACAAAGTCAAGTTCGCCATATGGAGTCTTTTTTCCGGTCCCTGCATGATAGTTTTTAGCGATGATTTTATAACCATGTAGGCGCATATATAAGCGGCATAAAAACTCTGCAAGTTTACCTAAATTATAAGGTGTTATTTTTGATTTTAAGAGCTTTTTCATAAACATCACTTTTCTTTAATTTATATGTATCAGAAACCTTTTTTACGGCGTCTTTTAATGTCGATTCTTTTAATTCTTCAATTAATATTTTTTCAATATCAATATCTTCAAAGGTTGTTTTTTCAGTAAAGGGGGCAATAACTAAAACTATCTCTCCTTTTATGGGAGTGTTTTCTATTTGTGAACAGACCTCTTCAATAGTTCCATTGATGCATTCTTCATACATTTTTGTAATTTCTCTAACAATAGATATTTCTCTATTTGGCATTAGTTCTTTTATTGTTTTAAGAGTTTTGAGTAAGCGAATGGCTGTTTCGTACACAACAATAGTTGAATTCATATTTTTTAAATCATGAAAAAAATCAACTCTTGCCTTATCTTTGTTTGGAACAAAGCCTGCAAACATAAATCTATTGGTTGGAATACCTGACATCTGAAGGGCAGAAATGACTGCACAGCATCCAGGAACTGTTGTGACTTTTATTCCTTGTTTATGGCATTCTTTAACAAGCTTATAGCCTGGATCTGAAATCAAGGGAGATCCTGCATCACTAACAAGTGCTACATCATTACCATCTTTAATTATATCAATTATTTCTTGAACCTTTTCTTGTTCAAAATGGTCTTCATAAGCAATAAACTTTTTATTACAATTAATACCAATAAGCAAGAAAAGTTTTTTAGTGTTTCTAGAATCTTCTGCAGCAATAACAGGAACACTATTTAATACTTCTTTTGCTCTAATAGATATATCAGATAGATTTCCAATTGGTGTTGCAACAATATATAAACATGGATTAGTCATTTTCTAACTCTTTACAAACAAGATTTTTTGATTTAAATAGAATAACATAATTGTAAATCTTTTAGGAATAAATGCAAGTGTTAAAACAAATAGCTATATTTTTTCTAATGTTTGGACTGTTTGGTTGTAATAATCGTCTAACAGATAATAGAATAGAAATATCTGATTATAAATATGATATAATTGATTATGATGTTATAAAGTCTGAAATTAATGCAGAAGATTCGTTAAATGTTGCAGTTCTTTTGCCATTAACAGGTAAAGCCTCTACTTTTGGACAAGGTATGCAAAATGCAATGTTTATGGCGTTAGATGATTTAGGTAATAATAAGGTTGTATTAAAATTTTATGATACTCAAAGTTCAGAGGTTGGTGCAAAAGAAGCTATAAGAATGGCTGATAGCGAAGGTGCAAAATTAGTTCTTGGTCCATTGATGAGTGAAGAGGTTGATGCAATAGCTGATTATGCTTTATCAGAAAATATTCCAGTTGTGTCATTTACAACATCTCCGCAAGTATTGCAAAAAGGTATATATAGTATAGGTTTATTAAATGGAGAACAAATAGAGCGTACTCTGTCATATATGAAGCTAAAAAATAAAAATAGATTGGTTCTTCTTGTTCCTGATAATAATAGCGGTTTAAATATTGTTAAATCAACTCTTATGTCTGCTCAAGATAAAGGTATTTCATTGGTAAAGGTTGGTTTTTATAATCAAAATAGCGTGGATTTTACATCTTTAGTTAATAGTTTGTCTGAAAATAAAGATTTTGATGCTGTATTAATAGCAGATAGTGGAAATAGATTAAAATCACTTGTTTCTATGTTTGCATATAACGATATAATGTATCCAGATGTTTTATTCATGGGAACATCTGCTTGGGATAATACAAACCTAAGTAAAGAAACTATTTTGTATCATGGGGTATATCCTATGGTGTCTAAAAGTTATGGTACATATTTTACAGATAAATACAAAGACACATTTGGTGAGCACCCTAAAAGCATATATTCTGTTGCATATGATAGTGTTTTGCTAGCATCTGTATTATCTGCAGGAAATTATGAAAATCTAGAAGATGGTTTGACATCTAAAAGTGGTTTTATTGGAGTTAATGGATACTTCAAAATTTTACCAACAGGACAAAGTAGACATAGTTTAGATATGTATGAAATTACATCTGAAGGTCCTAAAGTTGTCTTAAAAGGTGATAAAAATGTTGAGTATGATGAAAATAAAATAGATATTCGTTATATTCCATATGAAGCATTACCAACAATTTACGGTAAAAATAATTCTGAAGTATTAAAATGGTTATATAATAATTAGTGTAATCGTTATTTTAAGCTTGCAAAATAATAGTATTTGCTAAATAATACAAAAAAATATGAAGGGTGCAGGGTTGAGTTGCTGCCAACTCGGTCAGGTTCGGAAGAAAGCAGCCGTAACAGTCAAAACAAGGTCTGTATCCCTTCGCCTCAGAAGTTAATGGAAAATGGTAGAAGAAAATAAAGAAAATCAATATGTAGTTTTAGCCAGAAAGTATCGCCCGCAAAATTTTGAAGATTTGCTAGGGCAAGATGCTTTAGTAAAAACATTAACCAATGCAATTCAAAATAATCGTCTTCATCATGCATATATACTAACAGGTATTAGAGGTGTTGGAAAAACAACAACAGCACGCCTAATAGCTCGCGCCCTAAATTGTACAGGACCAGATGGTAATGGTGGGGCAACAATTCATCCTTGCGGGGTATGTGATAATTGTAAAGCTATTGCTTCTGGACGTCATATGGATGTTATGGAGCTAGATGCTGCATCTCACACCGGTGTTGATGACGTAAGAGAACTATTAGATAGCGTTAGATATGCACCAACAAATGCAAGATATAAAGTATATATTATCGACGAGGTTCATATGCTTTCAAAAGGCGCATTTAACGCTTTATTGAAGACATTAGAAGAGCCACCTGCTCATGTGAAATTTATTTTTGCAACAACAGAGATTCGTAAAGTTCCTGTGACAATTTTATCTCGTTGTCAAAGATTTGATTTGCAACGTTTGAGCGTGGAAACTCTAAAAGATCTTTTTGTAAAAATATTAAAAAATGAAAATATTCCTTTTGAGGATGAGGCTCTAGATATTATAGCAAAAGCAGCAGATGGTTCAGCAAGAGATGGATTGTCTCTACTTGATCAAGCAATCGTTTTAAGCAATGCTGATATCAAAACAGATGTTGTAAAAAAGATGTTAGGTTTAGCAGATAGAAGTCAAACGTTGTCATTGTTTGAAAGCCTAATTAAAGGTGATATGGAAAGTGTGCTTGACAATGTAACCAGTCAATACACTAATGGTGCAACACCTATAATTATTTTGCAAGACCTAATAAATATAACTCATGATATGGCAAAAATCAAAATAGTACCTCAATTGCTTAATTCAACAAGTTTAAGTGAGGTAGAAAAAAATACATTTGAGTCTTTAAGTCAAACTTCATCTTTAGCAATTTTATCTAAAATATGGCAGATGTTAATAAAAGGAATAGGTGAGTTAAATCTAGCACCTTCTAGTGTTGAGGCTCTAGAGATGATACTATTAAGAGTAGCATATTCTGCGTCACTTCCAACTCCATATGAAATTTTAAATGAAGTAAAAAAAAACTCTAATGCCATAAATAGCCAGGTTTTATATTCAAAATCAGAAACAAAAAACACTGATTTTGAAAAAAAAAATAATCTAGAAAATAATGTTATTTCCAAAAAATATGAAGTTTTCGAAACAGTTGAAGATTTGTTAAAGTATCTTGAAATATCTAAAAAGGTACTTATTGAATATTCAATAAAAAATGACGTTAGCATTGAAAAGTTTTCTAATGGATATATAAAGATGAATATAGCTCAGAATATTCATCAAGATTTTATAATGGGTATACATAAACTATTAGAAGAAACTACCGGCAAAAAATGGGAAATAGATATAACAAAAGGAGAGCTAGGTCAAACAATTGCGGATAAAGAGAAATCTAAAGTTGATGCAAAGAAGAAAAATGTGGCAGAATATCCATTAGTAAAAAAAATACTTGAAGAATTTAAAGGTGCAAAAATTGAAACGATAGTTCGTAAAAATTTAAGCCAATTATCTGAAGAAGAACCAGATGTTTCTTTAGATACAATGTCAACATATTTTGATGAAGAGGAATAAGATGTTAAATATACAAGGTTTGATGAAACAAGCACAAGTTATGCAAAAAAGAATGCAAGAAGAACAAGAAAAATTAGCTAATACAGAAGTAACAGGTTCTGCAGCTAATGGCTTATTGTCAATTACATTAAATGGTAAGTCAGAAATGAAAAAAATATCAATAGATAAGACATTAGTATCAGCAGATGATATTGAAATGTTAGAAGATTTATTGCTTGTTGCATATAATGATGCTCATAACAAAGTTGAGACACTTGCAGAAGAAAGTATGAAATCTGCAACAGGTGGTGTTAATCTTGGAGGATTAAAATTACCTTTCTAAGGAAAAATAATGTCTGAAACTTATATAGAAAAGCTTATAAAAATAGTAGCTAAGCTTCCGTCTTTAGGTTCTCGCTCTGCAAGACGTATAGTGTTGCATATGATAAAAAAGCGTGAAAATGTAATACCAGAATTGATTACAGCCTTACAAGATGTTTATGATAATATAAAAGTTTGTGAAGTGTGTGGAAATTATGATACAAATTCACCTTGTTCAATATGTTCTTCAACAACAAGAGAAAGTCAAACATTATGCGTTGTCCAAGATATCAGTGATTTGTGGGCTTTAGAACGCGGTGGTTTATATAAAGGAAAATACCACATATTAGGAGGTATATTATCAGCAATAGAAGGGATAACTCCTGATGACTTAAATATAGATAAGTTGCTACAAAGAATATCAACAGAAAACATCACGGAGATTATTTTAGCATTACCTGCTACAGTTGATGGGCAGATAACAATGCACTACATATCATCGCTATTAAAAGATAAAAATGTCAAAATATCTACATTAGCTCAAGGAATTCCAGTAGGCGGAGAGCTTGATTACATGGATGATGGAACGATAAAGTTAGCTCTTGATATGAGAAAACAACTTTAATCTATATCATCTTCATTTGACGATTCTATTTCTTTGTTTTTATCTATAGAATATCCATTGGCTCTAACTGTTCTAATATAGTCGGGGCCATGTTTATTTAATGAACTTCTAAGGCGTCTAATATGAACATCTACTGTTCTTGATTCTACAAATATATTTTCGCCCCAAACAGATTTTAATAGAACTTCTCTAGAAAAAACTTTGCCAGGCTCTTTAACAAGCATTTTTAATAATCGAAACTCTGTAGGACTTAAGTGGATATATACATCTCCACGTTTTACTTTTCGTTCAACTAAATCCATATAAATGTCTTCAAATTGAAGAAACTTATCTGTTTCTTCAAACAAAGGAGCTCTTCGCATATTTGTCTTTACTCTAGCCATAAGTTCAGGTACAGAAAAAGGCTTTGTTACATAATCATCAGCTCCAGCACCTAAACCTTTTATTTTATCTTCTTCTTGGCTTTTTGCAGTTAGCATAATTATTGGAATTGTTTTTATTTCAGGTTTAGAACGAATAAGCTTGCATATTTCAACACCAGAAATTTCTGGAAGCATCCAATCCAAAATGATTACGGATGGTTTATTTTTTTCAACTTCACTTACAGCATTTAGACCATTACTTACAACTTTTACTTTATAACCTTCTTTTTCTAGATTGTATGTAAGTAAAGTTGCAATAGCTTCTTCATCTTCAATAACCATAACAAGATTCATTAGTTTTCTCCTTTTATTTTTTTTATGTTCTTTTCATAATTACAAGATTTAAAAACAGAAGTCCCAGCAACAAGTATATCTGCGCCAGCATCTATTGAAAGTTTTGCAGTTTCTTGGTTTATGCCACCATCTACTTCAATTAAAACAAAGGTTGATAATTTTCTTAAATTTTTAATACGTTTAGGCGTATTTATATCAAATTTTTGCCCGCCAAAACCAGGGTTTACAGACATAACTAAAACCAAGTCAATATCATTAAGAAATGGTTTAAGGTCTTCTATTGGAGTTTGGGGTTTAATAGATATACCAACTTTAAGGCCAAAACTTTTTATCAATTTTATTTCATTTATTGGGTTATCCGTTGCTTCTAGGTGAAAAGTAATAATATCAGCCCCAGCATCAGCATACCAAGGGATAAATTTAGAAGGATTATTAACCATCAAATGTACATCAAACATAAGGTTTGTACATTTTTTGGCTTGTTTAAGAATTTGTGGGCCAAATGTTATATTATCAACAAAGTGACCATCCATTACATCAAAATGGATATAATTTGCCTGAGCTTTTTCTAATTTTTTAAGCTCTTTTTCTAAACACATAAAATTAGCAGCCAAAATACTGGGAGCAACTTTTACCATATACACCTCCGTTGAGCCAAATTATACATAAAAAGTTTTAACTTATCGTAAATAACAAATCAAAACATTGATATTTGATTTTCTAAGATTAGTTAAATATGTGTCACAATTATTTAAGGAGAATACAATGGGAGAAATGGCTCAAAGAATTTCAAAAACAGAAAAAGAAGACTTATTAAATCATCTTCAAAGTGCATTTGCAGAGGAGTGGTTAGCTTATTATCAGTATTGGATAGGAGCAAAAGTTGCAGAAGGGAAAGAACGTCCTAAAGTAACCGAGGAATTTTATGAGCATGCAAATGAAGAGTTAAAACACGCAGATTGGCTTGCAGATAGGATTATACAACTCGGATCAACGCCGATTCTAAATCCTAAAGACTGGGAAGAACACGCCAAATGTAAATATGATGCCCCAAAAAATCCTGATACTAAAATTTTAGTAAATCAAAATTTGGTAGCAGAACGCTGTGCGATTGCAAGATATCAGCAAATTTGTGAAATCTGCCAAGGAAAAGACTATGAAACATTTAACATTTCAAGAAAGATATTAAAAGAAGAAATAGAACATGAACAAGAAATGGAAGATTTTTTAAAGGATTTTGAGTATTATTAATTGTTATACATAACCTTTTATTAATCTCTTAGTGGTAGAATATTATCATTAAGAGATTGATAAGAGGAAGCAATGCCAGACACAGAGTTAAAAAAAATAATTTCACAATGGCAGGAATGGCTCATTAGTGTGCGCAACTATTCATCTCATACTGCTCAAAGTTATCTTAATGATTTGAATATATTCTTAAAATATTTTTCAAAAGAAGATATAAGTTTATCAGTGCTTGAAGAATTAAATATTAGAGATTTTCGAAATTTTTTTAGCTCAAGGGCGCAAAAGGAAATTAGTAAAACGTCTATAGCAAGAGAAGAATCTGCTGTTAAAAATTTTTATAAATGGCTAAATAATAATAAAATCATCAATAATACTATAATTTTCCAAATATCATCTCCAAAGTTGCCCAAAACATTGCCTAAAGCCGTTGATGTAAATATATTATTTGATATAATAGATGAGGCAAGCAAAAAATGTACTGACCCATGGATAGGCTGTAGAGATAAAGCGATATTTGCACTTTTATACGGATGCGGGCTTAGAATTTCTGAAGCTTTGTCGCTAAATGTAGAAGATATAACAGGAAATGAACTTATAAAAATAAGAGGTAAAGGTAATAAAGAAAGGTATGTGCCAATATTACCACTGGTGATAGAATTAATAAATGATTACAAACAAATGTGTCCATATAACTTGCATTTAACAGACCCATTATTTCTAGGGGCAAGAGGTGAACGGTTAAGTCCTAGAATTATACAAAGAAAGCTACAGCAAATTAGATTAAAGTTAAATTTATCAGACGATATAACCCCACACTCTTTAAGACATTCATTTGCAACTCATCTTTTAGCTCAAGGTACAGATTTACGTTCAATTCAGGAAATGTTGGGCCACTCTTCTTTAAGTTCAACTCAACGATACACGGATGTTGATCTAAATAAGATAAAAGAAGAATATAAAAAAGCTTTTTCAGACTAAAAAAGCACCCACTTGGGTGCTCTTTTATAAAATACGTAAAATTACTTTAATTTCTTTTCTACGAATTCTTCATGTTTCTTAGATTTTTTATCATACTTCTTCATAACCAATTTCTCAGGATGAGTTCTTGGATTCTTTTCAGCAAGATAAAAAGTACCTGTACCAGCACTACTTTCTAATTTTACTTTTACTTTTACTGCTTTTGCCATTATTCTACTCTTATAAAATCAAGGTTAAATACAAAAAACTTTTAATGCAATATACATTTATTATTAGTAATGTCAACAAAATTTTTAACCTAATTTGTTTTTTATCAAATTTATTGCCATTAAAATGTCTTTAGAATAGTTGTTTGTATTAGAAATTGTACAACTATTATTTATTCCAGTACAAATTTCTGGAGTAATACCAACATCATCAATCATTTTTCCTGATGGAGTGTATGATAATGCTGTAGTTATATACATTTTACTATTATTTAAGTGATGAACTGATTGAACAGCCCCTTTTCCATACGTTTTAGTTCCGATAACACGAGCTCTACTTTGTTCACTCAACGCAGCAGTTACAATTTCTGCAGCAGAAGCTGTTTTGTTGTTTACTAAAATAACAATTTTTTTGTTATTAAAAATATCTCCTTTTTGAGATGTATAATAGTGTGTTTTATCTTTTTCTATACAATATGTTATTAAGGCATTATCCAAAAATAAATTAGCAACTTCTATTGCTTCATTAAAATCTCCACCACCATTATTTCTAAAATCTAAAATAAGGCCATCTGTATTAGGGTTCTTTTTTATAATATTTTTTATGTCTTCAGAATAACCTTTGTAAAAATTAGCAGATTTTATGTAGATTATATTGTTTTTTATTTCATGATTTAATTTTTCATCAATTGGACGTATATCTTCAATTCTAGAATAATCATCAATATTATTTACTATTTTTTCTAAAATCATGTTTTTTAAAATATTGTTATTTTTTATTTTATTTGAGGTGTTATTTTTATAAGTAGAAAAAATATCAATTAAAACATTCTTCCAAGAATTTGCAGAATCTTCATTTGTTGGTAGATTAAAAGATTTTATCAACATGTTTTTTTGATATAAAAAGGCTTTTGTATCGCTAGAGTAAACTCTAAAATCTCTGTCAAAATTATTAATTTCTTGAAAAGCAAGCAAGGAAAGTTTTTTATAATTAACATTTTGAGGATAGGAGCTTTCTATAAGGGAAAATAGTTTGTCAATATCAATTGTATCTGATGCTTTTACATTAAAAGCACACAAAAACATAGATAAAATAAACAAACACAACAATCTCATAATATTAATCTCTAAATTTTGCAACCAAGGCCGTATGATCGGATGGCTTTTCTATTGCTCTTAATTTTTTATCAACATACACATCTTCAAGTTCTTCTACAAATTTTGCAGAAATCAGAAGATAATCTATTCTTAAACCTAAATTAGTTACAAAAGAGTTACCAGAGTAGTCCCAAAATGTATAACCCTCATCTTTTTTATGTAAAATACGAAAACTATCATATAAACCAAGATAGTTAAGAGATGTAATGCAGTCCTTAACTTCTTTTATATATAAAGGGCTATTCTTAAAAACATCGCTATCATAAACATCAATGTCTTCCATCATGACATTAAAATCGCCACCAATAACTACAGGAAGTCCTGTTTTCAACAACAGAGAGCATCTGTCATATAAAGCATTATACCAGTTAAGTTTATATTTTAGTTTTTCTTTTTCTATTTGTTTATCAGGAGAACATCCATTTGGAGCATATAAAGAAATAGCATAAAAATCACCTTTAGGGTGTTTTATTAAAACTTCAATATATCTTGAATTTTCATCTTTGAAATTAGGTAAATTACGATTCGTTATCATGAATTCATATTTACTTAAAATAGCAACCCCATTATATCCCTTTTGACCCAAAACAGCAACTTTATATCCTAAGCTTTCACATTCAAAATATAAAAAATTTTCCGTTTCGCACTTTATTTCTTGCAAAAAGACAATGTCGGGAGCATCATTTTTTAGCCAATCAAAAAAATAATGAGTACGAGCTTTTATTGAATTAATATTATAAGTAGTTATCTTCATATTATCTGCCTAATAAATTTAATTATATTTTATTAAATTTTATTAAACTTTAATTGATATAATATTAAAGGATTGTAAACATATTCTAAGTTATAATTACTTAAATGTTTAATTTAAGAGGTGTGGAATGCTACAAGGTTTTGATGCTAATAGAAGCGATATAAATGAGTTTCACCAACGAGTTGCAGATCGTAATATACAAGATATTGAAAACAGACAGGAAGAAATACAACATGCTAAAAATGGCTTTATTGGTATGCTCGCTGGAGTATTGGTGGGAGCTCTTGTTGGGTGGATATTTCTAAGTCCTTCAGATAGTGCAAATAAAGAGCATGTTATACCAACAATTCGTCGTCCTATAAAACCTTTCAAAATACAGCCCAATGATCCAGGCGGTATGGAAATAGATAATCAAGATAGAGAAATCTATCATATAGTAGATAATAAACCCAAAGAAATAAAAGAGGTTAAAATAAGAGAACAAGCAGATCAGCCTAAACTTGTTATAGAAAATTCTATAGAAATTCCAGATGATATGGAAAGCTTAGTTGAAAGTATTGATAAAGAAACATCTCTTAATAATGAGGATACAAAGATTGTTGAAAATACAAATGAAACCGTAAAAGTAGCCCAAACAAATCTTTTAGAAATAAATACAAATAGTAAAGAGAAAATTGTTATTCCTCAAAAAATAGAACAAATAGATGTGAAACTACAAAAAAGTATAAATCAAGATACATCAACTCAAAAAACAAAGGATTCTCCAGAAAATAAAGTAACAATAGCAGAAGCTAAAGCTAAAACAGTTACAACACCTAAAAGCATAAAAGGTAGTTGGTATACTCAAATTATAGCATCTTCGAGCAAAAATGCTGTAGAGAAATTGTGGAAAAATTTGTCATCAAAACATGCATTTTTAAAAGAATATTATCATGAAATTGAAGAAATTACATCAGCATCTGGTAGTAGTTTATATCGCCTAAAGGTCGGAGCATTTAAAACAAGAAAAGAGGCAGAAGCATTATCTGCTAAATTAAAGCAAAACAGTATAAGTTGCATCATTAAACAAAATTAGGAGAAGTCTAATTGCCAAAACCAATTATTGCAGCAATGCTTTCTTGTGAAGGTCTAAGTTTAACAGATAAAGAAAAATATCTTTTTTCTAAAAATAATCCTTTAGGAATAACCTTGCTTTCTAGAAACATTAGTGATGTTAAGCAAGTAAAAAAGCTAGTTGAAGATATAAAAAATACTATCAATAGAGATGATGTTTTAATAGCTGTTGATGAAGAAGGGGGACGTGTTTCAAGATTAAAAGAGTTAAGGGGGTATGCATATCTTGATCAAGAGAGTTTAACAAATTTTGTTCCAAAATATAGTAAAATTCAGGCAACACTTATTTCAGATGAGTTAAATAATTTGGGAGTAAATATAAATTATTCTCCAGTAATAGATAAAAAGAATGCAAGTCAAAGCAAAGTATTAGAAAATAGATGTTTTGGGGCTGAGGATAAAAAAATAATATTATATGCAAAAGCAATTGCTGATACTTATATAAATATGGGAATATGTCCTTGTATAAAACACATTCCAGGGCATTTTTCAACAAAAAATGATCCTCATTTAGATGCAATTGAAAGCGATATAACAATAGATGAGATAGAAAAACAGATAGATTACTTGAAGGCTTTTTCTAATTATCCAATGGCCATGACATCGCACATAAAATTGAATAAAATTGATGCAAAAAATCCAACAACTATATCAAAAAAAATTATTAAAGAGATTATTCGTAGATGTATAGGTTTTGATGGTTTCTTACTTAGTGATGCCATAGATATGCATGCAGTAAATGGAAATATTTTAGAAAAAGCAAAAGCATCTTTAGATGCTGGTATTGATGCAATATGTTATTGTGCTGGAAAATATGAAGAAATGTATAAAATATGTGACAGTAAATTATTTATGAGTGAAAAAGCACTAATAAGATTTGCAAACATAAAAAAAGTAATTAATAATAAAAAAAATATGGTTGATATTGATGCACTAAGAATTTCCTATTTGGAGAAAGTGGAAGGATATCTTAATAAAGAATATTCTTATGATGCAACAGAAGTATTACATCAAATGCAAAAGAAAGGAGATTTTTGATGATTTGGGTTTTAGTGATAATTGTTGTTTTTGCTATATATAATGCAGAAAGAATGCCTCATATTATGGATAAAATAAGAAATGAAGTACCTCATATTGTAGATGCAGGTAAAAAAGCATCAAAAGAGTTAAAAGAAAAAGCTCACGAAGTGCAAGAAAAAGCTAGTGCTAAAAAGGCAAAAATAAGCCAAGAGAGTATTGAAAAAGAAACAACTTCAAAAGATAATTAAAGATGTAAAAAAATAACCACCATTATGGTGGTTATTTTTTTGAGACTATCCTTTTTCCCTCTACAGTTATAGCTAATTCTGAAAAGAATTCAGGTAAAAGATCAAAAGCTTCTGTATAAATATCTTGGCTTTTAATTTTTTGGCCTTTTTTTACTTTATCGAAAAAATATTTATCGACAGGTAATTCAAACAAAATAGCATTACGCGCATTTTTTATGTTAAAAGAAAATGTTTCATGTTTTTGACTTTTGAGCTTAAGCATGTAAAGCTTTTGACTTTTTACTTCAGCAGTGTTGTCAATTTTTTCAATTCGTTTTCCAATAACCTTAATTTTAAATGTCTTAAAAAATTGAGGTAAAATATCAAAAGCGCTCTTGTAAACAGAGTTATTCTGCAGAATATCACCTTTGTTTATTGATACAAATAAATCCTTATCAATAGGAAGTTCAAGTTCAATAGCATTTCGCTCATTTTTTAGGTTAAATAGCGAAAAAGTTTCATCTTTCCAAATCTTAAGCTCTACCCAATAAAGATTACGAGCATTTGCCGATAATGAACACAGCAACAGAAAAAATAAAATAATTTTTTTCATAAATAATAATTTAATTAAACATAACACTTATAAAATTTATCAGATTATATGTATTTAAATTGTTTTTGTCAATAATAGGATATTAAACAAAAAAACACTTATTTACTGTAAGTGTTTTTTTTGAGTAATTTTATAATTAAAAATCAATGATGTTTATTTTAATGCGGGGATATTAAGCTGCGCAAAATGACCTGGTTTAATTTTTACAGTTGCATATCTAAGATTATCTGTCTCTATCATGTAATCTTCTCGACCAGTAAGCTGTGCTGCTAGTTTATAAAAGTCTCTTCCATTGAGTTCTTGTTTATACCAGTTCATAAGATAAAATACACAAGCTTGGCTTTTATCTGTTAGCCCACATCTTGGTCTACCTGCAGGAACATCTTCATTAATCACAACTCCTTCTAAGCCATGTTTTTCAATTTTTTGTGATGAAAAGAGTGTTTTTCCTATAAAAAGCCCTAGAACTAAGCATATAGCAGAAACAGCAACAAGTATGTTTTTCTTTACATAGCCAGAAAGCTCTTCTTCTTGCATATATTTTTCTGAATTATAGTCTAAATCAGGAGGAAGTCCTTCTAATACATAAGGATTCTCATATTCTGAATCTGAAGTAATTTCATTTGCTTGTGTTGCGGTTATAAGATCTGTAGATAAAGTTGAGTTATTATCAACATCAACATTATTATTTAAGGTTTCACTAGATAAAAAATCAATTACAGCATCTCTACTAGGTTCTTGCCCAACATTTTCTTTTTGTGGTGCTTGAGGAATATCAGGCACAACACGTGGTTTAGCTCTTTTTATTTTTCTAAGTTTTGGGCGTTGAGGTATTTCGTTTTCAGAAGATTTAGCATTATCAGAAGGTTGCAAATTATTTTGCATGCTACTTTCTAAAAAGCTATCTAAAGTTTTATCATCCATCATCATCACCTATTAAATTCTATTCTTAATTTTTTCATCAGTTTTAAGCATTCTTACTAATCTTGGAACGATAAATACAATTGTTTCAGTTCCTTGTTTAGCTGGACCAAAAATTTCACTAGGGAGTCCTATAATTAAGAAGTTTTCACCAAGTCTATTACGTGCTTTGAATTTTGTTATCTCACCTTCTGTTGTATCTAAAGTTATTTCTGATAATATTCTATTATTCTTCTCAATGCCAGCTTTTGCTAAAACAGATAAAGGGTATTCCATGTTGTCTAATTTGCCACAACGGCCAACATCAAATCTAGAAAACCATTGTGTTGGAACAACAAATCTTCCTTCTGATATATCTTGTATTTCTGCGTATTTACCAACAAAACTCTTTAAATGCTCTATAGAGATATCATTTGTAACAGTTAGCATTCTTCCAATTACCCCTGTTTGAGCGGTAGCAATACTTCCAAAATCAAAGTCTTTCAATAAGTCATTCCATACAATTCCACAAGGTTCTTTAGCAATTGCTCTGAAAATACTTACATCATACATAACCATTGTTGGATTATTTTCAAAATCATTAATTAGGCCAACGATTTTATTTTTTGTTTCAAGGTTAGCTTCAAATGTAACTGAATAGTCTCTCCAATTTGTAACCATGTCAGTTATGCCGGCACCTCTTAAAACATCTAGAAATCCAATCATCAATGTTCTAGAGCTTGGAATATATAATGTGAAGCTTGCTCTTCTACTTAAAATAAGAGAGTTTGTTTTAGCTTCAAATCTATAAAATAAATCAGCAGATTGAGATATCTTTTCAACAACTTCTTTAAAGCTACCATTTAATTCTTTTCCATATAACATAGGGTATGGAGCATCTTTCGCAACAAGAGTAATCCCAGCTTCTTTTGTTAACGTGAGCAAGGCTTGATCGGCAGATATATTATCAAAGCTAAAATTTCTTACTTCAAAATCAGGCATTGTATCATCAATGTCGTTTCGCTCTAATTTAAATGAAACATTGTTATGTGGTAGAATTTGAACCATCTCTTGGGTTTTCCAGTTCACATTACAACGAAGAGGTGTTTCTAAGTCTAAATCATTTGCTCTAAATGTTGTTCTAATCATATTAGGATTCTGTTGTGATAATACAACAAAATTATTAGGAGAACCATCTGTGCTTCCCCCTGTAATAATAGTTTCTTCAGAGCTATTATACATATTACATGCAGTAACAATAGCTATTAAAAATAATAAAAATAAACGTTGATATCTTTTTAGACTTTTAGACATTCTATTCACTTTCATTTTCTGGATTTGTAAGTTTTTTCTGTTCAGCCATTAATTTGGCAACAACATCATCTATGCTTTGTCCGGCACCTTTTATAGGGGTATCTGCTTGATTAGTAAAGCCTGCAAAAGCATTTTTTACAACACTTAAATCCGCATCAGTTTTTGCAGTCATTTCAACAGAGGCATTTCTATCCAATTCTTGTTTATATAAACTAAGATTATCTTCAAGAGCTTTTACCCCACCTTTTATCTTTTTTTCAACATATGGATGTAATTCTTTATGAGAGATTATGTAATTTCCGGTTTCACATAATTCATCTAAAACATCTATGATGTATGAGTAAAATGGATATTCCTCAACTGCGATATTACCTTTTCTAATGCACCTAGCAGCTATTCTAGAAACAGTGCGGTCATAATAATCCCTAATCAGTACATAGTTATCTATGTACCAAAGAGATTCTTTTGTAACTGTAACTTCGCTATTTTCTACCATGTATGTCACCCTTATCTATAAAAAAAACTAAAATAAACAAAGCTATTTGTAAATAATTTATTATTGGTTATTATCTGTATTATTTTCTTCTTCTTCAACGTATTCCCATTCCCAGTCTTCAGAGTTTTCATCACCTTCAATAGGGTTTCCATTTTCATCAACATATTCCCATTCCCAATCTTCTGGGTCGTTAGTTGTTTTGTTAGGTTGTTCTTCATTTGTAGTAAATTCTGTAGCTTGGGATTGAGCAGTATCTTCTTCTACATATTCATATTCCCAATCATCATCAGTTGTATTGGCTGGAGCTATAGAGTAATCTTCATCATGAACATTTTCGTCATCACTATAATCATCCAATGCAATAGGTTCATCTATAGATGATAAATCCACATTATCAGATGTTAAAGCTGCTCTTATTTTATCAAGCTCAGCAGAATATCTACTTTGAGGTTGTTGAATGCTTTCAATAATTTCTTCTTGAGGGTTAGCTTCAGGAAAAGCTTCATCTTCTTCAGTTTGCTCATCTTCTGTATTTGTACTAAAGCCTAAGAAACTTTCAATATCTGTAGGAATAGGGGTTTCTTGTGTTTCATTACCTTCTTCTAAAATATTGGTATTAGATACATCGATTTCTTCTTTAATATCTGATGTACTGTCAATAGAAGCATTTTCGGAAAAGATATTATCTAATTCAAAGTTTCTGTTTTCATCAGTAATTATTTCATTAGAAAAATCTGTGTCTTCATTAAATTGTTCAAATGAATTATCGTTAATATTTAATTCTTCATTATTTAAATAATCAAAATTATTTTCGCTATTTGCTTCTATAACGGATTCCTCAAATGAACTTGATTGAGCGAAATCATCTAAAGAAACATCTTCTATGGTATTTATATTATCAAAATCAACAGAAGTGAAATCTTCATCAGATTTGTTATTGTCCTCTATTGTTTCGTAAGGATTTTCTTCAAAAGTTATTTCATCATTACTAGATAAAATTCTATCTAAATCAATATTATTTGTTGATGGAGAAGAGCTAGCATTTGTTGTAGGATTTGCTTCATAATTTTTAGAGAAATTATCATCTAAATCTGTGTCATCAATATCTATGTCGTCAAACTCCATATCTTTTTCAGGAAGCTCCAAGGATAAGCCATCATCTTCAGGGAATTCTTTTACTAAATCAAATTCGTCATAATCGCTACTAGCTGTATGTGTAGATTCTTCATTGTCTATGCCTGTTTTTATAGCAGAACCTTGTTCTGGAAGCTCATATGATAAACCATCATCGAGTTCATCTGATAAAGAACTTTCATCATATAATTCATCGTTGTTATCTGTGTTTTCTGTAATTAACGATTGTTCTGGTAACTCAAACGCTAAGCCATCATCAATATCTTGTGATGTTTCGTCTTCAATATCTTTGATAGTAAAGCTATTATCAAGAGATGCTAAAGAACTAATCTCAGGTTCACTGGTAACATCTATATCTAATGATACATCGTCATCGAGTTCCAAAGGAGGTTCGTCAAGATTTATATTTTTAAAATTATCCTCGTGTTTGAATAATTTATTATGTATAACTCCGCCAACAATAGGAGCGCTCACAGATGCCAACATACTGTTGTTGTTAGCATCTTCAGGTTGAAATTCTTTGTTTTTCTTTTTTTTCTTCTTTTTCTTTTTTTGTGTGTTTTCTATGTTATTAAAGTTTGTTGTTTCTAAACTATCATAATCATTTACATCTTCTGTGTTTGTGGCTTCATCCAATGTCTCATATGTTCTAGATGAAACAAGCTTGGTTGCATCAAAGTTTTTCAAGGCATTAAAGATGGTGTCTTCAACTTCTTTTTTTATTTCAGATTTGAATTCTTGTAATTTTTTATCAATATTTAAATAGGTAGATATATCACCTTTAGATACATTACTTGTATTATAAAGTCCCTCAAGAAGTTTTGTAATAGATGTTTGAGATGCAATTATTCTGTTATTTAAATCAGCGGCTCCAATATCGCCTTTTGTTTTAGAGGATAAGATTCCCTCTAAGATTCTTGATATAGAAACTTGAGAAGCTATTACTGTATCTGTCATGCTTTTTGTTTCTTTTAATATATCAAGTACGCACGCTCTAGATGTTTTAATCTCTTCAGCGATAACGTCAAATGCATTCCCAAAATCAATAGTACCACTAGGAGTAAAATTTCCAGAAACGGTAGTTTGAATTGGGTTCTGATTAAATGCTGTAGCCATAGATTTAGCAAGAGCCTCTGCAAAAGAGGCATCAACAGTAACACTGCCTCCAACACCTGCAGGAACAACAGCATTTGTTTGAGGGGCAGGGGTAGACAATGTACCACTTCCTTCTGCAAAATCTTCTTTACTTGATTTTACAAAAGAAATGCCGCGTTCAGTTTTAACTTCTTCAATGTGTTCAACAAGAAGTCTTCCACCAGGCATTCTTTTAAAGAAATCTGTGATAGTAGGAGGTAAAGCCAATAATTCATCATCAAACTGATCTCTTTTGGCTTTATTAAAAATATGTACTTGTCTATAGATGTTCAAATAACGTTGTGCAACCAAAATAGGTGCTTCTTCAGTGCTTTTCTCACTACCGAACTCTACATCATTTAAATTTTCCACGACCCTACCTCTAAATGAAATTAAAACAATAATATTATTTTATATAATCAAAAACAATTATAAAGCTATGTCTACAACTTTATGAATTCTATTGAAGTCATCATTGCTAAAGTAAATTCTTTCTTCTGGATTCCACATTAATCCATAAAGTTGTCCTGTTTCATCTTCTCTAACGCTAACAACGAAAGCTTCTTGTTCTGATTTATAATATAGAGCAATGTCGCCAACACTTGCAACTTCAGAAGGTGCTACAAACATAACAGCTCTGTTTGATAAAATAGAACCAAGACGTCTAGTGCACAAGCTTACACCATATACATCTCTTTTTTCAAAAAGATTAGCAGGTTTTGTAGCTTCTTTAGACGCATTGGTTTTATCAATAATGATTGCGCCATCTGTACCAGAAAGACCATATACAGGAACTTTCAAAGCCTCTATATCAATATAGCTACTTTGTTCTGCAATCATTCTTGTCATATTGTTTACTTTATATTTTGTATCATTATGAGTAATGATTTCTTCTAATGCGCCAGCTTCATCAAGTTTTTTAATTTCAGATTTTAAGTTATCAACTTCCATGTCTAAAGCTTTTGCGATATTTTTATATTCTTTATCAGAAACTTCACGTTGTCCCATTTCGATTCTATGGTATACAGATAAAGTCATGTCTGCACGTTCAGCAACTTCAATTAAAGTTAAAGATTTGTCATTTCTAATATATCTTAATGCCGCACCTAATACTTTTAGACCACTACTTTTGTTTATTTCTTGTCTACGTTCTTGTTCTTTTTTCCATGCAATAACAACTTCATGTTGAGAGTTTTGCTCATTTACATATAAATCTTGCAAAGAGCAATCTAAAATTTCAGCAACAAGCAAAAGTTGTTCTTGATTTAAGCGTCTATAACCTTTTTCAATTTTTGAGATAGCTGAAAGACTTATGCTTAATTTATCAGCTAAATCTTGCATAGAAACACCATGCATTTTACGTTGAATTCTAATTTGATTTGGAAATACAATCTCTTCCATGACTTATCACCTCTAATGAATAATAAACTTTCCTTTTATAATAGTGTTGCCAAAAAAAGATGCAAGTCAAAAAGATAAATTTTTTTTAAATCTGTATAACTTTTGTCAAAGAGAGTCTAAAACCATAAAACAATATAATTTATAATACTAATTGTTTCTCGAAAATAGACTTGATAGCTCATTAATTTTATCGTTAATAAGATCTGCGTTACCACCCTGCATAGCATCTCGTAGCGCTTTAACTGCAATTTCAAGAGCCATTTGATCTGTTATACTAAATCCCTCACCATGTGCAATAGCATTTTCAACATTTCTAGCTAATTCTTCAGCATAAGATCTTGAATCATTTAATTCCTCGTTTGTATTATTAACACCATCATCATGTGGAGCATTTTCAGATTCTGAAGAGTTGTTATTATCTGTTGTATCTTCTAAAGCTTCATTTTGGTTGTCTTCATTATTATCTAATGCTTCTGTTTCATCGTTTCTTTCTTCATTGTTATCATCAGAGTTTTCTGCTGTTTTATCGCCGTCTTCTGAATCCCAACCAGTACCGCCACCAGTACCGCCACCAGTGCCACCACCAGTACCACCACCAGTA
>JAZRAL010000005.1:0-3153 GCA_045634545.1 Alphaproteobacteria bacterium | reverse complement strand
CGTTTGCCCTAATTGTGGCAGACGATTGAAAATAAAACATTCGCAAAAACGTACGTTTCATTTTTCTAGTTATTTATGTGTTACTAGCAAATTGAAAGAGTTTCAAGTATTCAGATATTTTTTAGTGGATAAATCTTTTTACATCAAAAAAAGTGTGCACTATTATGTAAATGAGGTAGCGCAGTTTTGGTGTGATACAAGTGGAAAGACCACTATATTTGCACGAAATAGAAAGATGTTTGCCTACTATTCAAACTCTCCTTGGGATTTCTTCAAGCCTATGACATTGAAAAAAATTGCTAAATATGACACTCGATATGATATTTACCCAAGTGCAACAATTGTAAAAAGTGTTTTACCTATACTAAAAAGAAACGGATTTAGTAGCCGATTATGTGGTATGAATCCAAATGAATATTGTAATATTATTTTGACATCTCCACGACACGAAACTCTATTGAAAGCAAAACAATATTCTGCATTTAGATATTTTTCTACTGATAACATTGAACGATATTGGAGTAGTCTCAAAATTGCTTTGAGAAACAACTATATAATAAAGGATGCACAACTCTGGAGAGATTTAATTGACTCTCTCCAATATTGTGGCGCAGATATACACAACGCAGTTTTTGTTTGTCCTATTGACTTAAAAAAAACTCATGACTTGTGGTGTGCAAGAGCAAACAAGATTAGACAACGAAGAATAGAGGATGAACGATTGAAACGAGCAAAAGAGAATGAATATAAATTCATTCAATCAAAGGGCAAATATTTTGATATAACATTCAACTCTCAAAATATATATGTTTCAGTTTTGAGTTCTATAGCCGAATATATGGAAGAGGGCAAGTGTATGCACCATTGCGTTTTTTCTAATGAGTATTTTGCTAAAGATGAAACTTTAGTTTTGAGTGCAAAGGACAAAGAAAATAATCGTTTAGCAACTATAGAAATTTCTTTATCGACATTCAAGATTTTACAATGTAGAGCCGCTTTTAATAAAGAGCCAAAGGACAAAGCAAAAATAGAAAGATTGATTAAACGTAATATAAATTTGTTTAAGACTGCATAGGTTACACTCTTAAGGTGTAACCTATTTTTTTGCGCCCCCTCTACCAAATAGGATAGAGGGGGCGACTGTTATTCTAAAAAAAATCCGCTATCGCGGATGATCCTGGTGCGATTTTTGTATCTTTTTTATTGATTTCTCGAAAAATTTTTTCTTTGATTTTGCTGTTTTTCGCTGTTTTTCAAGCTTTTTTTGTTGATTTTTTATTACTTTTTTACTTACTTTCTTGTAAGTGCTTGATTTTGTGTGATTTATAAAAGGTATTATTTTTCGTACTTTTTTATTAAAATGTTTGGTGGTTGGTATTATTTTTCGTACCTTTGTAGTGTTCAAAACATCGATATCATGAAGAAGTACAAAGTTAAAGAAATCATTAAAATGCTTGAAGAGGATGGTTGGTTTTTGATTGCTACAAAAGGAAGCCACAGACAATTCAAACATCCAAGTAAAGCTGGAAAGGTAACTGTTAATGCTAAGCCTAGCGATGTTTTATCTCAGGAAGTTTTAAATAGCATTTTCAAACAAGCAGGGTGGAAATAATTCCACCTCTGCTTTCTCTCAAAAAAAACTAACTAATCATTAATACTAATTAACCTTTTACTCTTATGGAAAAATTAAATGTTACTGTCGAATGGTGTGATAAAAATTATTGCGCTGTCGCTAATGATCCTCTCGGTGGTACCATTGTTGTTACTGAAAAAAATTATGAAGACTTGCTCGTCGCTTTTAATGAGTCTCTTGATTTTCACATTGATGGTCTTATCGAAGATGGGGATTCTCTTCCTGAATGGTTTGCTAATAAGGACTTTGTAGTAGAATTTAATCTTCTCCCTTCTGCTGTCCTTCGCAAAGCTCAAAATTTTACTACTCTTGCTGCCATTTCCCGTGTTACTGGTATTAACGAAGGTTTGTTATACCAATATGCTAATAACTTAAAAAAACCTCGCCCTTTGCAAGTAGATAAAATTATGAATGGGCTTAGAGTTATTGGTGATAATATTATCGCTCTTGCTTAATTAAATGTTTAATAAATTATATTAAGGAATGCTTTGGCATTCCTTTTTTTTGTCTTTTTTTGAGTTGTTTTTTTGTCGTAATTTTGAATAAATTTAATTTTCTTGATATGGCTGAAATGAATACTACGGCTACCGTCAAAACGGTTATAAATGGCGAACAAGCCGAAAAACAACTCGAAAAACTTACCGCTGATGCTAAAGAATTGAAGCAGGCAATCTCTAAAGCTTTTCTCGAAGGTGATTCTAAAAATCAAAAGAAATTTGAAAAGGCTCTTCGTGATAACCAAAAGGAAGCTAAACTTCTTCGCGCTGCTATGTTTGATGTGAATAAGGTGCTTGCTAACCTTAAAACTTCTTCGGTCAATGACCTTAATAAAGCGCTTCGCTCTCTTAATAATGAACTGAATTCTGGTAAAATTAAACGAGGTTCTAAAGAGTGGACCGAACTACAAAATAAAATTCGCGCTGTTCGTGGCGAACTTCGCTCTATCCAGTCAGAACAACAGGCTGTAACTTCTCGTTGGGGACGTATGTCCGACGCTTTTAATAAATATGGTGCTATGGCTGCTTCGGCTATCGCTGCTATTACTGGCGTTACTATGGCTCTTAATAAGATGAATGAAATGGCGCGAGAAAAAGAAGATCGTGCTGCGAACCTTAAAGCTCTTACTGGTCTTGATGATAGTTCTATTGCGTGGCTAACACAACAGGCGGAAGTTCTCTCTACTACTATGACTGATGGGGGAGTGCGCATCCGTAAATCTGCTACCGAAATTCTTGATGCCTATACTATGGTAGGTGGGGCTAAACCTGAACTCCTCGCTAATAAGGAAGCTCTCCTTGAAGTTACTAAACAGACAATGATTCTCGCTGAAGCTTCGAAAATGGATCACCTCGATGCCGTTAATGGCGTGACTCTTGCTATGAATCAATTCTCTGCTGGAGCTGAGCAAGCTGAACGCTTTACGAATGCTCTTGCGGCAGGTGCGCAGGCTGGTGCTGCCGAAGTGGCAAACGTTTCAGCGGCGCTTGCTAAAACTGGTGTGGCTGCGGCTCAAGCTAACC
>JAZRAL010000004.1:0-85039 GCA_045634545.1 Alphaproteobacteria bacterium | reverse complement strand
TATCAGCCAATTCTTGCATTTCAGCATCTGTATGAGGCAAGAATTCATGCAATGGTGGGTCTAACAAACGAACAGTAACTGGTAAACCATCCATAATTGTGAACAAGTCAACAAAGTCTTGTTTCTGGTATGGTAACAAGTTAGCCAAAGCTTTACGACGACCTTCTTCTGTAGAAGATAAAATCATAGTTCTCATATCAGCAATTCTGTTAGCATCAAAGAACATGTGTTCTGTACGAGCCAAACCAATACCTTCAGCACCAAAGTTACGAGCTGTTTGAGCATCTTTTGGAGTTTCAGCGTTTGCACGAACTTTCATAGTTTTGATTTCATCAACCCAAGTCATCAATTTACCAAAGTTACCTGTCATTTCAACTTGAACTGTTGGGATTTTACCTTCAATAATTTGACCTTTAGCACCATCTAAAGATACCCAATCACCTTCGTTGATAACAACGCCAGATTTTGTAGTCATAGTTTTAGCTTTATAGTCAATAGTAATATCTGTAGAACCAGATACGCAAGGAGTACCCATACCACGAGCAACCACAGCAGCGTGAGATGTCATACCACCACGAGCTGTAATCACACCCTGAGAAGCGTGCATACCGCCAATATCTTCAGGAGATGTTTCGTTACGGATAAGGATAACTTTTTCACCTTTGTTAGCCCATTCTTCAGCATCTTCAGCATTAAATACTGCACGACCAACAGCAGCACCTGGAGAAGCTGGAAGACCAGTAGCAATAACTTTCTTTTCAGCTTTAGGGTCTAACATTGGGTGTAATAATTGGTCTAATTGGTCAGCACCAACTCTCATAATAGCTTCTTCTTTAGTTAACATGCCTTCTTCATACATTTCAACAGCCATTCTTACAGCAGCAGCAGCTGTTCTCTTACCATTACGGCATTGTAACATCCAAAGTTTACCATGTTCGATAGTAAATTCCATATCTTGCATATCTTTGTAGTGAGCTTCAAGATTGTTACGAACATCTACTAATTCTTGGTATAAGTGAGGCCATTTTTCTTCTAAAGAATTACCATTACCAATAGAAGCCATTGGTTGAGGAGTTCTAATACCAGCCACAACGTCTTCACCTTGTGCATTTACTAAATATTCACCGTAGTAAACATTTTCACCTGTTGCAGGGTCACGAGAGAAGCAAACACCAGTTGCACAATCATCACCAGCGTTACCGAACACCATAGTTTGAACGTTAACAGCTGTACCCCAGTCACCAGGGATATTGTTTAATTTACGGTATGTAATAGCACGATCAACCATCCAAGAACCAAACACAGCACCGATACCAGCCCATAATTGATCCCAAGGATCTTGAGGAACTTCTTTACCTAATTTTTTACCGATTTCTTTATATTCTTTTACTAATTCTTTTAAATCGTCAGCTGTCATATCTGTATCAGAAGCATAGCCTTTAGATTTTTTCATATTTTCTAAAGCTTCTTCATACAAATCAATATCAGCACCCAAAACCACGTCAGAGAACATTTGGATAAAACGACGATAAGAGTCATAAGCAAATCTTTCGCTACCAGAAGCCTTTGCTAAAGCCTTAACTGTTTCATCATTCAAACCTAAGTTTAATACTGTATCCATCATACCTGGCATAGAAACTCTAGCACCAGAACGAACAGAGAATAATAATGGGTTTTCGCTATCAGCAAATTTTTTACCCATAATACCTTCAACATATGCTACAGCTTGACGAACTTGATCTTTCAAGTCAGCAGGATAAGTTTTGTTATTATCATAGTAGTATGTACAAACTTCTGTTGTTACTGTAAATCCTGGAGGAACAGGCATACCAACTTTGTTCATTTCTGCCAAGTTAGCACCTTTACCGCCTAGGAGGTTTTTCATTGAAGCATCGCCTTCAGCGTTGCCGTTACCAAATGTATATACCCATTTACTCATGGTTAATCAGCTCCTATCAGCTTATATTAAGTTAAAAACAGCCACATATAAACCATTCATATGTAGCAGAACAATAAATTCTGGCACGAATTTATAACAATTATTTAGAATTTTCAAGCAAAAAGTTATTACTTTTAAACTTTAAACAAACTTTTAAAATCAATATCTTGGATTCTATAAAAAATACCAAACTATACCTTTACAACTACACTATGTCTATAGCTCGTTTTATTCTCATATCTATAAGAATAAAACATTTTTTCACCGCAATTAGTGCAATACGGACAAACATCTATATTATTAACTCCAACTTCTAATAATTGTTGTTTGTTAATTCCTTTCAAATCTACAAAATATTTTTCACTTTCTTCTCTAAAAATGTCTTTTTTATTATCAACAGTAGCTAAAAGAACATCATAAACTTCTTTTCCAACATCATAACAATCAAAACAAATGCTCGGACCAATCACTGCTTTAATATCACTAGCTAAACAATTTGTTTCTTTAATTAATCTATTTACCGAAATTTTTGCCATATTTTGCGCAGTACCTCTCCAACCTGCGTGAGATATAATAACAACTCCTTTTGCATAAAAAACAAGAGGTACACAATCCCCAAAATTCATATACCCAGCAAAACCTTTTTTTAATAACAAACCATCAACATCTTCATAAAAATATTTATTTTCAACAACTTCTATAATATCTACTCCATGAATAGGATGATTCGTTGCTAGCTTTTGCCCAATATATTTTTCTACACAACTTTTGTTAAAAGACATATCCTCATCTTTAGAGTGTATACAAATATCACGAGTAGTAAAAAAATTTTCAACCTCCGTAATTAAATCGGATTTAATAATTTTTTTCCCATCAAGATATTCAATATAAAACATTTAATTTGCCTCTTTATTTTCTTCAACTTCGTCAGCAAGCCATATTGGATTTTTTATATTTTTTTCCAAAAATTCTCTATGAGCTAAATTCTCTTCTTCACTAAATAAAAATTTTCTAGCTTCTCTGAAAACTCTTTTAACTTCAACAACTTCATCAGATTTAACATCTTTAGTTTTAACACTAGAAGATAAATCCATTGTTGGCTCTGCGCCACCCAAAAGTTCTAAATAAACTTCAGCTAATAATTGAGCATCTAAAAGAGCTCCGTGAAAAGTTCTGGCAGAATTATCAATACCAAATCTTTTACATAAAACGTCTAAATTATTTCTTTGACCAGGAAATTTAGATTTTGCAATCTCTAAAGTATCAATAACTCTATCCCATTGATATTCGTCAAAACCTAATCGTTTCAACTCATAGTTAATAAACTTCATATCAAAAGTAGCATTATGAGCAACCAAAATTCCATCATCACCAACAAAATCAACCCATTCTTGAGCAACTTTTTCAAATAAAGGATAATCTTTTAAAAATTCATTAGTTAAACCATGCACTTTAACAACTTCTTCCGGCACATCTCTATCAGGATTTATATATTGGTGATAAGTTCTACCTGTTGGAACATGGTTAATCAATTCAACAGCACCAATTTCAACCAATCTATCACCTGTTAAAGGGTCAAAACCAGTTGTTTCAGTATCAAAAACAATTTCTCTTATTGATTGCATTCTTTTAATTCCTTTATAAGTTTATTTATTCTATAAATTAATTCCTCTTCACTACAACCAGTATTTATAACAAAATCTACTTTTTTTATTTTATCATCTCTTTTCATTTGAATATTGTTAATTTTATCAAAATCTTCACCACTAATGCCGTCTCTTTTCATAACTCTTTGTTTTTGAGTTTCATAATCAACATCAGCTAAAACAACTTTATCAAAATATTGATCCCATCCCATCTCATACAACAAAGCAACATCAGTAAAAACAATATCTCTACCATTATAATCATTAGCGCTATCAAGCAATCTCTTTGTTAAATAAGGATGAGTTAAACTTTCCAAAAATTTCAACTTTTTAACATCATTAAAAACCAAATTCCTCAAAGCTCTTTTATTAAAAACTTCTCCATCAAACGTTTCAGGAAAATTTTCTTTAATTACACATAAAAAATCATTTTTAAAATAAAGTTCTCTACACCAAGCATCTACATCATAAACCAAAAACCCCATATCTCTTAAAATATTAGAGATAGTTGTTTTACCACATCCAATAGACCCTGTAATTGCAACAAACGCCATATCCTTAACCTTAAAAAAATTATTTAAAATCCACAACTTGAATTCATCTTGTGTATAACTATATTGTATAAAAAGTTTTTAACATTTAATCACCATAACCCCAAAAAATAAACAACACTTATTAACAAAAATTTTTCGATTTTCCACATTTGTGAATTCTGTTTATAACTACCATTTATCAACAAACTTTCTAAAACAACCAAAATTTTGTTTTAAAATCAAATTTTTGGAGTCCTCCACAACCTTTTAAACAGCCCTAAAATTTTCGTGCATAAATCTGTTTACAAAAAGTTATCAACAATACTCACAGGTATAAACAAATAACTAAAAAATTATTTAAATATAATTGTTTGGAAATTTTCCCTGTTGATAAAAATCTCTAAAATACCGAACTACCCATTGCCTAGAAAATTTTTTAAACTTACCAAAGGGTACTTGTTAAAACTTTTTAAATTGACATCTAAAAAAAAACACTATATGAAACTAATCAAATAATTCTTAAAAATTTCTTAACCAAATAGGTTTTTCCCATGCATTTAAAAGATTTAAAAGACAAATCACCTAAAGTCTTGCTAGAAAAAGCAGAAGAGCTAGGTGTTGAAGATGCATCATCTATGAGAGTACAAGATCTAATCTTTGCAATAATGAAAAAAGCTGCCGAAGATGACGAGATTACATATGGAGATGGTGTTATTGAAGTTATGCAAGATGGATTCGGTTTCTTGCGTTCAGCGCAATCAAACTATTTAGCATCTGCAGATGATATTTATGTATCACCCCAACAAGTTAAAAAATATGGTCTTCGCACTGGTGATACAGTAGAGGGTGAAATTCGTGGTCCAAAAGAAAATGAGCGCTACTTTGCTTTAACAAAAATCAATACAATTAACTATGATGACCCTGAAAAATCCAAACTTCGTGTAAATTTTGATAATTTAACCCCACTTTATCCAACAGAAAAATTAAATTTTGATATAATTTGCGGTGATAAAGATTATACAACACGTGTAATAGACTTAGTTTCTCCTCAAGGAAAAGGTCAACGTGGTCTTATAGTTGCACCACCTCGTACTGGTAAAACTGTTATGCTTCAAAACATTGCTCATGCAATAGCGACCAACCATCCAGAGGTTTATCTTATTGTTTTGCTTATAGATGAGCGTCCAGAAGAAGTGACCGATATGACTCGTTCTGTTAAAGGTGAAGTTATATCATCAACATTTGATGAACCAGCAGCTCGTCACGTTCAAGTTGCAGAAATGGTTATAGAAAAAGCAAAACGTTTAGTAGAAACTAAAAAAGATGTTGTTATCTTGCTAGATTCTATTACTCGTCTTGGTCGTGCATACAACACGGTTGTTCCATCATCTGGTAAGGTTTTAACAGGTGGTGTGGATGCAAATGCACTTCAACGTCCAAAACGTCTTTTAGGTGCTGCTCGTAATGTAGAAGAAGGTGGTTCTTTAACTATCATTGCAACAGCCTTAATTGATACCGGCTCAAGAATGGATGAAGTTATTTTTGAAGAGTTCAAAGGAACAGGTAACTCAGAAATTATTCTTGATAGAAAGCTAACAGATAAGCGTTTATTCCCAACTATCGATATAACTCGTTCAGGTACACGTAAAGAAGAACTTTTGGTTGATAAAGCTATTTTAACCAAAATGTGGGTTCTTCGTCGTGTATTGATGCAAATGGGCATGACAGACGGTATGGAATTCTTGCTTGAAAAATTAAAACTTTCAAAAGACAATCAAGACTTCTTTGATAATATGAATTCTTAGAATTTCTATTTGTTTCAAATATTTAACCTCTCTTTTTAGGGAGGTTTTTTTATACAAAAAAGCCCTAAAATTAACTAGTAATTTTAAGGCTTTAATTTTTTATAGAAGCTTATAGATGTTCAGTGTTTTGAATGTAAAATGTTCTACACTCATTCCAGCTTTGGCATCAAGCCAAATAGGATCATCTAAAGCATTAATAGAAGCGTTACTACCATCATCAAAATAGATGTTTAATATAATGTTTTTTGCTAATAAACCATTTTTATTAAAACATGCTTTATTAAAAGATGAGTAACTAAAATCGCACTTAATAACCGCTCCAACCTCTGATGATATTTCATGTTTTGAAATTTTTACGATAGTTAAATTGTTTTTCTTTTCTAATTCAACTAATTCGTAGTTGTCACCAGATTTATATACCAGAGCACCATCAGGATGATTTTTTTCTCCTTTTGAGTCGTATATATAGCGCTTAAAATTAGTTACAACTTTTGATTTGTTCGATAGTTTTCGCCACTCGCACCAAAACAAACTGTAGTACAAAATATCTCCATTAGATAAACATATAGTAGGATTTTCATTATTCACCAAAGACCTATCAATTTTGATAATTTGAGGTATTGTTAATTCAGTACTCATAATTCATAATTTTTAGAATTAATAATTAATTTTTGATTTCTAACTTGGTGAAATAATCTGCACCTCTAACTGTACTGCCAGTTTTTAAGACTTTTATTTTAGTGTTATGGTTAATGTTGCGAATTTCAGGATATTTAGTAGGAGATATTAAAAATTTTCCTTTTGAGCAATATACCAAAAAATATGTATTGCCACCATAAAATTCTTTTTCCCATTTAGTTACTTGAACAAAAGTTTCTTTTTCAAATAAAAAATTATCTCTTTTAGAATTTTCTGTACAACTAACCACACCAAAAATAATAGTATAAATTAACAAAAAAGCAGTACATCCGTTTGCTTTTGTTTTACAGCCATTAATATCTAAAGCTTCATTTATATTATTTAGTTTCAATAAGTAAGAAACTTTAGGTATAACATCACTATAAAACAGAGCACCTAAAATTATATAAATAAAACAACCAATGATATATATATCAATCATGTTGTGAAGACAGCACAATTTGATTATAGCCGTAAAAAGTGATAGGTTTAATAAAGCCCATCCACCCCTCACGAAAGCATCTTCAATATATATGTTAGAAAACTTTAAGGAACAAAACATAATAAAAGAAGAAAAAACACCAAGTGCAAAAATAAGAGTATTGCACCACATGAGGGAAACAACGAGGATTGTACACAACAAAGACAAACCAAAAAATGTGTAATTTCCAAAATTTTTCCAGAAATTTACAACATTTGCTTTTTTAATTGCAAAATTTTTCATACAAAATAGTATTTAATAGTTAATAATATTCAAAAACAAAAACAATTTATCACTATTAAATATTTTTTTCAAGCAAAAACTCTTTAACATCTCTCATGTCATAAAAGATATTTTTTATTCCAAGTTCTTTAACTTTGGCCAAATAATCATCATTTTGGTATATCTCACTACCTAAAAAGGCAACTACTTCCATCCCTGCCCTAAGTCCTGCTTTAAGACCAACAATAGAGTCTTCAATAACAATACAATCACTTGGTTTATATCCCATTTTTTGTGATGCAAATAAAAATAAATCAGGTTCAGGTTTACCTTTTTCAACCATATCAACTGTAAATAAATTACTTTCGTTAATATATTTATCCCACATATTTATTGATTTTAGTTTTTTTAACGTTTTTTCAAAAACACCACCTGTTGCCACACAATACTTATCTAAACAATTAAAAACATCTTCAATATAAGGTATTTTGGGCATTTTATTATTATCAATAACTTCTATATCCTTTTGCATTACTACTTTCCAAAATTCATCATCAGTAATAATACCTAATTTATCTAAAGTTTCTCTTTTCGTTTTATCACTCATACCACCAATATATTTATTAGTTGTGGTAAAATCCCACCCTAAACCATATCTTAAGTTAAGTTCTTCTTGCCTATTTTTTATCCATATTTTTTCACTATCAGCAATCACGCCATCAAAATCAAAAATAACTAACTTATTATCCATTATTACCTCTTTTTAATATCAATATACTAATATTTTAAGATATTACCCTTAATATACAGTAAAAACTGAAAAACAAATATCTAGCTTTTTAAAATTTTTGTGTTAAAAGTTCTTCAAGAGGTAAAAAATGAAGAATACAATATATGCACTTTCAACTGTTTTTGGAAAATCTGGTGTTGCTGTAATCAGAATATCAGGTAAAGATGTTTTGTCTGTTATATCAAAAATAACAAATATTAATACAAACACTATAAAACCACGTTATGCTTATTTTACAGATATAATAAACCCTGAAAATAATGAAATTTTAGATAAATCTTTACTTTTATATTTCAAAGCACCGCATTCATTCACTGGTGAAGATATATTAGAAATTCAATGCCATGGTTCAAAAGCTGTTTTAAACAGTGTTTTAAATGTATTATCTTCGTTAGAAGGTGTACGTTTAGCAGAACCAGGAGAGTTTTCTAAACGAGCTTTTTATAACAATAAAATGGATTTAACAGAAGCTGAAGGTTTAGCAGACCTTATAGATGCAGAAACCTCTGAACAACAAAAGTATGCAATTCGTCAATTAAGCGGTAATCTTAAAAATTTATACTCTTCATGGCGTGAAAACTTGGTTAAAACCCTTTCTTATCTAGAAGCTTTTATTGATTTTCCAGAAGAAGATATACCTGAAGACTTATATGATGATATTTTAAACACTGTATTTAAAGTTAAAGAAAATATAACACTGCATTTAAAGGGGAATAATGTTAATGAGCGCCTTAAAAATGGTTTTAATATTGTTATAACAGGTGCGACAAATGCTGGTAAATCAAGTTTGATAAATACATTAACTAAAAGAAATGCAGTTATAGTTTCAGATATAGCTGGCACATCTCGTGATGCAATAGATATAAATCTTGATATAAAAGGTTATCCTGTTGTTATAACAGATACAGCTGGTATTCGTGAAACAGATAATCCAATCGAGCAACAAGGTATAGAAATTGCAAAAGAAAAAATAGAAACAGCAGATATAATAATAAATCTTTATGATGCAACAAATTCTACTCACGATAAAACATTAGATGAGAAAAAAACAATATATGTTGCAAACAAAATAGATGAATTAAACAAAGAAGAGTTAGATAAAATCCCCTCTTCTCACCTAAAAATATCAGCAAAACAAAACATAGGTGTAGATGAATTAGTTGAAAATATTTTAGATATTATCAAAAATAATTTTGCAAATTCATCAAATCATCTTATTACACGTGAACGTTATCGTTTAGCTTTAGAAGAATGTATAGAGTACTTAAATATATTCTCTCTTGATAAAGAAATAGAATTATCAGCAGAAGATATACGTTTAGCATGTCGTTCAATTGGTAAAATAACTGGGCAAGTAGAAGTAGATGAAATCTTAGATAATATATTTGGTAGTTTTTGTATCGGAAAATAAGACTAGCAAACCATATTTTTTAATTGAAAGTGTTTAGATATCTTATTTTTATTATCTTTTACACCCGCTAAATATTCTGCAATATTTTCGTTTGTGATGTCTTTATTTGTGTATATAATATAATCAATCATATCACAATACTTATAAAAATTACCATTAGTTATCTTTTTTTCTGTGTTGTTAATGTTTTTTAATATGTTAATTATGTTAGAAAATATATCTTTTCTATAAAAGCTAAAAAAATGATCCACGTGAAACATTTTTAATAAAAGCACTAATTCTTTGTTTTTTACATCAATAGTGTCGTATTGTTTTATAATATTAAATATGACATCAATAAAGTATTTTCTAATAAATCTATAAGAAAATAAATTATATTTAGCATCAAAATATAGAATATACATAAATAAATCTACTGCATAAAGTTTATTTTCAGCTGAATGTGAAGAGTAAACATAAATACTATCAAACAAATAATAAAAATCCTCTTTTGATGGAAAGTTTTTGGATAATATAGATATTGTAAGATTTTTAATTTCATCATTTGTTAAATTTATGGATTTGTATTTTCTATCAATTGTTTTATTTATGTCATTCCTAAATGTACGCAAGTTGTTATAACTGCAAAACTCACGTTGCAAAAGAAGATAATTAATAGAATTTAATATTTTCCAATATAAATAAATTGTATGAGTTGTTGTATCTAATATTTTGTTGCAAATATTTTGAAAATCTATAGGAGTTATTTCTTTATTTATTGTTGCAGATAATAACCTATCCACCCAACATAAAAAGTTATTTTCTCTTTCTTTGTTGTCAAAAATATAGTCATACTCAATGATTTTTTTCATCACATCGTCTCTAGCTAATATAAAATCGTTTGCAATACTTTTTCTATATCTATTTAATTTTAATATAAAGTTGTCTAATATCCTGAGTACTAAAAAATCAAACCTAAGCAAAGATGTTTCACGTGAAACTCTATTTAATATTTCTGGTAATTTTAAGAATTTTTCATCTTTAAATAGTTTTTCTAACTTTTCAATTGGTAGGTTAGACACTTTTAAAAGCTCATAAATGTTCCTTTTGTTATATATTTGTTTATTACCTGAAAGTTTTATAAACTCATTAACCATTTTAGAAACATCTTTGTTCGTAATTAATGTTATATCAATTTTATAAATATTTTCATTGAGAGATAATTCTAAAACATTATCAAATCTTTTTTTTACAAGTAGTTCATCTAATTCGTTGTAAAAATTTTTATTATCTAAGCTATTAATTGTATTATAAATCATAAAATGTTTTAAGTTGCTTAGTGTTTTTTCTTCTAAATTCATAATATTTCTCTTTTTACGTTATATTTTTTATAAATATATATTAAAGGTTTAATTTGTCAATTAATATTTTTGTTTGACATCAAGATATAAAAGATATATTCCTACATAAACAACAGATAATATTGATTTTTTTTACAATGTAAGGACTAAAATGAATAACTTTGACGTAATAGTTGTTGGCGGAGGTCATGCAGGATGTGAGGCTGCCGCAGCATCAGCAAGAATGGGTTGTAAAACAGCTCTTATTACACATAAAATAAATACAATAGGTGAAATGTCATGCAATCCAGCTATTGGTGGTTTAGGAAAAGGTCATTTAGTCCGTGAAATAGATGCTCTAGATGGTTTAATGGCAAAAGTTATAGATAAAGCAGGTATTCAGTTTAGATTGTTAAATTCATCTAAAGGTCCAGCTGTGCGTGGACCAAGAGCTCAAGCAGATAGAGAATTGTATAAAAAATACATGCAAGAAGAATTGAATAAGCAAACTAATTTAACATTAATTGAGGGTGCTGTAGAAAAACTTGTTATAGAAAATGGAGTCCTAAAAGGTGTTGGTCTTGCAAACAATGAAGAATACTTTTCAAAAGCAATAGTTTTAACTGTTGGTACATTCTTAAATGGTGTTATGTTTACTGGGCACAAAACAACAATAGGAGGCCGTGTAGGAGATGTTAGTTGTTTAGGTATTACAGTGTATTTAAAAGAGTTAGGCTTAAAAGTTGGTCGCTTAAAAACCGGAACTCCTGCTCGTTTAAATGGTGATACAATTAATTGGGATATATTAGAAAAACAATCTGGAGATGAAATCCCTACTCCATTTTCATTCTTAACAAAAGAGTTAAAACAACCACAAATAGAGTGTTATATCACTCACACAAACGAAGAAACACATAAAATTATTCGTGACAACTTTTCAAAATGTGCGTTGTTTTCAGGTTTGATAACAGGAATAGGTCCTCGTTATTGTCCCAGTATAGAAGATAAACTTGTAAAATTTGCAGATAGAACTAACCATCAAATATTCTTAGAGCCAGAAGGGTATGATACAAATGTTGTTTATCCAAATGGTATATCAACTTCTCTTCCTGCAGATGTTCAAGATGCTTTTATACATACAATAAAGGGATTAGAAAATGTTGAAATATTGCGTCCAGCTTATGCGATTGAGTATGATTATGTTGATCCGTTAGAGTTAAATCATAGTCTTGGTGTAAAAAAGGTAAATGGTTTATATTTAGCTGGTCAAATTAATGGAACAACTGGTTATGAAGAAGCTGGGGCTCAAGGTTTGCTTGCTGGTGTGAATGCTGCTTTATATGTGCAAAATAAAGAAGAATTTAAAATAGATAGAAGTGAAGCATATATTGGTGTTATGGTTGATGATTTAATAACAAAAGGTGTAGATGAGCCATATCGTATGTTTACATCTCGTTCAGAATATAGGCTATATCTTCGCTCAGATAATGCAGATATGAGATTAACTCAAAAAGGTTATGATATTGGTTGTGTATCTGGTAGTAGATACGCTGTATTTAAAGAAAAGAAAGATAATCTAGATAAATATAGAGAATTGTCGCAGACACTGTATTTAAAGGCGAAAGATTATGATGAAAACTCTTTACCTATAAAGAAAGAGGGTGGTAAAAAGAGTTTGTTTACATTAATAGGTTGTGATGATGTTTCACGTGAAACAATTTTTAAAATTGCTCCAGAATTAAAAGATATAACAGATGATGTATATGAACAAATTTGTATTGAGTCAAAGTATTCTGGTTATATGAAAAGACAGTTAAATGATATAGAGATATTTAAAAAAGATGAGAATCTTAAAATAAGAAAAGATATAAATTATTCTTTGGTTGGTGGTTTATCTCGAGAAATGGTAGCAAAATTAGAAAAATATCGTCCGGAAACTCTAGGTGAAGCTTCTCGTATATCAGGAGTTACTCCAGCTGCTATAATTGCAATACTTAGCTATATGAAAAATAACTAATTTTTAGTTTTGATGTTTATAACTAAAAATTTTTATACCAAATTTTTTTTGATAAAATATTATCTAAATCATGAGTGATATTTTAAAAACATATAATGTTTCACGTGAAACAATGAATAAATTAAAAGCCTATGAAAAACTCGTTTTAGAGTGGAATAATAGGTTTAATCTTATTAGTAAATCGTCTGTTGAATTTATATGGGAAAGACATATAGAGGATTCATTGCAGTTATGTAAATTTATAACTTCAAAAGATGAAATACTATATGATTTTGGTTCAGGAGCTGGTTTTCCTGCAATAGTTATAGCAATTGTTGCAGAAGAATTATTTCCAAACCTAAAAGTAAGCTTAGTAGAAAGTATTGGTAAAAAAGCCACATTCTTAAATGAAGTAAAAAATGTTTTAGGTTTAAATGTTGTTGTATATAATGATAGAATAGAAAATCTTAAATTGCCTAAAGCAGATATTATATCTTCAAGAGCATTGGCATCATTACCAAAATTGCTAGAGTATTCAAAACCATTTTGTAAAACCACAACTCGTCTAATTTTCCCAAAAGGAGAAAAATGGAAAGATGAGGTTTTAGAGGCTGAAAAAAATTGGAAGTTTGATTATCAAACAGAACAAAGTTTAACAAGTGATACTGGTTGCATCTTACAAATAAAAAATATAAGGAGAAAATAAAATGGTAAAAGTTATATCTATTGCAAACCGAAAAGGTGGGGTAGGTAAAACAACAACAGCTGTAAATATTGCAACAGCAATGGCAGCTATTGGAAAACGTGTACTTATTTTAGATATGGATCCTCAAGGTAATGCAACAACATCATTAGGTATAAATAAAAATAAATGTCTATTTTCAACATATGACCTTATGATAAATAACTGCAAAGCAGAAGATGCGATTGTTAAAACAGATATAAAAAAGTTTGATATTCTTCCTTCTGCTCCAGCGCTAGCCGCAGCTGAAATAGAATTAATAGATGTTAAAAAAAGAGAATATGTTCTAAAAAATGCATTAAGTTCATTACAAAATAAATATGATTATATTTTGATAGATTGCCCTCCATCACTAAATTTAATAACAATTAATGCGCTTGTTTCATCAAATTCAGTCATTGTACCTTTGCAAAGTGAATTCTTAGCTTTAGAGGGATTAACAGATTTAGTAAAAAATATAAATCTTATAAAAAAGAATTTTAATCCTGTTTTAGATTTACAGGGCATAGTTTTAACCATGTATGATAAAAGAAATAATTTAAGCCAAATGGTGGAAACAGATGTTCGTAAATATTTTGGAGCAAAAGTTTATAATACAGTAATACCAAGAAGTGTTAGAATATCAGAAGCACCATCACATGGAATGCCTGTATTAATTTATGATTTTAAAAGCACTGGCGCAAAAGCTTATTTAAGTTTAGCCAAAGAAGTTCTTAAAAGAGAAAAGGAGATATAGATATGTCATCAAATAAAAAACATGGATTAGGTCGTGGTTTAGAAGCACTACTAGGAGATGATGATTTAAGTTTTAGTTTAGATAATATTAATACTAAAGATATCCTAGAAAGCGGCATCAAAACTGTTGATATAAACGATTTGTATCCTAGTAAATACCAACCACGTAAAGAGTTTAATCAAGAAGCTCTAGATGCTTTAGTAAATTCTATAAAAGAAAAAGGTGTACTACAACCTTTACTGGTTAGAAAAAATGGTGACAAGTATGAAATTATAGCCGGAGAACGTCGTTGGCGCGCATCAAAAATAGCAGGGTTAAATGAAGTTCCTGTTATAGAAAAAGAGTTAGATAATCAAGAAGTTCTAGAAGTAGCTCTTATAGAAAACTTATTGCGTGAAGATTTGTCTGCAATAGAAGAGGCAGAAGGTTACAATCGTTTAATAACAGAGTTTTCTCATACACATGATGCTCTATCACAAATCATAGGTAAATCTCGTAGCTATATAACTAATACATTAAGATTATTACATCTACCACTAACGATACAAGAGTTAGTTAAAAACAACTCTCTATCCGCAGGTCATGCAAGAGCATTAATTGGTTTAGAAAATGCAGAAGAGGTTGCTCAAAAAATTATATCAAAAGGCTTAACTGTTCGCCAAACAGAAGATTTGGTTAATAATATAAAAAATGGCGCATTAGAAAAAATAAGCAAAGCGATAAAAAAAGATCCAAGTATAAAAGAATTAGAAAAAGGACTAACAAAATCAATTGGATTAAAAATTAAAATAAATGCCAAAGATAGCGAAAAAGGAAAAGTAACTATTGAATATAAAAATCCATCAGAACTAAATGCTATTTTAGAAATATTAGAAAAAAGTCAAAATTAAAAAGACTATAATTACTTTTTTATAAAAAGAGTCTTTAAAGGCTCTTTTTTTTGTTTCTAGACGTTTTATATGTTTTTTAGATATAGTTGTTAAAAAAAATAAAAACACATACTCAAAAACGAAAAAACAGGTAAAATTATAACACATTGATTTTAATCGATTTTTTTATAAGGTTGACAATTTTGTCAAAAAATACTTGATTTTTTTATAAAAATAATATTCAATACAGGCGACAATGTATTTTTATATTCAAAATTTTTATACTATGAAAAACAAAAGTAGCAACCCATCATTTGAGCATGGGTTATCTAGAGCAAAGGCTTCTAGATTAGAAGAAGAGGGTAAATCAGCAGTTGAATCGTTCTTTGCTGAACTGAAGTCAAGTTTTCCTTATAGAAGGTTGAACCCAACAGAGAGAGTGTTGGTAGAAAAATACAACATCTGCTATGAGCTCTAAAATTAAAGAGGTGATTTTTCACCTCTTTTTTATTTATAGATAAATTAAGCCTACAAAATAGGATTATTTATTTTCTTTGAAAATATCTTGAAATTCATCAATGTATTTTTGTAACAATTCTTTTTTAGGTAAAGAGCATCCGCTATCAAACCATTCTTTTTTTAACACATCCATATAAAGACCAATAAATCTGGTATCTGCACCAATGTTTATTAAATCTTTTCCATTTATGGGAAATTTAGATATTTTAATTGAATCCAGTGTATTTAAAACCTCTTTAACTTGAGTAATATCCTTATTATCAATGTTTTGGCAAACCCATACGTCTTTACAAACATCTTTACCATATTGATAAATAGCTTTAGTGATTGATACAGTGTCTTTAAAGTTTTTTTCAGTTAATTTAGAGTTTGCAAGATGTAAAAAATGCTCTTTTTGTTCTTTGTTTAATCTAAATATATCTGCAAGCCTGTTAGCTCTTTTGCTGTCTGGTTCAAAAATAACAAAAATTCTTCTAATGATGCTTTTTTCAATACCTAATTTTTGAACTATTTTTTCAAGCTTATCCATTTTATCTAGATTCTTTGGTTTAGCTATCAAAAAGTCTAAAATACCATTATCAAAAATAAGTTCTAAAGCTCTAACCGCATAAGGAGCAAGCATAATCTTAAATAACTCTTCTTTTATCTTATCTGCAGAAACTTTTTTTAATAAATGTTTATTTTTAATACAAGCTTTAAGAGATTTTCTATCAATTTTTTTACCAAACATTGCGCAAAATCTAAAAAATCTCATAATTCTGACATAGTCGTTATTTATATTTTCTTCAGGTTTTCCAATAAATTTAATAACACCATTTTCAAGATCTTTAATTCCGTTATAGTAATCAAAAACATTTCCTTTTTCATCAGCATAAACCGCATTAATTGTTAAATCACGCTTTGAAGCATCTGTTTTCCATTCGTCTTTTAGATTATCTTCTTCAGGACTTAGAGATGTAACTTTGAAAAAACTAGAATTTACCATTACCCCAATGGTAAAAAACTGAATACCAATAGGAACACATCTTAAGCTTTCATCATCACACATATCAGAAAACTCAGAAGGAGATAAATCAGTAACTAAGTCAATGTTAGAGCGAGGAAAACCTGCAATAGCATCTCTAACAGCACCACCGACAAATCTTAAAACTCCACCATGTTTTTCAACAAGTTTAAATAGTTTTAAAATATCTTCATTAGCAATAAGTTTTTCTGGATTTATATATTCTTGGTGAAACATAAGAAAATTCCCTCATTTTTTTGTGAATTATTTTACTTATTAAGAGTTTATTATAAATATCTTAATTATATTATAACAAAGTAACATTTATTAAGGTATAAAATCATGAAAAAGTATGTAATTCTGTTTTTAGCAACAATTTTTTCTTTTTCTGCAAAAGCAAACAATATTCCAACAGAACTTGGACAATATGGGGATTGGACCGCATATTCATACAAAGAGGGTAAAAACCTTATTTGTTATATGGCTTCAACACCTAAAAAGGATGAAGGAAATTATAAAAAACGTGGCGATATTTATGCAGTAGTTACACATCGTCCAGCAGATAAAAGCTATAATGTAGTAAACTTTGTTGCAGGATATAACTATAAACCAAACTCAAAAGTTGTTGTAAAAATAGGAACAACATCTTTTAATAACCTATTTACAAACTTAGACAATGCTTGGGCACCAGATAATTTCACAGATAAAAAACTAGTAGATGCTATGAAACGTGGCCAAAAAATGATAGTTGAAGGTACTTCACATAAAGGCACCAAAACAAAAGACACTTATTCATTAAATGGCTTTACAGGAGCATACAGAGCAATTAGCGCGAAATGTAAATAAAAGAACCGATATGACAGAAAAAAAAGAACTAACTAACCTAACCAAAGAAGAGCTTTTTGAAGAAATAGAAGCTATTGGAGAAAAACCATTTAGAGCCAAACAATTATGGCAATGGATATATTTTCGTGGTGCAACAGATTTCTTAGAAATGAGCAATCTTTCACT
Source organism: Alphaproteobacteria bacterium (assembly GCA_045634545.1). Taxonomy (GTDB): domain Bacteria; phylum Pseudomonadota; class Alphaproteobacteria; order RF32; family CAG-239; genus CAG-267. The sequence goes on along the minus strand of JAZRAL010000004.1, from coordinate 67,339 downwards.
ATCTTTGCGTCAAAAGTTAAACGAAAAATATACAATAATCAGACCTAAAATTGTAGATGAACAAATCTCAATAGATAAAACACATAAATGGCTCTTAGAGTTCAAAGATGGTGAACGTGTAGAAATGGTTTATATCCCAGAAAAGGATAGGGGAGCAGTATGCATTTCAACACAAGTTGGTTGCGCAATGGGATGTAGATTCTGTCATACAGGAAGCCAAAAGTTTACAAGAAACCTAACAGTAGGTGAAATCGTTGGGCAATTTATGGTTGCAAGAGATGCATATAAAGAATGGCCAAGCCCAACAAACGAAACTCGTTACTTATCAAATATAGTTGTAATGGGAATGGGTGAACCTCTAAATAACCTCGATAATGTAGTAAAAGCACTAAATATTATCACAGATGGCGATGGAATAGCAATATCACGTCGTAGAGTTACTATGTCAACATCAGGTATTGCTCCAAAAATCGTAGAAGCAATGCAAAAAACAGGTGTACGTTTAGCAGTATCATTACATGCTCCAAATAACACAATTCGCTCACAAATAATGCCAATCAATGATAAATTCAAAATAGAAGAAGTAATGAAGGCCTGTGCAGAATATCAAAATAAAGATCATAGCCGATATATAACATTTGAGTACCTAATGTTAAAAGACCTAAACGATACACAAGCACATGCAAAAGAGCTAATATCATTGCTGAAAAAATATAAATTAAGAGCTACATTTAACCTAATACCATTCAATCCATGGCCTGGATGTGGTTTCAAGCCTAGTGATAAAAAAACAGTAGAAGCTTTTTCTAAAACACTAGATGATGCTGGTTTTGCAGCTCCCGTTCGTGTAGCAAGAGGGCAAGATATTTTAGCTGCTTGTGGTCAATTAAAATCAAAAAAACAACAATAAATTAGATCTCACATTTTTTACCAAATTGGTTATCTAGGCGAATTTCATCAACACCTAAAGGGTCTTGATGTATTAGTATTTGGCTGTTTGGGTATTCACGTAATAACATCTTTTCAACATTATCTGTAATTTTATGTGCGCTTGTTAAAGAAATATATCCATCCATTTCAATATGAAGTTCAATGTAATAAACCTCACCAGCATTTCTTGTTCTTAAATCATGAACACCTTGTACACCATCACAACTAACAGCAATATTCTCAATATTGTTTCTAATCTCATCACTAAGTTCAGTATCAATTATTTGCTCAATAGATTCCTTCCCCAATTCATAAGCATTATACAATAAATAAAGAGATATAAACAAAGCCGCAATAACGTCAAAATATACAAACCCAAAAACTTTAACTAAAACCAAAGAAACAACAACAGTTCCATTGGTTAAAAAGTCAACAACATAATGAGCCATGTCGGCTTTTATAGCAAGAGAGTTGGTCTTTTTTGCTACATAAGATTGATAACAAACCAAAATAACCGTACTAAAAATACTAAAAAGCATTACATATATGCCAACACCAGTTTGTGCTACCTCAACAGGGTTAAAAAGCCTATTTATACCATCAAAAATAACAAAAACACCAGAAGCACCAACAAAAATAGCTTGCAATAAAGCACTCAAAGCTTCTGATTTACCATATCCGTATCGATGTTTACAAGTTGCAGGTTTCATAGAAAAATAAACAGCTACACCAGAAATAAAAGAAGCAAACAAATCTGTTACACTATCAATAAGAGATGAAAAAACAGCCAACGAATCAGTTTTAATAAAAGCAATAAGTTTTAATATAATAAGCATAACAGCCACAAAAACACTTGCCATTGCAGCGCTTTTTTTCAATAAATAATTATTTTGAGATGATGTCATTTTTTAGCTTCTTCCAATTTTCTTCAGAAATTTCAACAAACTTATCTTTTATGCTGTTTGCAAAAAATTTCAAATGTTTTCCGTTTGTCTCTGTTAAAAACTCATATTTAGCAAAAAACTTATTGTCTTTAGTAGAATAGAATAATATTTCAATATCATTGTTGTTTTCTGCTTTTATAGATATTTTTCCTTCAAATTTTCCATCAATATCGTCTTTTACATCAATGATAGTTGTGTTGAGTAAGTTTTTTACGATGTTCATTATGTCTTTTTCTTCATTAATATCATTATAACTTACAAATCTACCAAACCTTAAGTTCCATAAGGTACTATAAGTCCAAAACTCTTTTTTTAGAGATAAGTCATAAAAATCCACTTCAACCATCCAAACTTGGAATTGATTAACTAATCTAATAAAAGCAGCCTTAGAATCTCTTCCTAAGTCAATATCGTGCCAACCAATATCAAATTTTTCAATAAGCTCTCCTTTATCATCAGATAAAGATACCTCAATCATTGGTGATTTATCGTTTTTTAAAGGAGAAAAACCAAAATACTTCATATCTTCTACTTTATCAGATTTTTTTTCATAAAAAATCATATTACTTAAATTAACAAGAAAACTTCTAATTCTTTCTTGATAAATAGGTAGTTTTTCATCACCAACTATTTTCCAAACACCATTTTCTTTTATAAAATTAAGCTCGTTATTACTACCTTTTAAAGAGATGTTAGTAATATTATTTATTTTTTTGTTAAAGTCTTTAAAAACAAATTTTCCTTCATACCCAGAAATACTATTGTTATTATCTAAATAAACACAAACACCTGCAACACTTGTAATAAAAACAACAACAAGCAAAAGTTTTAATAAATTATTGTTCCAGAAAACAATATTTTTTAACGCATTAAGAGATAGATTCTTATTTTTTATATTAAATAATAATATTCCAACAAGAATAACCAAAGAAAAAAAGTAAATATTAAAAAACTTAACGAGTATTTCTATTTTTTTAATATCGTTATTTGCATTTATTTTCAAATCACTAAGTTGCTTTTTAAGGTCGGATATTTCTTTTCTTATTCCACCTATTATGGCTAGTTCGTCAGCATTAAATGTGTTTCTTTCTTCAAAAGCAACTTTAGCAATAATTTCATTTAAATTATGTTTTGCTCCATCAATAGCGTTGAATATATCATTTTCACGTAGTTTGTAGCGATAAGTATTCATTTTACGCATATTTTCAATCTTATAGAAAGGTCTATTTTTTACGCTTTTACCTCTTAGAGCTATTAAATCATCATTTTCTGCCAAATAATCTAAAGCATTTAGTACAAAGTTAGCATTATCAAACATAGGAATATGATATGTTTTATTAAGAAATTTAGTTTCTTTACTCCAAAAAGCATCATACATAATATCACTATCAGCAATAGCAATAATATCAAAAGGTTTGTGAGGATTATTACTCAAAAACTCAGCAGCTAAAACAATAACGCCATTACTAGGAGAAAATTTTTCTAAAATCTCTCTAGGGGATTTTTTTTGTCTTACAAATTCAGAATCAATAAAAGAAGAATTAGAACTTGTCTTAACGAGAGGAAAAAACGCCACATCAGCCCCTTCTTTTGGGAAAACCATAGAGGCAGTAGAAAACAAAATATCATTTAATTTATATGTTATTCTATGATTCGGATTAAATTCACTACTTCCAATTTTAAATTGTAGCAAGTCTTGAGTAAATGATGGATTTTTATTATAATCTTTCGTTTCATCAACGGTAATAGAATTATCAAAATCAGCCGCAACACCTAAGTCATAAAAATCTATTCCCCAGTAATCAGAAAGTTCTCCAAGTTTAGATGCAATAAAGCTTCCACCAAGAGGAGAATAAAGCATAGAGGCATCATCTGCAACATCAAGAACAAGGAAAACCTTTTTTTGCTCTTTTATTTTTTCAATAACACTATCCGGTAAGTTTTGAGGATGAATAAGCATAAAAACATCAAACTTTTGATTTAAGTCATCTTCTGTTTTTATTAACTTAACATCATAAAGCTCATCAATTAAACTCATAACCTCCCATTTTTTCATTAATACATTTTCAAAAAACTCTCCGCCATAAACAGGAAGAGAAGATAAAACACCTAAAGTTTTCTTTTTATGATGAAGTTTATAAATAGCTGTTGAAAAATCTTGCTCAAGAAAACCTAAACGCTCCAACGCTATAAAAGGTATAACAGATTTATTCATTAAGCTATCAGAAAAACTAATACCAAAAAGAGCATTTTGGTTTATATCTACAAGAGGAATAGGTTGCAACCCATCTGCTAAAGCTTTGTCTTCGTCTTTACCTAAATAAACAGGATTATAAATTTTGTAATCAAAGTTTCCACCAGCATAATATTTATATTGTTTAAGCATAAGTTTTACTTTATCGAAAATCTGCCTAACATTAGGATTTCTTTGTTCCAAAATAGGAGAATAATATAGCTTAGCAACAACAGGTCTCTTTAGATTTCTTAAAATATCTTTGGTGTTTTTTGTTAAGCTTAAATGCTTTTCTTCCGTAAAATCATAATTAATTAGTCTAAAAGCATTATTCGCAATAATGTTAATTCCAAAAAATCCAATAAATAATAAAGCAAGATAAACAAAACTATGCTTTGGTTTTACAGAACAAACAAGATTAGAATTTCCTTTAGTTTTCAAACCAATAATAAATATGGTTAAAATATTAAAAAATACAATCAAAGAACCAAAATAGATTAAATCTCTTAGCTCAACCAAACCTCTACTTAAAGAAAAAAATCTAATTAAAAAGCTAAATGATATAATGGTATCAACAACAACATCACTAAATAATTCTCTTGCCCAAAATAAAATATATTCAAAACTACTCCAAAAGAACATAAGGTTAACAAAAACCGCTAAAACAAGAGCAATTACCGGATTTTTAGTAACAGCAGACATTGTTTGAGATATAGCAAGCATTGCTCCACACAAAACAAAACAACCAATATATCCAATCAAAATTACAGTATTATCAGGTGTTCCAAAGATATTTACTGTTATCCAAAAGGGGAAAGTAAGCAACAAAGCAATTCCCGCAAAACACCACGAAGCTAAAAATTTACCCCAAACAATCTCCGATAACGACAATGGCATAGATAATAATTGAATTATAGTCTTAGATTTAAATTCTTCAGACCAAGAACGCATAGCAATTCCAGGAATAAACAACAGATAAATCCAAGGTTGGTAGTCAAAAAAGCTCCAGAGAGAAGCTTGTCCTTTGTTAAAAAAATCACCAAAATAAATAGCAAGAGAACCACTCAAAAGTAAAAAGCTAATCAAATATACATATGCAATAGGAGATGTAAAATATCTAATTAATTCATATTTTATGATAGTTTTAATTTTATTCATAACGTTACTCTCCTTTTTGTGTGAGATATCTAAAAGCATCTTCTAAAGATGAACATTTTGTTTGTTTTAGTATTTCTTTTAAACTTCCATCTGCAACAATTTTACCCTTATTAATCAAGATAATGCGGTTAGCAATACTTTGAGCTTCATCAAGAAGATGGGTAGAAACAATAATAGTCTTTCCTTTCCCCATATCCTTTATAAGTTTTTTCATATGGTCTTTTTGGTTAGGATCAAGGCCATCAGTTGGTTCATCAAGAAGTAAAATATTAGGGTCTCCAATAATGCTTTGAGCAAAACCAACTCTTCTTGTATATCCCTTAGATAGTGTATCAATTTTTTGCTCTAACACAGTATTAATATTAGCAACCTCAACAATTCTATTTAATTCTTTTTCTACCCTTTCTTTTTTGTTTTCATCTAATAAATGGCTTAGCTTTAGTTCAATAATATATTTTAAAAACATTTTAACGCTCATATCTGCATACAAAGGAGCGCCTTCAGATAAAAAACCTATATTCTTTTTTGTCTCAATATCGTTTTTAGAAATATCTTTACCATCAATATAAACTTTTCCATCACAAGGTGCTAAATAACCTGCAATAATATTCATTAAAGTTGATTTTCCAGCCCCGTTTGGACCTAAAAGAGCAACAACATCACCTTTCTCTACGTCAAAAGATACATCACAAAGAGCAACAATATTTTCATAGGCTTTACAAAGTCCAGATACTTGCAAGCTTTTTTCTGTGTTTTTAGTTGTCGTTTTCATAAATATCTCCTCCAGACATAGAGTTTGTAACACCGGTTGTTGACGGGAAAGTTATGGGTAAAGAATATATTGATCTCGCACTCAAAAATGCCGCAACTTCTGCATTAATAGCTGTTGTTGTTATACCATCTTCTTTACTAACAACAACCTCAATATTTGGAAGTCTTTGTCTTATAAATCTAACTAAAGTCGGATTATTAGCCCCTTTCCCGCAAATAACAACTTTTTGAGGGAGCTCAGGTAAATAAAGACAAATAGAATAACAAATAGCTTCAGCAACAAAAGCAGTTGCAGTTGCAGCACCATCTTCCAAAGATAACCCCTCTAAATGCTCTGCTTTTTCAGAAAAAATACCAGTATAAGCAGATTTAGGAGGAAATTTAGCAAAAAACTTATGATGCATCAAAGAATTCACAATTTTTACATGAACATTGCCCATAGCCGCAAGTCTACCATTGTAGTCGTTATCCATGTTTGCATGCTTAGATGTCCAATTATTTATAAAATTATCTCCAGGACCACAATCAAAACCAACAAACTCACCAAAAGAGCCAATCCAAGTAAGACTACTTTTTCCAGAAATATTAACATAAACAATAGGTTTTATTTCATCAGTAGAAATAGCGTTAAAATAAGTAGAAGAAATCGGAGTACCTTGTCCCCCATTCAAAATATCTGCATTTCTAAAGTGAGTAACAACCTTAATTCCTGTTTTTTTTGCAATATAACGACCATTACCAAGTTGATAAGTGTATTTTATGTTGGGATTGTGAAAAATAGTAATACCATCAATTCCTATAACATCTACATCAACACCACTTTCTAAAATAAAATCATTTATTATTTTGATATAAAAATCAGAAACAAGTAAATCAACTTCTTTTAGCTTTTCTTCATTATCATCAATATCTCTTCTTAATCCTAAAACAGAGCATATTTTTTCTTTTAATTCATCAGGGTAGGGTATGTTTGTTTCTTTTATTCTTTCTGTTATATCTAAACCATCTGTATGAATAAGAGCAAGCTCAACACCACCAAATGTAGAAGCCCCCATCAATCCAAGACAGTTTAATCCTTTAATTATCATAAAAAATCCCTCTTTGTAATTGTAATATAAAATTATTATGTTAAAATGCCTTAAAATTTAGTTATAGGAAAGAAAAAATGACAACTTTTAAATCAGAATTTTTAAATATTATGCAAGAACGTGGTTTTTACAACCAATGTACAAACGAGCAAGGTTTTGATGATTACTTAGCAGAATGCGAAAAAAAAGGCATTCCAGCGGTGGGTTACCTTGGTTCAGACCCAACAGGAGATAGTCTTCACGTTGGTCATATTGTGCCATTAATGATGTTAAGATGGTTTCAAAAATGTGGACATAAGCCATTAACATTAGTAGGAGGCGCAACAGCTCGCATTGGAGACCCTTCTGGTAAAGATAAATTACGTCCATTCTTGGATGAAGAAACTCTACAATCTAACATTAAAGGCTTAAAAAAATCATTTATGAAGTTTTTAACATTTGGAGATGGTAAAACAGATGCTGTAATGGTAGATAACTATGATTGGTTTAAAAATATAAACTACCTAGAGTTTTTAAGAGATATTGGTACATGCTATTCAGTAAATAGAATGTTGACAATGGATAGCGTAAAATCAAGATTAGAAAGAGAACAACCAATGTCATTCCTTGAGTTTAACTACATGTTATTACAAGGTTATGACTTCTGCGTTTTATTACAAAAATATGGTTGTCGTGCACAAATAGCTGGTGCAGACCAATGGGGAAATATTGTGTCTGGAACAGAACTTGGTAGACGTAGATTCGATACAGAGTTATTCGGTTTCACAAGCCCAATTATTACCGATTCTAATGGTAAAAAAATGGGTAAATCAGAAGGTAATGCTGTATGGATAAATGATGAAAAACTTTCATCATATGATTATTTCCAATACTTTAGAAATATTGGAGATAAAGAGGTTGGCAAATGTTTGCGCATTTATACAGACCTTCCAATGGATGAAGTAAGACGTCTAGAGGCTCTTCAAGACCAAGAAATAAATGAAGCTAAAAAGATTTTAGCATTTGAAGCAACTAAAATTTGTCGTGGTGAACAAGAAGCATTAAATGCACAAAAAACAGCAATAGAAACTTTTGAAAAAGGTATCGCAAGTGCAGATTTACCAACTATAGAAGCTTCTGCTGATGGTGTTAGTGTTTTAGATGCATTTGTAATGATTGGTTTTGTGTCAAGCAAAGGCGAAGCTCGTCGTTTAATTAAGCAATCTGGTTTGAAATTAAACGATAAAGTAATCACAGACGAAAACTATGTTATTACACCAAAAGATATAGAAGAAGATAAGATAAAATTATCACAAGGTAAGAAAAAGCACGGTCTTCTAGTTCTAAAATAAAAAAGGCGGGAATTTCCCGCTTTTTTTATTCAATAGTTTTATCAATCAGTTTATCTAAATCAGACGTTTCTTTTTTATCATATCCTTTATTATCTTCATTAGTTTTATTTCCATTAGATATTTTCTTTATCTCTGGTTTAACTAGCAAATCAAACATCTTGTTCATTTGCTCTTGGTCAGATTTAGAAGGAAGTTCTTTTATCGCATTTTCTGTTTTTTCTTCCTTTATTTCTTCTTTTTTATCAGATTCTTTTTTACTATCATCTTTCTTGTCTTTACTATCTTTTACCTTGTTTAGGTCTTCAACAGATTTAAATGCATCTTTTATTACTTTTTCAGGAATAAATGCTTCAATTATCTCTGATGAAGTTTTAGATATCACAAAAAACTTAGATTCGCTCAATGGTTTTTCTTTTAATTCTTCTGGAAGTATAATTTTTACAAGTAAAAAACAAAAACCAAGAATAATTAATGCTCTTAAAAAACCAAAAATCAAACCAAACAATCTATCCATAAAACTCAAAGTGCTAGTTCTTATTTTTGATATAAGCTTATCTGTACTTATAATCCAAATAGCATAAAAAACCGCCATAATAACTAAAAATGCCACAAATTTAGACATCATTTCGCTCTTAATAAATATCTTAAGCCACTCTGTAAAAGATGGAGATATATAAATAACACAAAGAACAAACAAAATAAGCCCTGTTATAGATAAAACCTCTTTAACAAAACCTCTAATAAATGCCACCATCATAGAAAGAGCAATCCCAACTAAAATAATAACATCAATAGTGTTTAACTGTTCCATATTAATCTCCTTAATTAAATCTCGATATCAAACGTTGAACATTGCCAATCTCATGATAAGACATATTAGTAATAATTTTTTGCTTTTTATCACTAAAAGAATGAGGAATAATAGCATTAGTGAAACCAAGCTTTTGAGCTTCTTTTAAGCGCAAGTTTGGTTGACTAACGGCTCTTATCTCACCAGACAATCCTATCTCACCAAAAACAACCATATCAGATGGTAAAGGTTTATTTGTTAAAGATGATATAACAGCCATAGCAACCGCCAAATCAGCTGCCGGTTCAGAAATTTTTAGCCCACCCGCAATATTTAGATAAACATCATGGTTGCTAAAGTTCATGCCACATCTTGCCTCTAATACAGCTAAAATCATCGCAAGTCTACCAGAGTCCCAACCTACAACAGCTCTTTTGGCACCATTATATCCGCTATTTCCAACAAGCGCTTGAATTTCAACAAGTACAGGTCTAGAACCTTCGATACCAGCAAAAACACAAGAACCAGAAACACAGCCTTGTCTTTCTGCTAAAAATAAAGCAGATGGATTCTCAACCTCAACAAGACCTGTGTCTTGCATTTCAAAAACACCTATTTCATCAGTTGCGCCATATCTGTTTTTTACAGCTCTAAGTATTCTAAAATGATGTCCTCTATCTCCTTCAAAATAAAGAACGGTATCAACCATGTGTTCTAAAACTCTAGGTCCTGCAATAGCTCCTTGTTTTGTAACATGGCCAACCAAAAACAAAGTAAATCCTTTTCTTTTTGCTATTTTAATTAATTCATATGCGCAAGCCCTTACTTGAGCAACACTACCAGGTGTTGATTCTACCTCTTCAAGATACATTGTTTGAATAGAGTCAATAATAACAAGAGATGGATTTTCTTTTTCAAGAGTTGCAATAATATCTTTAACACTTGTTGTACTTGCAAGCCTAACAGGACTATCAGCTAAACCAAGTCTTTTAGCTCTAATTCTAACTTGGTCAATAGCTTCTTCACCAGAAATATAAAAACAACTATTATCTTTTAATTTATTGGCCATACCTGCGCATACTTGCAATAATAGAGTAGATTTACCAATGCCAGGGTCACCACCAACCAAAATAACCGACCCCGGAACTAATCCACCACCCGAAACTCTATTAATTTCAGATAAATTAGTAATAAGCCTCTGGTATGTTTGACTTTCTCCGTCTAAAGATACAAAATCTATCTGATTGCCTTGTTTTTTTTGTGAAATGTTAGAAAACTCAGCGGTGGATTTTTTTTCTTCAATAATTGTGTTCCACTCACCGCAAGCATCACACTTTCCTTGCCATTTAGGATAAACAGAACCACATGATTGGCAAACAAAATCTACTGAGTTTTTTCTAGCCATTCTATTTCTCCACTGTAATAGGTCCTTTAGAAGAGCCTTTTATAAATTGTTTAACGTATGGATTGTCAGTTTTATCCAACTCTTTAACTGATCCATACCAAATAATCTTTCCATTATAAAGCATTGCAATTTTGTCTGCTATTTTTCTAGCAGAAGCCATATCGTGTGTAATGGTTAGAGTTGTTGCACCTAAATCTTTAGCAGACTCAATAATCAAATCATTAATAACATCAGCCATAATCGGGTCTAAACCTGTTGTAGGTTCATCAAAAAAGATAATTTCAGGTTTAGTAATAACAGCTCTTGCAAGTCCTACACGCTTTTGCATACCACCAGAAAGTTCAGAAGGATACAAATCAGCAATATCAGAACCTAATCCAACTTGTCTTAAAACCTTTATAGCTACAATTTTAGCTTCTTTTTTTCTCATACCTCTATTTTGAATTAAATCAAAAGCAACATTTTCCCACACTTTAAGGCTATCAAATAATGCCCCACCTTGAAAAAGCATACCCATTTTGCTATGCATGTTTTCAATTAACTCAGAATCTTCATTAATGATTTCTACACCATCAATTTCAATTGAACCAGCATCTGGGGTAAGCAGGCCTTGAATACATTTAATTAAAACCGATTTTCCTGTTCCTGAGCCACCAATCACAACTAAGGATTCACCTTTATACAAATCTAGGTCAACACCGTTTAAAACCTGTTTTTTTCCAAAAGCTTTATAAAGGTTGCGAATTTTTATCTTAATTTCTTTAGACATATCAATCCTCGTTTATCTAGAAAAGAACATTTCTGTAATTAAGTAGTTGAATATTAAAATCAAAATAGAAGAAGACACAACGGCATTAGTTGTTGCTGTTCCAACTCCTTGAGCGCCACCTTTTGATTTATAACCATTATAACACCCCATCATAGAAATGATAAAACCAAAAACAGCCGCTTTAACTAAACCAGATATAATACCTATTAATTGCAAATCTTGAAAAGTCGCTGTAATATAATTTGCTGCATTAAAACCAAGCTTATGAACGCCAACAACATATCCACCAAAAATACCAATTATATCACCAATAAAAACAAGAATAGGCAAAACAATAATTCCGGCCCATAAACGAGGCGCCACAAGATATTTAAATGGATTAGTAGATAAAGTAACTAATGCATCAATTTGTTCAGTAACTCTCATTGTCCCAATTTCAGCGGCCATGGCAGCACCAATTCTACCAGCAACCATCAAACCAGACAAAACAGGAGCAAGCTCTCTTGTTACAGAAATCAAAACAACAGAAGCAATTACTCCTTCAGCCTTAAAACCTGTAAAACCAGAGTATGTCTGAAGAGCAATAACCATACCAGCAAATAAAGAGGTTAAACCAACAACAGGAAGAGAATAAAAACCAATATCTAAAACCTGTTTGAAAAATAATTTAAAATAAAAAGGTGGAACAAAGCAATTATATAAGGCTTTTGTAACAAAAAGAGCAAAATCTCCCAAAGAAGATAAAAATTTAACCAAAGGTCTACCTAAAGCCCTTAAAAAGTTCTCAAAAAAACGACCAATCATGTATACACCTCTTTATAATTGTATTTTTATATACACATATTTATCACATTTAGATAAATTTACCACTAATTTTTTGAATAATTTTACAAACTGTTGAACAATCAAAAGCATAAAGTTTTATCTTAGGAATACTTATGCTTAAAATATCAATACTTTCAAAACAAGGCATTCTTACTAGTTCTTCTCTGTTTTTACAAAGTTCAACACATAAGCAGATGTTTGATTGTTCTTTTATATCGTCAATCAAAGCAATTCCAACATTTCTAATTTCAAGTTTTTTATAAAGTTCAATAGGTGCACTACCAACAACTTTATTATCAATAACTTCAATATTAACTCTATCATCTGCAACTAGTTTTGCGTTGTTTTCCATAATCATACGCAAAGCTAAATCAGACTTACCACAACCAGATTTTCCAGTAATCAAAATTCCTTTGTTTTCAAAATCTATTAATGTCGCATGGATGTTTATCATATTTCTATGCTTTCTAATCTTTGTTGTTGTTCTGTTGTTTGTGCAATAACTTCAAAATATCTAATATTTTCTTCAACCTTTATATGTATTTTCCATGATTTTTTAGGTAAAATATATTCTATCTTTTCAGGCCATTCAATAAGGTTAACACCATCATAAAAACTATCTTCTACTCCAAGTTCATAAGCCTCATCAGGAGTTTTTAATCTATACATATCATAGTGGTAAACAACAAAATCATCAGCATCATATGTTTGCACAAGTGTAAATGTTGGACTAGGTACATCATTTACATCAACAATAGATTTTATAAAATATCTAGAAAAACAACTTTTTCCAACACCAAGAGTGCCAAAGAGCGCGAAAATATCACCTTTTTGTGCGATTTTAGCAAAGTTTTCTGCTAGCTTTTTAGTGTCATTTTCTGTTTTGCATATAAATTCTTTTTTGTAAATCATGTTAAAACCTAAAACAATGAGCCAAAGTTAAAAAAACTACCAAAACTTTTTTTACGTTTTATTTTAAAATTATGCGTATCTTTTTTTATTTTTCGCCAGTCTTCAGGAGTATAAAAACTACCTTGCCACAATCCTGATAAAGATTTTCTCGCTTTTGCTTCTTGGTGTGCATACATCTTTGTCTCATCAGTATTTGCAAGTCCCCAACCAGATTTTACAATTGCTTCACCAATATCGTATTGCCCCCATACACAGACCCCGATATCAGTTGCGTTAGGGGTTACCTTTAATAAGTAACAATCAATATAGTTGTCATCAATCCAGTTCCTAACCCAAGAGACAGCTTCTTCTCCACAATTATAAGAGCTTTCTCTTGCATCAGAACAAATTTGATCGTTATCAGGAGAGTCAACCCCATAAAGTCTAACATATCGTCCGTTGATATAAAATAAGTTTGCATTAATTACATCAATTTGTCCCGAAATTTTAGGATATCCAGCAAATTTAAATTCAGGGCTTTTTTTATTTATTTTTTTTTCATTTATTGCTGATTTCTTTTCAAAGGATTTATTAGGCTTGTTGGGAATTTTTTTAGTATTATTTATGATAAAGTTATTAGGCGCAAACAAAGCAAAACCCAAACCAAGAGCAACAAGAGTAATCCAAAAATTATATTTAGGCATTCTCTGTATAATAGCAATGTAACTTAAGGCAATTCCCATTATTATCAGGCAAAAAGCTATAATTTGAAGAACATAAGAATTAAAGCTAAATAACTTTATTCCACCACAAAGCAAACATAAAGCTATAATTCCACAAACAATTCTTTTAACCCAAAGCATATAAACCTCATATCAAAATTTCTTATACAAATAAAATGCATATTATTTGTAAAGATTTGGTAAAACGTCCTGTTTTTTGCTTTTAACAACTTTTATTTTATCAACTTCTTTGAACAATTTTACAAATTTTTGAGAATCAAAGCCATCCTCATTATTAGAATACAATAATTTATTTAATATGTCTAATTGTTTTTCAAAATTTGTGTTATTTGTATATTTAGAAATCATCATAAAATTCTTTATTTCTTCGTCATGATATTTATTTTTTGCCCATTCTAAAAGACAACTTTTTGCCAATGCATAGTCATATTTATAAATCGCATTTATAACATTTTTAGAGTAAGATTTTTTATTTTTTCTATTTTTATTTAATATAAAAATTAAAATAATAAGAAGAACAAGTCCTATTCCTCCCAAAGCAATTTCTCTTAGGTATTTTACAAGATTTAGCTTTTCTTTGATGATATCATTAGCTTTTTCAATATCATTATTTTTTTCTATATTTGTGTCATTGTTTACAAAATCATTATCAAAGTCAGTGCTTTGTGTGATATTGTTTGGTTTAACAAATATATCAACCCCATTAATTTTGTATATTTCTTCTTTATGGTTATTTAAATTAAACCACTGGATGTTTATTGGTAAAATAGATACTTTGCCATATTTTGTTGGAATATAAACAATATTATAAACAGCAGTAGTAACAATACTTCCATCAACAAATACCTCATTATATTGAGGTTTTTCAGGATACATTTTTAATCCATCTGAGTTTGGAAATTCTATATCAGGAAACAAGTCTTTGCTTATACCACTAGCCTTAATTTCAACCACATAATTAAATGCATCGCCAACCTTAAATTCTTTTTCATTAGATAAATAAGCCTTAGCGGTTAAATTAGTTAAAGGCATCCAATTTTTTAAAGAAATACTGTCAATATTTGGTTTTACTATAAGTGTTTGAGGTTTTGTTTTCATTTTAACAGATTCTTTTTCACCAAAAGCTCCTCTAAAATCTACCCCAAGCATCATAAAATCATCACCAAAATCTGTAAACGGAGAAGTGATATGCTTCAAATAATATCCATCAAATGTAAATTCCGGGGCTTTTATGTTACCACTTTTTTGAGGAAAAATAGCATAAACAAGGGTAGATAAAAACATCTTTTTACCATTTATTACGTCTTCACTCTTTATAGGAGTGCTAGATAAAGGTATAACAACCCAATCATTTTTTGACTTTTCACTCAGGTTGATAACACCATCTCTTAATCCTAAACTATCATATAAAGTAAGATTTAATATAATTTGTTCGTGTAAATAAACATCATTCTTATCAAAAAATTGTTCTAACTTAAAATATGGTGCATTAAAATTTGTCTTACTGTCAGGAATATAGGCAACATCAGACATTTCTTTTACTTCAACTTCAGTGTAATTAGAAGTAAGACCGCTAAGTTTTATAGGTTTAATAGTTATTTTTCCTTTTTTTAAAGGTCTTAAACCAATAGTCCATTTTTTTGAACTAGAAATAACACCATTAATATAATTTATTTGACTAGATTTTGAGTTAGAAACAATCTGAAAATCGTCTTGTAAACTACTTAAATCAGGTTCTTCATTTTTCTCACCTTTATATTCAATAGTTAAGAGAATAGTGTCACCCTCAGTTACTATTTTTTTATTTAAGCTAACATCAAGAGTATCCCCTAAAGCAACAGAGGAAAAAAATAACAAAACAAAAAAACAAACACATCTAGTTAATTTCATTTTTATACCTATCCTTAATATATTCTTTTTTTATAAACTCTCTAAGTAATCCACCAACATCTTCAGGTATATCTCTATATCGTCTTTGCATTATTAAGGCTTCTTCGTCATATTCATCATCTTTACTACCTTCTTTTGCATTAACAACAGAAACATCTTGCTGACCTTCTTGTTCTGAATTTTCCTTGTTTTGTTCGTTGTTATTATTATTGTTCTCCTTGCTCTGGCCTTCTGTTTTGTCGCTATCAGCTTCATCATTGCTATTATTTTTGTTTTGATTTTCTTTAGATTCTTTATCGCTATTTTCTTTCGAGTTTTCTTTATTTTCATTATCTTGTTTTTCTTTATTATCAGATTCTTGAGAGTTTTGATTATCCTCTTTTGGTTTCGAATTTTCTTTATTGGTGTTTTCATCAAGCTCTGAGCTTTCTTGTTTTTCTTTCTGTTGTTCGTTTTTGTTGTTTTGTTCGCTGTTTTCTTGTTCCTTATTTTGTTTTTTATTCTCATCTTGAGAGTTAGAGCTTTGTTCTTTATTGTTATCCGAAGAAGATTGTTGCTCTTGCTTATCTTTATTGTTTTCTTGATTGTTAGACTGGTTTTGTTTGTTGTTTTGTTGCTGATTGTTACATTCTAAAACAGATGGATTTTCCTTTGCTTTAGTAAATAAATCATCTATAACAGCTAAATTGTGTTTTGCATCCTCATTATTTGGGTTAATTTTTATAACGTCTATAAAGGTGTTTTTTGCTTCTTCATATTTACAAAGTTTTGCCAATATAACTCCTTTGTTATATAGAGCTATTTCATTATCTTCGTTTTCTAATTCTTTTAATGCTTCTTCAAAGTTTTCTAATTTATATAAAGCAATAGATTTCCATAAATGGTCTTCAAATTTTTTGCTAGCTTCATCAAAGTTTTCTTGCTTAAATAAATTATAACCTTCTTGGTTATTGTTTTTCCAAAATCCTGCTTCTGCATTAAAAGAAAATAATAGCAAAATTACAAAAAAACCTTTGCGGAAAAACATTAAAACTGAAATAAGCGGGATAATTAATAAATAATATCCAAAATCCTCATAATTAGAACGCAAATTTTGACTTAATTTAGCTTTTTCAGTGTTAATATCATTAAGCTTATTTACTAAGGGCATAATATTATTTTCTCTTATTTTTAAATAAACACCATCACCTTTTTCTGCTAAAATTTTAAGTTTTTCATTACCATTATAAGATGTATCTATAACATTTATTACATAATTTAGTTTTTTTGCTTTTTCAACGTGTTTTAAGGCTAAATCAAAACGTTGGCCAACATCTGAAGCAAATAATATTATATTACCATTAGAATATTTAGCATCCTTAAACTTATTTATAGCTAAATCAATAGCTCTATCAAGCCTATCTCCAGAGCTTGGCATAATATCTAAATTTACTTGTAATAATAAGTTTTTAATTAAGTTAGCATCATCTGTTATTGGAGATATAACAAAAGGTTCATCAGAATAAACCTCCAAACCAAACTGTCCTTGTTTAACTTCATCAACAATATCAGACATCAGATATTTTGCTCTATCCAATCTTGTTGGCTTTATATCGTTTCTAGACATATCATTTGTCATACTTAAGATAAAAAAGTTAGGATTTTCTATTGTAAATGAAGGGATTTCAATCTTTTTCCAAGAGGGACCCGCTGCAGCAATTGATGAAAATAAAAGAGCAATATAAATATATTTTTTTAGATTTTTCTTTTTAGATTTTCCGTTATTTACAGATAAAAACTTAAATAAATTTTTATCACAAATATCTTCCCATGAAGAAACAGAGTTTCTTATGTTTATTTTTTTTAAATACAACACAAAAGGTATTAATAAAAAAAGCAAACACCAAGGTCTTAAAAAATGAAAATTATTCAAAAATTCAATCATTTTAAAACACTCCTTGGTAAAAACAAAAGAAACATAGCCAAAAATAGAGCAATTATAACAGGAATATAAAACAAATCTCTTTTTTCTTGAACAATAGAGCCCTCGTTATTAATTGGTTCTAATGCATCAATTTTTTGATATATATTTTGTAAACTTGATAAATCCGTTGCTTTAAAATAATTTCCTTTAGTTCTGTTTGCTAACTCTTTTAACCCTTTTTCATCAAAACTATTATTTCTTATACCAAAAATAGACCCCATAAAACTAGCTTCGCTTCCAACGCCGATTGTGTATACTTTTATACCTTCTTTTTCTGCCAAAGAGATAGCTTCAGCCATACTAAGAGAGCCATCATTACTTTCACCATCAGAAAGCAAAATAATAACTTTGTTTTGTTTGTTTTTATCATCTTTTAAGTTCTTTAACGCAATACCTAAAGCATCACCAATAGATGTAGAGTTTCCAGCCATTCCAGCATCAGTATTATATAAAATATCTTTAACAGCAACCTTGTCAAAAGTAAGAGGAGATTGCAAATAAGCTCTTGTTCCAAATAAAATTAAACCAATTTTATCTTCTGTTCTCTTCTCAATAAAGTCACCAACAACCAGTTTGACAGCTGTTAGTCTATCAATTCTCTGTCTCTTGGTAGCAAAATCAGGTTGCAACATAGAAGTAGATATATCTATAACAAGCATAATATCTCTGTTTTCTGTTTTTAATCTATAAGGTTCTCCTACAAATTGAGGTCTAGCAACTCCAATAACAAGTAAGCACCAGATACAGAACAAATATAAAAACTTCAAGGTTTTCATAAAATTGTTGCTTAGCAAATTATATCCTCTTCCACCAACTTTGTTTTTTATATTTTTTATATCATCAATAAAAGGAACAAGAATAGCGCTTCCTAGTGCGTTTTTTATAGGGGGAAATATTGCAAAACAAACAAAAGGTAGAAAAATTAATAAAAGCAAAAAAGGATAAGCAAAACCAATCATAGATTATCTCCTATCCAATTTTTACAAAACTCTTTTAACGCTAGAGCATCTTTTTTTGTATATGTTTTATCATTTTTATCAATAAAAGGAGCGTATATCAATAAATCAGAAGCTTTTTTAGATAACTTCTTAGACGCGTGATTATTTAAAAAATCTAACCAATCTTTACCAAATAATACACTGGCATCTTTATACTTAACATTGCAAATTCTTCTTAATAATTCAGACATTTTAACAGTAGCATCTATCGGTTTTGAAATATCAATAGCCTTTAATTGACTAAGCGCATAATATTTTTTACTTGTTTTAAATATGTGTAAGGTCATTTTTGCTAAAAGAATTAAAGTAATAAAACCAATAATTAGCATCCACCATCCTTTTGCAAGTGGAAAAATACTAACTCCATCTGGTATATGTATATCTCTTATATCTAAAAGATTTTCCATTTCACTAATATACCCCAATTCTAAACACTTAGTATGAATCTAAGCTTAAAACTCGTCATTATCAAGAGTTTATTGTTAGATATTGTCTAATAATAGGTGAAAATTTTTCTCCGATACGTTTGTAAACATCTTTTTTAAATTCAACAATGTTTTCAATGGCATACTCAAAATTTTCCCATTTATATTCAAAAAATTCGGCAGAAGTGCAATTTAAATTAATCTCACTATCATCCCCGTTAAAATAAAACAGCGAAAACGAAATTTCTTGTCCATCATTAAATATTCCCCTTTTTCTAAATTTTTGTTTAATTTCTTCGGTAAAATCATATTTAATTGGCTTTTCATAGGTAAAAACAACTTCTACAGAGGTTATTCCTGTCTCTTCAAAAAGTTCTCTTTTGGCAGCATCAACAACACTCTCGTTTTCCTCAACACCTCCTTGAGGAAACTGCCAAGCGTCCTTAAATCCTATGCGATTTCCTAAGAACACTTGGCCGTTTTTGTTAAAAACAACTGCTCCAGCACATTTCCTATATTGTCTTGCCACAAAAAACTCCTTAGTTTTGTGAAGATTTAGAATATAAAGATAGAGCTTTTACTAAATCAAGAGCTCTAACCAATTGATAGTCAGCTAAGTCTTCTTTAGTTTTTTTGATATTCTTTCTTGCATCTTTATCTTCTTCAACATCATTCTTTAAGGCATTATTCAAATCTGCCTCACTAAGATTTAATGCATAAGATTCAAGTTCTTCAATTTTCGCCGGTTTCACCTCAATATCTGGCTCAATACCCTTTGCTTGAATAGAACGACCAGAAGGTGTGTAATATCTAGCGGTGGTAATACGCATAGCGCCAAAATCTCCCAAAGGAATAACCGTTTGAACAGAACCTTTGCCAAAAGATTTTTCACCCAAAACAATAGCTCTATGGTGATCTTGCAAAGCACCTGCTAAAATTTCAGAAGCAGATGCAGAGCCTTCATTAATCATAACAACAATAGGTAAATCTTTAGCAATATCACCTTCTGTTGCCATAAATTTAACAGTATCACTTTCGTTACGAGAACGAGTTGAAACAATTTCACCTTTTTCTAAGAATAAGTCAGAAACTTCAACAGCTTGGTCCAAAAGTCCGCCAGGGTTGTTTCTAACATCAATTACAATGCCTAAAAATTTATTTTGTAGTTCTTTTTTAGCTTTTGCTATAGCGTCTGTAACATTTTTATCAATATCCTCTGTAAATGATGAGATTCTAATATAAGCAATGGAATCTTCTTTTATTTCACTCTTAACAGATTCTATTTTTATTTCTTCTCTTTTTATAACTACTTCAATAGGCTTAGAGTTTATTCTTCTAATAGATAGTTTTACTTTTGTACCAACTTTTCCTCTTAGTTTGCTGACAGCATCATTTAAGCTTAAGCCAACAACAGTTTCGCCATCAATATGTGTGATATAATCGCCTGCTTTTATACCGGCTTTATGCGCAGGTGTATCATCAATAGGAGAAACAATCTTAACAAGTCCATTATCCATGGTTATTTCAATGCCAACTCCACCAAATTTTCCCTTGGTTTGTTCACTCATATAATTAAAACTTTTTGCATCCAAATAACTAGAGTGAGGATCTAAAGAAGTAAGCATGCCATTAATAGCAGATTCTATTAATTTTTTATCAGTAATTTCCTCAACATAAGAAATTTTTGTTCTTTCTAAAACTTCACCAAACAAATTTAATAACTCATACGTATCAATATCTTCATTTGCTTTTTTACTAGCTTGAACTGATGCGATGTTTAAAAATAATCCCGCAAACAAAGAGGCAAAAAGTAATTTATTTTTTATCATATTCTTTCCTATCAAATAAAAATTAGCCGGCAACCCAAGGTTTTGGGTTAATAGGTTGTCTATTCTTTCTTATCTCAAGATATAGTTTAGTATCGTTTCCATTAGGCATAGTTCCAACAGGTTCACCTGCTAAAAGCATTTGCCCAACTTCACAATCAATACTACCCAACCCTGCAAGTAAAGATAGATATCCATCACCATGTTCTACTATAATAATATTACCATATCCTTTAAATGGACCAGAAAAAATAACAGTTCCATCATATGGAGCAATTACTTGCGCCATAGGACGTGTTTTATAAATAATTCCTTTTGAAGTAACACCTTTAGAAATAGCTTGTCCATACTCCGTAACAACGGGGCCAGCGCAAGGTCTTGAGAGCATTCCTTTTGCCCTCTCAAATCTTCCCCCTTTAATTTGTTCTTTTATGGTGTCATGGGTTTTAGAGTCAACAGTTTGAGCAACTTTGTTTTTATTAAGCTCTTGCTGTCTTTTTAATCTAGCTAAACGTTCCGCTTCTTCTCTTTTTTTACGTTCAATTTCTTTTTGTCTTTCTAACTCTTCTAAAAGATCTCTTAAATCTTTAGCTTTAGAAGATAAGTTTTCTGCAAGTTTTTGTGTTTCAGCACCTTTGCTAGCTACTTCTTTTCTGAGTTTAGATTTCTTTTTTAGCAAGTCTTTCATGTTGATTTGCTGTTTTTCTAGATTTTTTTGCCTAGATTGAATTTCGTTCACCTTAGATTCTATTTTCATCTTTTTATTATATAATATATCCAAATCAACTTTAATCGCTGATGATTTTTTATCAATAAAAGGTATTGTCTCTCTTAGCAATATGGCACTTCTAATAATATCAATTGGTGAATGAGGTTGTAATATAACCGATTCAGAAGGATTTAAAGACATGTTTTGCAAAGATGCTAGCATCAAAACAAGGGATTTGTTTTCTTTCACAAATTCACTTTCTTTAATTTTTACATCTTCTTTTAGCTTAGATAAATCTTCCTCAAGTTTAGAAATTTTAGATTCGTTTTCTTGAATCTCTTTTGCTAAAGAAATAGAATTTTTATCCATTTTAGATAATTCAAGGTTTAGCTGAATAGCTTGTGCTTGAAGTCTTTTCGATTCCAAAGCTTTTTGTTTAGCTTCTTCTTCAAGTTGTTTTACTTCTTTTTCAGATACATCTTTGGCATAACCCAACTCAATACCAAAGCTAAGGTTAATTAAGAGAAAAGTTATGCCAAGATATATCTTTTTCATATTACTTCACAATCAATGAATTACCTGTCATTTCAACTGGTTTTTCAATATTCATTAAATCAAGAAGAGTTGGAGCAATATCAGCTAATCTGCCATTGTTCATAGCTTTAATATCTTGATTTGCATTATACAAAACAGCTTGAACTTTACCAACAGTATGAGCGGTATATGGTTCGCCAGTTTGTTCATCAACCATCTTTTCAGCATTACCATGGTCTGCAGTAACCAAAAGCACTCCATCAACTTCTTTAATAGCGCTCATAACTTCGCCTAAGCATTCGTCAACAGCTTCAACAGCTTTTAATGCTGCGTCCATAATACCTGTATGACCAACCATATCACCATTTGCAAAGTTACAAATAATAACATCATACTTTTGTTTTCTAATAGCATCAGTTAAAGCTTCAGTAACTTCATAAACACTCATTTCTGGCTTCAAGTCATATGTAGCAACTTTAGGGCTATTAATAAGGATTCGTTCTTCGCCTTTGAACTCTTTCTCTTCACCACCATTAAAGAAGAATGTAACGTGAGCATATTTCTCTGTTTCTGCGATTCTAAGTTGAGTAAGCCCATTATTTGCAACAACTTCACCAAAGATATTAGTCAAACTTTCAGGGCCAAAAATAACCTTCATAAAACGAGTGTGGTCAACAGAATATTCTGTCATACCAACAACGTCTGTAAAGTTAATGATTTTCTTTCTTTCAAATCCATTAAATTCGCTATCACCAAGAGTGTACATAATTTCTCTTGCTCTATCGGCTCTATAGTTAATCATTAAAACAGCATCACCATCTTTTGCACCATTGTAGTTACCAACAACACAAGGTACAACAAACTCGTCTGTAACACCATTTTCGTAAGAGCTCTTAATTGCCTCTTCAGAAGAACTAAATCTTTGACCATCAGCTAAAACAATGTTGTTATAAGCTTTTTCAACTCTATCCCAACGTTTATCTCTATCCATTGCATAAAAACGACCAGAGATAGTTGCAACTTTTACTTTTTCAAGATTCTTTGTGTTTTCTTCAAATTCTTTCAAAAACTCTTTTGCAGATTGAGGTGGAGTATCTCTACCATCTAAAAATGCATGAACATCAACATTAATACCATTTTCGTTTAGTATTTCACACATTGCTTCAATATGTTTTTGATGAGAGTGAACGCCACCAGGAGACATTAATCCCATTAAATGGCAAGTGCCTTTGGTTTCTTTTAGTTTGTTTATCATGTCAATCAAAACAGCATTTTGTTTTATTGAACCATCTTTTATTGCAAGGTCAATTTTTGGTAAATCTTGCATAACTACTCGACCGGCACCCAAGTTTGTGTGTCCAACTTCAGAGTTACCCATTTGCCCATCAGGAAGTCCAACATCTAAACCAGATGTTTCTACAAAGCAGTGTGGATACTTATCAATAAGATAATGCCAGTTAGGAGTATATCCTTTCTCAATAGCATTATCATCAGTAATTGGTTCTCTATATCCCCATCCATCCAAAATTAAAAGCATAACAGGTTTTTGCATATTTAATCTCCATTATAAATTTTTATGTTATATTACACCTTATAAAACACTTTAAAACAGAATGCTTTATATTTATCCATATTTTTTTAAGATATAAACAATATAAGTCTTGTTAAGACAAAAAGATAGTTTTATATTACTTTTTGAGAAAATATTTTTTTAAAGGTTTCAAATGAGGTCATTAACTTTATTTATAGCTTTATTTTGTTTTGTAAATCAAGCGTTTGCAAAAGGTTTTGAGACAGATTATGCAATAAGCCTTGGTGCATCATATGGTTATACAAACTATAGCTCGCCCAAATTAGCTCCTTATAAAGAAAATAATATAAACTCAAGTTTGAATGCTTTTACCAGAGTTTCTTATGACTTCGATTCTAATTATAAAGCATCATTAATGGGCTATTTTATGATAGATAGCGCAAAAGAAATAGAAAATTACAATCAAGGTTACTGGGGCGAAGAAATTTTTGCTTTACTAGAAAGCCCATTTGGTGAAATATCTATCGGTCAAGACTATAATGTTGCGTATAATTTTGCCGTAGGTGCTCCAAACATTGGCTCATATAGAGTAAATAATAGCGATATCTTGAACTTCATAACAAGCCCCAATTGGTACAAAAAAGGTAAAAACTCATCATATAAAACCCTAAATTCGACCTACATAAACACAGATGGGGCGTCGCCAAAAATCAACTATATAACCCCATCATATAAAGGTGTAAAAGTTGGTGCAACATATATCCCAGAAACATATAGCCAATCGGGGTTGGTTTCAAAATATGCGCCGTATAAAAATAATGATGCATATGTTTTAGGTGCATATGGTTTTTGGTATGCGCTTGGTCTAGAAATAGAAACATCATTAGGTTTTGCAGAGTTTAATGATAATGATAAAGAATACTCTTTAGGTTTTAGTTTATATCGCAAAGGTTGGACTTTGGGTGCATCATATCGTAAAACCGATTCTAGTAATAGTCATTACAAATTAGACGCTACAAATCTAGATGATGGATATAGAGATGCTAAAGCATATAATATTGGTTTAAGTTATGAAATAGGACCGTTTACAACAGGAGTATCTTTCTTCGATTCTAAGTCAGATAAATTTAACAATCGTGATAAGATTTTTAGTTTTTCTAACAGTTATCAATACAACAAAGAAACATCACTATCTTTAACTGTTGCAAGATTAGATTCTTCATCAGAAACAAAGACAAAAGGTTATGCAGTTATCCTTGGTATGGAGTTATCAATATGAAAAAAATAAGCATATTTTCAAAAAATACCGTATTTGCAGAAGACTTTGCTCGTCAAATACAAATAATTTTACCTGAAACAGAAGTTGTTTTAGAAAAAGAACAAGATGTAGATTTATATTTTATTGATGAAGACGAAAAGATCTTAAAATCAATCTCAGAAGAAAATACCTCAATTCCAATAGTGCTTTTTTCAAAATTTATAGATTCGTCAGAGTTTGCAGATGTTGTAATATTAAAGCCTTTTTCAATGGTATCAGTGTTAAGCTCTTTAAAAGATGGTAAGATGCTTCCAAAGATTCGTCGTAAAGAATGTTTGGTGTTTAAAGAATATAGCTTCTATCCAGTAAAAAAAGAGATTGTATCATCAAAAACAAATGACGTGATAAAATTAACAGAAAAAGAGGTAAAGATTCTAAAATACCTTTATGATAATCAAAATATAACAATCAGCAAAGAAGAATTGTTAGAAAATGTATGGGGTTATTGTGCGGAAATGACAACACATACAATAGAAACACATATCTACCGCTTACGCCAAAAAGTAGAGCAAAAAAAAGGCAGTCAAATAATTATCACTGAAAATAATGGTTATAGAATAAATGTATAATTATTTAGCTAGACCAAGTGGCGTAAATGTAAATCTAATATCTTTCCAATCGTTGTAACTAGAGCCATTTTGTCTTGATAAAACTTTGAATACTTCATGAACATCTTGCGCAATATGTATAGCTCTTTCTGCGCTATCAGCAAGGGCTTGGAAATATGTGTCAGAACGATATCTTCCCATATCTTCAATATTTACAGATTGGATTAAACCTTCTTTAGTGAGCTTAACATTAATTACAACCTCGATATTTCTATCGTCTTTACCACCAGCAATAGTCTTCCAACTTTCTTGGATTTTAGATTTTACAAAATCAATTCCAGAAACAGATAATTCGCTAAAGTAAGAACCTTTAGAATTACCTCCTTCGATTCCCATATTATTTACTGGTTCATCAAAAGGAACTTTAGCTAAGCTATCTTCTTCACCAATTTGCTTTTGTAAATCATCAACAGAGTTCATTAAACTTGCTAAAGGATTTGCTGTCGCAACAGGTTTGTTTTTAGTCTTCTGAGTAGGTGTTGATGCTTGTTTGTTAGCGCTAGGTTTCTTTTTTTGCTCAGGCTTTTTAGCTGGTTTAACTTGAGGTTTCTTTTGAGGAATAGGCGCCGGTTTTTTCTTTTCTTTTATAGGTTCTTTGGATTCTTTTTTTGGTTCTTTATTTTTTTCTTCAAATTTAGAATTATCTTCAATTAAAGAAGGAGATTTTATCTCTTGTTCTTCAATTTCAGGTTTTGGTTCTTTTGTGATTTCAGGCGCTTCTACTTTTGGAGGAGTTACTTTTTGAGCTACTTCTTGATTAGGCTTTTCCTTTCTTGTTGCAGCTTTTCTTTCTTCGCCGTGTTCAGCTTTTTCCGGAATGTTTGTTACATCAGAAATTTTAACATCTTCAAGATTAACAATAATAGGAGGTTGTTCTTCAAACTCAGGTTTGCCTGTCAAAAAAGGTATATCAAACACACATAGTAAAAAAACTACTATGTGCAAAGCAACTGAATGATATAAAAACCTTTTTTGCATTATTTGTTATGTTCCTATTGTTTTCTTCTTGCTTCTGTTTTCAAGCCAACTTTACTAAAACCAGCGTCTTTAAGCATTGCCATCAAGCCAATAACACTACCATAGTAAGATGATTGGTCGCCAGAAATTGTAATGGTAACGTCTTTATTTTCCCCTTTAATAGCCATAATCTTGTCAATTATAGTATCAGGCTCAATAACACTTTGTCCGATATAATACAAACCATCTTTATCAACACTAATATTGATGGATGTATCTTTTCCATTAAGAGTACCGCCACCAACTTTAGGTAAATCAAGAGGAATACCAGAAGTCATCAAAGGCGCAGCCACCATAAACACAACAAGCAAAACCATCATAACGTCCATTAGGTTTGTCATATTTATGTTTGCATTACGACGGCTAGCTCTTCTTGTGTTTCTTCCATTTATAACAGGCATAGTGTTTATTCTCCCGCCATTTCAGCTCTAATTGCATTGTCGTCAATTTCTCTAGATAAAATACTAGAAAATTCAGCTAAAAAGTTTTCAAGCTTCTTTGCATATCTTTCAATGTCAGAAGTAATGATGTTATAAGCAACATAAGCAGGAATAGCAGCAATCAAACCAAATGCGGTGGTAAACAAAGCTTCAGCAATACCAGGAGCAATAGATGTCAAAGAGTTGCTTTGAGTAACAGCAATAGCATTAAAACAAGCAATAATTCCCCAAACAGTACCAAACAAACCAACTAAAGGCGCAACAGAACCTGTAGAAGCTAAAAATCCTAAGTTGTTATCTAACTCATCAAGTTCCTTATCCATAGAAACCATCATGGCTTTTTCGATTCTTTGTTGTAGAGAAACACCTCTTAAACCTCTGTCAGTTTTAGATTTCATAATATTTGTTCTGCGCCATTCTTTCATCGCCGCAATAAACATAGCAGACATAGGGTCTTGAGGGTTTCCAATAGAGTCATACAATTTATCTAAAGAACCACCAGACCAAAATCTTTCTTCAAAAGTTTTTGATAGTCTCTTTACATTTCTTAATGTATTGAATTTTTCAAAAATAATAGCCCAAGACCAAACCGAAGCAGCAATTAAACCAATCATAACTGCTTTAGTAACAAGGTCAGAAGACCACACCATACTCCACATAGAAAGTTGATTAACAGTTTCTGTTGCAACACCTGTTTCCATTTTTTTCCTCTTATAAAATTAAAGCTTTAATTAAACTAAACTATTATTAACAACATAATAGTAAAAAATCAACTAATCAAACCAAAAAAAAGAGTTGTTCTTTAGGTTTAAAAACCCAAAAAACAACCCTAATTGTTATAAATTACCGGCAAGTCCTGTGCTAAACTGCACAATGAACCAAACAAACAATGTTACAACGAGTAACAACACTGCTAGACCGATTAACACAAGCAGCGCCTTTCCAAAGAACTTGCCAATACCTGTCACTAAGAAAAATAGTGATGAAGATATAAAGCAAGTCATTTTTACACTCCAACCTAAGCTATGGATAAATCCAACAATGCTTGGGAAAAAGTATTTGCTTGAAAAAGCAACTTTTGCATCAACATACACAAGCAATTTTGTTGATAGCCATCCACACAAAATTGCCAAAATAATGGCGTAAATTATCTCCTTTGGTATTATTGTAGATACAATACCACAGACAATTAGCCCCACTACAATCACAATCAAGAATTCCATTTTTTATTACAGTTTTTCAAGAGGTGTCTCCTCCTTTATTGTTAAACATATAGCAAAGTTATTGTTTAAGCATTAATGCTCCAATAATTTCATACCTGTTAAATCATCAAAGAAAGAGAAAACTCAAACTTAAAAAATGAAAACAAACACAAAAATACCAAAACAAAATAACGACCTAAATATACTTTACCATCTCCAGTATATCATATTTTTTAGGCAAAAACAAGTTTTTTAGATTCGAAACAAAAAAAGCCCTTTTTACAGGACTTATTTTTTAATATAAGGATTTTTCGACATATCAGGGGACTCTATTTGCTCATCCCAAATTAGCCTTTTTGCACATTCTTTCTCTGAGGCCCCATAAATCCTACACCTATTAATGTCAATATCTGGAACACCTGAAAGATTGTAGCAAATATCACCACTAGTCGTGATAAATCGCTCATCACTTCCACCAGCTTTTATGTCTCTAAAAATAAAAGCATATGTTCCGTGAGGATATATTAATCTTAGAGAAAAATTATTAATTTCCTTATTTAAGGTAGATTTTAGTGTTACACCAAAAGAGCATTTCATTTTTCCGACAATATCCTTAAATAATCTAAAGCTACCTTTTGAAACACCAATATATAATTCACCCTCTGTTGGTTTTTTATTTTCAGCTAATCGTTGCTCTTTTGCTTTTAATCTAGGGTCAATAATGTTAACCTTTTTCATGTGGTCAGCTAATTCAGTTGCAAATTCTTCAAGCTCTCCATTGTTTTCATTAGTAGTTTCAAGGGCTTTTTCTGTATAATCACCAAACATTTCGTCAAACAACGCTTCTTTTTCTGTTTGAAGCTCTTCTTCTGTCTTGCTTGTGGTTTTGCTACCAAAATCATCATCTAATATTTGAGCAAAGCAAACAGATGAAAAAAACAAACTAACTAAAAGAGATGTTGTCAAAAGTTTTATTTTCATAATAACTATCCTGACTAATTAACATTTGTAAGAGTGCTATCAGAAATTCCAAGATTTTCAACAATCTTACCTATAACAGAATCAATATCTGAAAGTTCTTGAGTTTCTACGATATCATTTTGAATAGCTTCTTCTGTTTGAGAAATGCGTTTAAATTTACCAAAATATTCAGGATTACCTGTACTTACAAATTGGAATAAACTTGTGCACTCTTTTTGATTAGCAGAAACATCAGCACCCTTCTTAGTTTCGATATTACGAGCGATATCACAAGGTGTTACAGTAAAGTTTGCTTTATTTAGCAATAAATAGCATTTTTCATTATCAATATGTGAGCGAACAGAAATTTGTTTATCGCTACCAAAAGCATTTATTGTTATAGATGTTTTAACACTAGCATCTTCTTTCTTTTCAGTAATGGTGCTTTCTATTTTCTTAAAATCTTCTTTTGACATAACAGCTTCAGCATATTTATCGAATTTAAAGCGTTCGTCTACAACATCATCCCAATCAAGATTAATTGTAAAATTTCTAAAGTTGTTAGATGTTCTATTATAAAGAGTTGTTGTAAAGTCGCAACCAGTTACAATTCCATCTTTAGAAACAGGCTCAATTTCATGTATTTTAAAAATAACAGCATCAGAACGTGTTGTTGGTGTATCATTTTTTTCAGTGCTAGCATCCGCATTATAAGGAAGGGCAATCACTGTTCCAATCACAAGAGATGCTATAAATTTCATAGATTTAATCATGTCAAAACCTCACAATATCTTTTATATTTACACTAAATATAATCAATAGATTGTTTAATTTTTCTTAATTTTGAACATTATTATTAATTTTATTTTTCAAGCGAAGTAAATCAGCCCAAGATTTTGACTTTTGTTGAGAACTTCTTAGTAAATAAGAAGGGTGGAATGTAGCTAAAACAAAGGCTTTTTTGTCCTGAGATATTTGATATTCAAGCCATTTACCTCTACTTCTTGATATAGAATCATTGGTTTCCATTAAAGATTTTAATGCGATTCCACCAAGAAGCAATATATAATCAGGGTTAATTAGCTCTATTTGTCTTTTCAAAAACGGCAAACAAAGGGCTAATTCATCATCTGTCGGAGTTCTATTTCCAGGCGGTCTCCATGGTAAGATGTTGGTAATATAGCAAGATGTTCTATCAATATTTATTGCTTCAAGCATTTTATCGAGTAGTTTTCCGCATCTTCCAACAAAAGGTTTGCCGATTCTATCCTCATCAGCGCCAGGAGCTTCACCAATTAGCATAATTTTAGCATTGGGATTGCCGTCGCCAAAAACAGTATTAGCCGCCGTGCTCTTTAACCCGCAACCATCAAATTTTAATAAAATTTCTTTAAGTTCGTCCAAGTTTTTAGCGTTTTTAGTAATATCTTTTGCATTTTTAAAAATCATAGCTTGCTGGTTGTTGATAGTTGTTTTTGCTTCAAGCGTATGATTTTCCTTAGGTTTTGGTAGATTTATATCTTGTGGGGATGCATTTAAGCATGGCAAATCACCACAGGTTTCAGTAACACCTGCAAATATATACCAATCAAGCAATTCTTTTATGTCAATTTGTTTATTCATTACTATCACTTTATACATATTATACTTTTTATTGCAATATAAAGCAATTATTTACACATATATAATATAATTAGTTTAAAGTTAAGCAAAATTTGGTATAATAAACTAAAAGATAGGATATTAATTACAAATGTTAAAATTGTTAAGTACTATATTACTACTAAGCGGTGTTGGTTCCTTTATTTCGTGTACAGGAAATTACATAAACACACAAGATTTATCTCCAAAATTTATATATCCCTCACGAAAAGAAAGTGTTTATGGTAATTATCTAGCTGGACGAGTTGCTCACATTAGGCAAGACTATAAGGAGGCGTCAAAATACTATATAAAAACAATGGAAAAGGGGTTAGTAAATGAAGATATTATAGGTAAAACATATATAATACTAGCATCTCAAGGTGATATAGAAAATGCCGTAAAATATGCAAATCAAGCAAGAAGCAAAGGAGATAAAAACAATTTTATAGATGTAATTAATGCTGTTTATGAATTTAAAAAAGGTAACTATACGTTATCAAGAAATATTTTAGCTACAATAAAAGAAAAAACTTATCAAAATCTTATAACTCCGCTATTTGATGCATGGACATATGCTGGAGAAAATAAATACGAAGAAGCTATGTCTGCTTTAGAACCGCTAAAAAAAGTAGACGAAATGAAAACAGTGTATAATCTTCATGCCGGTTTGATTTCCGAATACTTTAACCACAATAAATTAGCTCAAACGTATTATAATACTATAATTACAGATAAATCAGAAGATGTATCATTTAGAGCTTTGCAGATAATTTCAAATTCAATGATACGAAATAATAGAAAAGAGGATGCAATAGATTTGGTCAGTAAATATTACGGAGCTAGCAATATAAAAGAAATGCTTTCAAGTCTAAGTAAAAAAATAAAGCAAAGCGATTCTTCTGTAGATCTACTAGTAAACACTCCATCAAAGGGAGCAAGCGAAGTATTTTTAGAAATAGCTCTATTGTTTAAATCTGTTCCAGTAGGTTATGAATACGCTCAAGTATATATGGCGATATCAGAATATTTTAATCCATCTAATGATGTTACAAAAATTGCAATGGCAGATATTTTTGAAACTCGTTATATGTATAAAGATGCAAATAGGTATTATGATGCCATAAAAAAAGAATCAGAAATGTATTATCCTGCTCAAATAAAGAAGGCAAATAACCTAATTGTAGAAGAAAAGTACAATGAAGCAACAGTGGTCTTGAAAAAATTACTAAAAAGAAACCCTAAAAACTTCCAAATTTTGTTTAATTTAGGAGATGTTTTACGTATTTCAGATAATCAAATAGATGCAATAAAGTATTATAATCAAGCAATTGAAACGATTTTTTATGAAACAGAAAAATATTGGCCTGTATATTATGCTTTAGCTGTTTCATATGACAAAAATGATGAATGGGAAAAAGCAGAAGAAAGTCTAGAAAAGGCTCTAAAGTTAAGTAATAGACACCCACAAGTCTTAAATTACTTGGGTTATACTTGGTTAAAAAAAGACACTAACATAGATAAAGCTGTTTCATATATCTTAGAAGCATATGCAAAAGAACCAAATGATGGTGTTATAATGGATAGTCTTGGTTGGGTATATTTCAAAACTGGCGATTATAAAAATGCAATCGTGTATTTAGAAAAAGCATCAGAACTTAATCCTCAAAATGCAGTGATAAGCGACCATTTAGGTGACGCATATTGGTTAGGCGGTCGCAAAAATGAAGCAATCTTTTTGTGGAAACAGGCTTTGATACAAAAAGAAGATGCCGAAGCAATAAATCGAAAATCGGTAAAAATAAAAATCAAAAAAGGAATAAACAACATATCTGCTTATTCCCTAAAAGATGAAAAAATTATCGAAACACTTAAAAGAGTAAACGAAATAACTCACTAATTATTTCTTATACTTTTCAATAAGTCCCTTTAACCTTGTGGCAATTTCTTCTACGAGTTTAGTGTCTTTGCCTTCAACTCTAAGTTTTATAACAGGTTCAGTGCCAGACTTTCTTGCAATCAAATTGCTGTCTTCACCAAGTTCTTTTTTTGCTTTAGCTAAAGCTTCTTTGACATCATCATGCTCAACGCTTTCAAGCATAAATTCTTTGGTAGAAAATCTAATATTTTCTATAATGCAAGGATACGGATTAAAAAGAGGGAAAATTTCACTCATTTTCTTTTTCTCTTCCAAATAAGCAAGGGCAATTACCACCGCAGTTACTGCTCCATCACCACTTCTAGCATGGTTAGATAATACAATATGTCCAACCAATTCACCACCGAGCACTGCGCCTTTTTCTCTCATAATGTCGATAACGTATCTCTCACCAACTTTGCTCTTAAAATATTGAAAACCATGTTTGCTCAAATATTCGCTCAAACCAAGGTTAGACCACTCAGTGCTAACAACGGTGTTGTTATCAAGAACTCCATGCTTTTTCATGTAATTTGCTAAAAAACAAAGCAACTGGTCGCCATCAATAACTTTACCATTATTATCAATAAGAATAATCCTGTCGCCATCACCATCAACTGCAATACCAAAATCTGCCTTCGATTCTACAACTGTTTTTGCAAGTTCATCAGTATGTTGTGAGCCACAATTTTCATTAATATTATAACCATTTGGAGTGTTGTTTATACTAATAACACCAGCACCTAAATCCTTAAATATTTGTGGCAAAATATAATGGTAAGAGCCATTTGCACAATCAAGTACCACTCTTAAACCACTAAAAGCCTTATAATTAGGAGCTATATCTCTTATTTTAGAAATATATTCTTCAACAATATCATCATTTTTTATGCATTTACCAATGGTGTCATTTTTGTTTTTGTTAAACTCTTTGTTTTCAATCTTTTCTTCAACGATTCTATAAAACTCATCATCAAATTTGTCCCCATCGCTATTAATAAGCTTAAATCCATTATCAAAATAAGGATTATGAGAAGCTGTAATCATAATTGCTAAATCAACATCAAGATTTTTTGTAAATGAAGTCACAAGAGGGGTTGGTACAACACCAAGTAAAACAACATCAATACCATTTTCCATAAAACCAGAACAAAGAGCGCTCTCTAACATATCACCAGAAATTCTAGTATCTTTTGCTATAGCTACTTTTTTCTTTTCATTACAAGCAAAACCACTCAAAACTCTTGCTAAGTCTAAAGCAAAATCAATATTCATCGGAAAGCTATTGGCTTTTCCTCTAACACCATCTGTTCCAAAAAGTTTATTAGTCATAAAAAATGAGCTCCAATTCTATTTATGTTCTAGACAATAGGCTAGAGCCATAAAAAAGATATTGCAAGCTCATTTTATTAAAAGCTATTTGTTTTTTTTTATAAAACGTATCTTAATCCCATATAAACTTCATGAGCATCAGTGTCTGTTTTACCATTGTAAACATTTAGTTTACCTTCGCCCATGTCATAATAGCGATAACCGATATCCATATTTAGGCGATTAGTAATTTTAGCAGAAATACCAGCACCTAAAGACCATGTAAAGCTGTTGTCTTTCATTTTTTCTTTCCAGCTCCAAGTAGGTAGGTTAAGAGAAGAAGTTAAGTTGTTCTTTGTATAACCAACACCTGCGCTAACAAATGGAGTAAACCATGTATAAGGGAAAAAGTCATAGTAAACAACAAACATATAAGATTGAGACTTAAATGTGTGTTTAGAAAATTCAGTAGGAGATTTAGAGTTTTTCTTTCTCCATACATATTCAAGTTCAGCTCTCCAATGTTCATGACGATAACCAATCGCACCACTAGCCATTAATCTTCTCTTGTTTGTTACACCGTCATTAGTGTGAGAGTCAGCATTGCCTCTATCATCTTTTACTTCAATTTTTGCTTGACCGATACGACCAGCTAAATAAAAACCATCACATTCAGCTTTACTAACTTCAGCAAATGCTAAAAAAGAAAGTACAAAAGCTGAAAAAATTATTTTTTTTGTCATAAGAAAACTCCGATTTTAAAATGTTTCCAAGTAATTTTTGGACAAAATAACAGAAATTTTCAAAAAATCAAGAAAAAAATTAACAAAAAGTAAAAAAATTAAAAAATATTGATTTTTTTTACAATATAGATTAAACAAAACTCAAAGGTGGTCGGGTAACTGCGCTAGTATTTTTTGCTGGTGAGGAAAGTCCGAGCGTCATGGAAACAAGGTACCGGATAACGTCCGGCTAGAGAAATCTAAGGGAAAGTGCCACAGAAAGTTACCGCCAAGTATTTTACTTGGTAAGGTTGAAAAGGCGAGGTAAGAGCTCACCGCAAAGATAGTAATATCATTTGGCAAGGTAAACCCTATCTGACGCAAGACCAAGTTAGGAGTGCAGTTTTACTGTAATACATGGCGTTTCCACTCTGCTCCAGAGGTAGGTCGCACGAGCTATATGGCAACATATAGCCTAGATGAATAGTTACCGCTTTAATCTTTATCTTTTCAGATAAAGCAAATGAAAAGTACATAACTCGGCTTATAGACCACCTAATATTATTTTTTGGGAGATATCAATGAAACAACATACATTAAAGCAAAAGACAGAAATAAAAGGAATAGGGTTACACTCAGGTGTTGAGGTAACAATGACACTTTATCCAGCAAAAGAAAATACAGGTATTATTTTCAAGCGTGTTGATTTAAAAGATGCTCCTTTATTAAACGCATTATATTCAAATGTTGTAGATACTAGAAATTGCACCTGTCTTGGTTTATCAAAAGAAAATATAGTTAGCACAATAGAACACTTAATGGCAGTTCTTTGTGTTTTAGGCATAGATAATGCATATATAGAAATAAATAATGCAGAAATCCCAATATTAGATGGTAGTGGTAAAGTATTTTTAGACAGTCTGCAAAATATAGAACTAGAAGAGCAATCAGCGCCTAAAAAATTCTTGAAAGTAACCAAAGAGGTTAGCTATACAGACGAAAATAAAGCAAGCATAACATTACTACCATCAGATAAGTTTGAAATATCGTTTGATATAGATTTTCCATCACCAATTGTAGGACATCAAAATTTTACAAACGAAATTACAAAAGATGTATTTACAAGCCAAATAGCTCCATGTCGTACATTTTGTGAAAAATACCAAGTAGATTACTTGAAGTCTATTGGTTTAATAAAAGGTGGTTCGCTAGAAAATGCGGTGGTTTTAGATGGAGACAAAATATTAAACGAAGAAGGTTTTAGAGTTCCAAACGAGTGTGTTAATCACAAAGTTATGGATACAATAGGTGACTTATACACTTCTGGCTACTATATATTAGCTAAAGTTGTTGCCAATAAAACAGGACATCGTCATAATAACGAAGTACTAAAAGTTTTATTCGATTCTAAAGATAATTATGAGATTATATAACATAGGGAGTTTAAGATGAAAAAAATATTAGCATTATTGCAATGTACTTTTTTATTACTATCTGCTTGTGCATCAACACCAGAAGAACCTGTTATAAATGATGAAGATAAAACAGCCGAAATGTTATATAATGAAGCTTATAATTATCTAGAAAAAACCTCATACCAAAGAGCTGCTGAAACATTTGATAAGATAGAAATGGAGCATCCTTATTCTAAATGGGTTGCAAAGTCAAAATTAATGAGCGCATACTCATATTACAAAGACGAAAAGTATGATGATGCTATCGCAAGTCTTGATAGGTTTATCAGACTTCACCCAGGAAACAAAGATATTGCATATGCTTATTACTTAAAAGGCGTTTGCTATTATGACCAAATTGCTCCATCAGAAAAAGAACAATCATCAACAAAAGATGCATATGATACATTTAACCAAGTAATAACAATGTTCCCAGATTCTGAATATGCAAAAGACGCAAAACAAAAAATTTCACTTATAGAAGACCACCTTGCAGGTCACGAAATGAGTGTTGGACGTTATTACCTAGAAAACAAAGAATATCTATCAGCGCTAAATCGCTTCTCAACAGTAACAGATAATTACCAAACAACAGCGCAAATAGAAGAAGCTTTATACAGAGAAATAGAAATATACACAATTCTAGGTCTAACATATGAAGCTACCAAAAAAGAACGTATTCTAACATCTAACTACCCAGACAGCAAGTGGTCAAAGTTAGCAAAAGAGCTCATTTCAAAGGAATAATTTTTTAATATGCTAAAATCTCTATCAATAAAAAATGTAGTATTAATAGAAAGTCTAGAGATTGAATTTTCCAAAGGCTTAACTGTGTTGAGCGGAGAAACAGGTGCAGGTAAATCAATTTTGCTCGATTCTCTTGGCTTATTGCTAGGAAATAGAGCTGAAACATCTTTAATTCGCACAGGAGAAGAGAAATTATCCGTATCAGGAGTGTTTGAAATAGATAAATCAAACAAGATACACGCAATAGCCAAAGAGTATGACCTCGATATAGATGATGATATTATCATAAAACGTACAATAACATCCGAAGGCAAAGGAAAGATTCTTTTTAATGATCAACCAATCACCCTAAAGTTGTTAAAAGAAATAAGTTCGCATTTAATAGAAATACATGGCCAGCATGATAGCCAAGGTTTATTAAATCAAGACCTACATGGCTCTATCTTAGATAGCTATGGTAAGCTAGAAGCAAGCATAAAAGATGTAAGCCTTGCATATAAGCAATATAAAACAACTCAAAGAGAATTAGCTAAAAAAGAAGAATTATTACTTAAAGCTCAAAAAGAAGAAGAAAACCTAATTCATTGGGTTAATGAGCTAGAAAAAACATCTCCACAAAAAGGAGAAGAAGAAACATTGCGTATAAGGCGTAATGAATTAATGAATGCAGAAAAAATCATAGAAAAGCTAAATACAGCATACTCTTCATTAAATGGTTCTTTTTCAGTGATAGAACAAATAACCAAAGCTCGCAATGCTATATCAAGAGCAAACGAAATAGTGAACAATAAATACTCTCAAATAGAAGAAAGTTTAGAAAATACATTATACACCCTAAATGATACTATCTCTGAAATAGAAAGCAGTTCAGAAGATATATCACTAAACCAAAACGAAATAGATAACATAGAAACTCGCCTATACCATTTAAGAGATTTAGCAAAAAAACATAATACTCAAATAGATTTACTACCAGAAAAACTAGAAGAATTAAAATCTCTATTAAATAATATTCAATATGGGCAAAGTGAAATAAACGAGTTAAAACAACTTCTTGATGTTCAAAAAAAGGATTATATCACAAAGGCAACAAATTTAAGCAACCTTCGTCAAAAATCAGCGGAAACTCTAGATAAATATGTTGCAAAAGAATTGCCAGCCCTAAAAATGGAAAAAGCAAGATTTAAAACTGAAATTTCTAAAAAAGAAGAAAATAATTGGTCAGAAATAGGTTG
Organism: Alphaproteobacteria bacterium; assembly: GCA_045634545.1. Classification (GTDB taxonomy): domain Bacteria; phylum Pseudomonadota; class Alphaproteobacteria; order RF32; family CAG-239; genus CAG-267. The sequence continues at coordinate 29,012 of JAZRAL010000004.1, read as the reverse complement.
GGATGATATTTGCTTTAAGGTTTCAACCAATCCAAACACTCCATTTGGTGCACTAAATAAAATAGCATCAGGTGGAGAATTATCTCGTTTTATGTTAGCACTAAAGGTAAATCTTGCACAAAACTCATCACAAGAAACTATTATATTTGATGAAATAGATACAGGTATTGGTGGAGCAACAGCCGAAGCAGTAGGAGAAAGATTATCTCGTTTATCCAAAAATGAGCAAGTTCTAGTCGTTACACACTCTCCACAAGTTGCATCATTCAGCACCGAACATTATAAGGTAGAAAAACAAACCAAAGACAATATAACAACAACAAGCCTAACAAAGCTCTCAAAAGAGGGAAAAATAGAGGAAATTGCCCGCATGTTAGCAGGAGAAACAATCACCAAAGAGGCTCGTGCCGCCGCAATTGTTTTACTAAAAAAAGACTCTAATCCAACATTATTTTAGTTTGAAGGAATACTATCAATAATAGGATCTATTGATATTTTTATTTTCCAATTTTTATCATCACCAATAACTGTAACTTTTGATTTTGCCCCATTAAGATACCAACCCACTTCGCAAAAAGTACTTTCAAAAGAGCATAATGTTTCTTTTGTAGAGCCAAGAATAAACATATCAGCTGTTGCATCAATCATAGAGTGATAATCTTTATTAGGGAGTTCAATAATTCTATTAGGGAATCGTTTATAAAATTCACTTGCAACTTCTTTAGACATAGCACTCAGATAAAATATAGTATCATCAGGATATTTGTTCATCTTTTCATAGAATGCATCTAATTCATGAACTCCGCCAAAATAATTTTGCCAGTCTTCATTCGTCCGTACCTGTATAGTAACTACATTATCATTAATATTAATATCTTTAAGTCGTTTTAAAACTTTTTTAGAAGGAGTTATGTGCTTAAAATAATTAGCATATATTTCGACAATATTCTCAGGGATAATGTTGAATTTAGCATCAACATTAAAAGGTTTAGTATCTATAAAATCTGTCTTAGCAACAAGTAATCGGTAGTCTTTGATATATTGATATAAAACATCTACAATTTTACGGTTTCTTTCTAGAGGGGCTAGGCAAAATCTTCTATTATTAGGTACCTCTCTTACATGGTTAAAAACTATAAGGTTAACAGGATAATCAAATTTAAATAAATCATCAAATTTAGCAGTAACCCATCCCTCATCAGGCCAATATAGATTAACAGTTTTAGGGGTATAATAGCGCATATAAGAAAATAATTTCTTTAATCGGTTACCAATACCATGTCCGTTTGCGCTAACATGAATATTTAGAGTTTGAGTGTTTTTATCATATATAAAATCAGAGCAATCATAATAAGAATTAGAATAACTATTATAAGAAGTCATCTTATTTATGTATAAAACACCCCCACCTACAATCAGTAAAAAAATAACAATAATATACCAAATTTTATTACCTAAATTGTGTAACATTAAATATTCCTTTTTCGTCTTTTTAATCTAGATAATTTATAGCTGACAACAGAGGTATCTCTCCCCGTTTTTGCAAGTCTGTCATACATTCTTTCAATTTCTTTTTCGAGATAAGCTGTTTCAATATCGTTTTCTAGAGCAGTTTTTTCTTCATTATTACCAAAAGCTCTAACTGCGCAAACATCTCTAACAATATCAATAATATCTTTTCCAGATTCTTGTCTTTTTTTGATAAAATAAGGTAGTTCATAAACAAGCTGTCTCGCATTTGCATAAACTTTTTTGTTATCATCTTCACATTTACCATATTTAGATTTTAATAATTCAAAAGCAACTTCAAGCTCAAATTCATTATCAACTACAATAAAAGGAATAGGGTCTGCAAAACCCATGTTGGCAATAGATTTTAAAAATTCTAATAGATGATGGAAAAATCCCCCAATGTTATACAAAATAAAGGGCTTCTTTTCTAATAAACCATCTTGCATAGCAACACAATCATAAGCTAGTTCGTCCAATGTTCCAACACCACCTGGCGCAAACACAACAAAGTCAGCATCAAGTAAACGTTGCTTTCTTTCTTCTAATGTTTTAGCAAAAATAATGTTTATGTGTTTAAGCATAACATCTTCAGAGTCATATAGCTTAAAATATTCTTCGGTTGTAATGCCTTGAATAGGAAATTCTTGGTTAGTACATTTCTGTTTTTCGTTCCATCCATCCATAACCCCCCTTGCAACAGCACCCATAATTCCGGAGTTAGATAAACCAAAATCAAGTTTAAAACCCATTTTTACAATTTGCTTTCCAAGGTTATATGTTTCTCTAACATAAATAGGGTTATGACCACCACGAGAACCACCGGCAACAAAAACTCTAATACCATCCTTTTTATTTTCTTTCATAAAGGAGGAAAGAAGTTCTTCTTCATCACCGCAAACAGATTTACGTTTTGCCATTATTTTATCTCCTCAATATCACCTTTTGCTTGTTTTTCATAAAATTCTTTAACAAATTCATCAAATCTATCTTCTTCTAAAGCTTTACGAATGCCCTGCATTAATCTTTCATAATATCTAATATTATGCCAGCTAAGTAGCATCACAGCCAAAATTTCATTACATTTTTGCAAATGATGAATGTATGCTCTAGAATAGTTGGTACATAAAGGACAATCACATCCTTCTTCAACAGGTCTAGGGTCTTCTTTGTGGCGAGCATTACGAATGTTTATAGGGCCAAACTCTGTAAAAGCTTGAGCTGTTCTGCCCGAGCGAGTAGGCATAACACAGTCAAACATATCAACACCTCTAGCAACAGCGCCAACAATATCGTCAGGTTTACCAACGCCCATCAAATAACGAGGTTTATCTTCTGGTAGCATAGAAGGAGCATAATCCAAAACTTCAAACATTTTTTCTTGTCCTTCACCAACAGCAAGTCCGCCAATGGCATATCCATCAAAGCCAATATTTGTAAGAGCCTCTGCAGATTCTTTTCTTAAATCTTCAAAAACACTACCTTGTTGAATACCAAAAATACCATAACCATCTCTATCCTTAAAAGCATCTCTACTTCTTTTAGCCCAACGCATAGAACGTTGCATAGATTTTTTTGCTTCATCATATGTTGCAGGAAAAGGTGTGCATTCATCAAAACACATAGTAATGTTGGAGTCTAATTTATGTTGTATACCAATAGATTCTTCAGGAGATAAAAAGTATTTTTTACCATCAATATGAGATTTAAATCCAACACCATCTTCAGAAATTTTTCTTAACCCCTGCAAGCTCATAACTTGGAAACCACCTGAGTCAGTCAAAATTGGCTTATTCCAATTCATAAACTTATGTAAGCCACCCATTTTTTCAACCAAATCTGCACCAGGGCGCAACATTAAATGGTAAGTATTACCTAAAATTATTTCAGCACCAGTAGATTCCACAGATTCTGGAAGCATGGCTTTTACAGTACCGCAAGTCCCAACAGGCATAAAAGCAGGGGTGTTAACAACTCCATGTTTTGTATGAAGTTTACCAAGTCTTGTTTTGTTATGTTTTTTTAGTATTTCAAATTTTAACGACATGTCATTTCCTATTCATCTTTATAAATTTTACTCCAAAGAGGTATCTCTTTGCCGATTCCTTTTTCAAGTTTGTTGGCTTCAATAAAGGCCATTTCTCCATTGTCAAACATTACTCTAAGCCATTTATTATCAATGGTTTGTCCCGTAATTCTAACAGTTGTCCCTTCTTCAATAGTCTTATATACATCAAAACTTTTATCAGCTCCGTGAAGAGCTTCTGTTTTAACTGTAACATGATATAAGCGTTTAGTGTCACGCACATCAATAGGAATATCTAAAATTCTAGCAACAGCAACATCACTAAAAGCTTTGCTTCCATCTCTAAATACAATTTCTTCTTTAACAGATTGTACAGATTTTCTATCCATCTCTATCTGCGTCATAAAATAAGCACCAAAGCCCAAGCAAATAGCCAAAATAACACTTAGAAAATATAAATACTGTATTTGTTTAAGTTTTGAAAAATTCCATTTGGGAACACTAAAAGGAAATATGTTACCAAAACTTTCCATATATTTATTAATGTGATACAGTTCATCTTTGTTTGCTAATTCTTTTGCAAGAGATAAGGATGTTACAGCATCTTTATCTTTTCCTTCTAAACTATAAGCTACTGCATTATGGATGAAAAGTTTCAAGTTTTCTCTAGAGTTGTTAGTAATAGAGAGATTTTTTATGATTGCAAAAAAATTAATAAAAAGAGCCTTTATCCCCCAAAAACCATAAAGCCAATTATGTTTTGTTATTTTATTGACAACCCATTTTGCTTCTTTTGGGGTGCAATAATAAATCTTATCGATTTTAGAATACCCCCAACCTTTTCCTGTAACTTCAATTAATCGAATAGCTTTAATATTTAAATCTTCTTTTCCTTGCATACTTTTAATAATACAAAGAGCATCCATATTAGGAAATTCTTCCTTTTTATAAACAATAGATAGTAAATTATATTTCAATCTATTAATAGGATTTTTAAGCACGTCATAAGCTACCGCAATTTTTTGAAACATATCAACGGCTTTAGGGTCTTTGTTTTGGTCAGGATGCCAAAATTTTGCTAATTCACGATATTTTGCTCTTAATTCATCTTCTGTAGAATTTGGAGTACAATCAAGCACTTCGTAATATCCAAGACTATCAAATTTTGTAATGTTTTTTACCATAATTAAACTCCTAAACAAAACCTTTTGCTATTTCAGATATATCTTGAGCCGCCTCAGATGTTGGATATCTTGATAACAATAAATCTTTATTTTTTATTGTGTCACGAATTCTAGCATCAAGCCTTATAATACCTAATAAAACTGGAAATTTCAAGCCGTTTCTTTCCGCCGCTTTTTCGAGCTTTTCATATATTTTATACCCTCCCTCAAAAGAATTTGCTTTATTTATAATTATTTTGCAATTATCACCAAATCCCATTTGATTTAGGTATTTTATTGTATCAAGGGTTTTTACAAGTCCATCGTTGCTATCTGAACAAAGGATGATTATATTGCCAGCTATTTTGCAAAGGTTGATGTTTTTTTCTAAAACATCAGAACCCAAATCAATAAGCGTATGATTATAATTTTCAGATAAAATATTTAAATCTTGTGCGAAAATTTGTATTCGCCCCAATGGGGGGTGAGTAATGTATTTGTTTCCAGAAATTGCAGTTAATAAATTAAAATCTTTATTTTTATACGCAACAATAAGCTGATTTAAAGTCTTCTTGCCACTAAAATAGTCTTCAAGATTGTTGTTGTTTTTTAGGCTTAAGTAAGAAGAAAAGTTTGATAAACTTCCACTACCATCAACAAGTAAAACTTTTTTATTTAATAAATTTAAAGCATGAGCAATTGATAAAGCGCACCAAGAAGTGCCAACTTGCTCTGCTCCAGATATAAATATAGAAATATCTTTTCTTTCTTTTGTTGTTAAAAATAAGTCATTGTATGTAAAACACGAGCAATTATTCACTTTAAAATCCATTTAAAAATTAATAAAGATAAAGTATTTTTTAACATAATAACAGCTATACTTTAAATATCAAAGATTCTTTTTATACAAGGAGCAGAAAATATGAATTTTGCTAAAATATTATACGTTATTGCTTGTTTCTTTTTTGCATCACCTGTTTTAGCAGCAGATATATATACAAAAAAAGAGGTTGTTTTAGATAATTTAGGATACAAGCAACCAGTATATAAACAAGTTTATTTTGATAAAAAATACAGCGACCAGCAAACAATTACTTTTTTAAGTGACCCTGATAATTTCCCTTTTTCTTCTAAAAAACAAGGCTCTATTCTTTATGAATTATTTTTAGATTTTTTCAATGATAGGCATTTATTCGTAAAAGTTTTATATCCAAAAGAAAATTATCAAGAAGAATTGTTTGATTTTGAGAATAACAATTCAAAGATAAGTGGTGTCTTGGGATTATATTTTGGAGATTCGAAGTATAGTAAAAACAAATACATATATCCAGCTTTTGCTGAAAATGGAGTGCATCTAATTACATCAAAAGATAAAAACATAGATGTTCAAACCAAAGAAGATTTAAAAAAATATAAAGGAGCTTACGCAAAAGACGATAAGTTTGATAAATCAATTTTGAAAGATTTTTCAAGATTAGGTATTGTGTCAAAAGATACATTTGATAATGCAATAGAAGATTTGTTAACCGGAAGAATAGATTTTGTCGTTGCAAGCTATTATAGAAGTCAAATAAAACTATATAAGTTGGGTTTAATGAATTATGTAAACTATAGCTTAGATCCTGTATGGAGACTTCCTATGTTTCTTAAGGTTTCACCTAAGGTTGCAACATCAAAAAATATTGAATATCTAAAACAATATTTTCAATCATCTTCATATAAGCAAAAAAGAGATAAAATACTAGCAGATATAATAGAAACGTATAAAGAAAACACAAAAGGGGTAATACCTCCTACATACATGAATTCTTTACAAACGGAGCTAAAATAATAAAAACAAAGGCTTGAAAAATAAAAACAATATGTATAACATACAAAAAATCTAGGAGATAAAAATGGTTCTTTTAATTCATCATAGTGTTTCACCGCAATCTCGAAAAATGAGATTAATTATGGCTGAGAAAAAAATGCTTTTTGTGTTAAAAGAGGAAGAGCCTTGGAATTTGTCTCAAAGTGTGTTAGAAATAAATCCTGCTGAAGATTTACCCATTCTTGTCTTTGATGGGAAAGTTATTTCAGGTAATTATGCTATTACTGAATATTTAGAAGAAAGCAATCCTCAATATAAATTACTTCCAGAAGATGTAAAAGAAAGAGCTGAAGTTAGACGTATAATGGATTGGTTTGATACAAAGTTTTATAATGAAGTATATAAATATATTGTTGCAGAAAAAATAATAAAAAGATTTCATCTAAAACAAGCACCAAACTCAAAAATACTAAAAGCAGGGTTAAATAACCTAAAATACCATATGGAATATATTGATTATCTTGCGGATAGAAATAATTATCTTGCGGGAAGAGATTTGACCTTGGCAGACTTAACGGTTGCAGCGCATCTTTCCATAATAGATTATTTAGGTGATATATGTTGGGAAGATTATAAAAATGCAAAATTATGGTATGCCAAAATAAAATCTCGCCCTAGCTTCAAAGATATCTTAAAAGACAATATAAAGGGGATTCATCCATCAGCTAATTACACAAATTTGGATTTTTAATATGAGAAATATTTTTTGTATATTGATATTGTTTATGCTAAGTTCTTGTGCTTCACAAAAAGGGCAAGTTGTTTTTCATTGGGATAGATATAATACTGGTGGAATCAAGTTTGCAAGGGACCATTCAGAGTGTATGAGAGAGGCAGAAGCGTTAAAGTTATTACCAAACTTGAAGAGTTGGTTCTATTCAGAAGAGCAAAGGTATGATACTGTAGTAAAATGGCATAAAGAACATGGTATTTGGGCAAGTTTCGTGCCATATCCTGGGGCGATGCCGATTATGGTTAACTCTGTTAGAGATGATACAGATGCAAGTCCTAGAAAATACCAAAAGTGTATGTTGAAAAAAGGATATGTTGAGCGTACAACAGATATTCCGGAATCTAGTAATCTATTTATTTACAAGCCTCAGAGTGTAAATCAAGACGCTCCGTTAGATAGCACTTATCCTTAAACTTTTTTAGTTGTCAAAGTTATATCCACCACCAGTTGCTTTGTAGAAAAGAGCAATTCCTTGGATTATGTCTGTATTGCTATTAATTAGGTTGTTTTGAGCATTGAGATAATTTTGTTCAGCAGTGGCAACTTCTGTGAAATCAATCAGGCCATTTTTATATTTATCAAGAGTTATGTAAAAAATGCTTTTCATATTTTCTAAGGCTTTTTTATAAGAAGAATTTGACTTATATCCTTCCTCAATAAAATAAATAGAGTTTTTTAAATCAAGTAGAGCAGAAAGCATGGCTTTGTTATATGTGATAATATACTCTTCTTTGATATGTTTTTGTAGTTCTATGTTGTTTTTAAGTTTTTCCCAATGCCAAATAGGGAGCAATATTTTAGGTGAATAGCTATAGCTTTCTGTGTTAAATATATCGCCTAAACTAGAAGAAATAAAACCAAATGATGCGCCAAGACTAACTGTTGGATATAGGTTGGTAATTGCTTGGGTTACAGCTTCATTCTGCGATAAAATATTTGCTTCTGCTTTTCGTATATCAGGTCTGGTTCTAATAGTGTTTAGTTTTATATTGTATAGTTTTTGAACGCTGTATTTAAAGGTTTTTGCGGTTATATTGTTTTTAGAACTATCAATGTTTATAGGTAGTTTTTCAGGTCTTGTTCCTAGCAAAAGTGATAAAGCATTTTTATATTTATTTATATTTGTTTTTAGTTCTGGAATGCTGGTTTTAACAAATTCTAAAGAGTACTTGGCTTGGTTTAGAGCTAATTCATCAGTAATACCATTGTTATATTTGTCTGTAACAATATTTAATATATCTTCTTGGAGTTTTTTGTTGTTAATTGCTATGCGTAATTTTTCTTGATTTTGTCGTAGGTTAGTATAGTTGTTAATCACTTCATATGTGATTAAAACATGGGTGTCAAATAAAGAAAATTTAGCACTATTAATAAGCTCTAAATATTGCTTAGATATTGCTTTTCCTTTACCCCAAACGTCAAGTTCCCAAGAAACATTAAATCCAGTGCTAAAGTCATTTGTATCAATGCCAAGAGGTGTTTCCTTGCCATTTGTTTTGCTAAAACTATAATTACCTTCAGCATCAATTGTTGGAAAGTATTCTTTAGAGTTAATTAGATAACTATAGCGAGATTGCTTTAGTTTTTCTATGTTTTGTTTAATATCTAAATTGGTCTTTTGTGCGTGTTGAATCAGTGTATTTAAATCGTTGTCGTTAAATATTTTATACCAGTCCTTGTTGATGCTCTCCCCTGAATTATTTAAGTTTAAAGTTTCTTTTATGTCATTGTCTGAAATAAAATCATCATAATTATGCTCATCCCCTGCTGTACAAGAAGATAAAATAAAAATTAAGATTAATGCGGTGTATTTAAACATTGCGGTTATCCTTTTTGCTAAAATAAAATTTTTCTTTTATTGTTTCAAATACGGCAAATAATGCAGGGATGAATATAATCCCTATAATTGTTGCAAATATCATTCCAAAAAATACAGTAACGCCAATAGATATTTGAGAGTTAGCGCCAGGACCTTTGGCAACAATCATTGGAAAAACACCAAAAATAAAAGTCATAGCTGTCATAAGAACTGCCCTAAAACGTTCTTTGGCCCCCATTATAGAGGCGTCTAAAATACTAAACCCTTTTTCTCTGTATTCTTTTGTAAACTCTACAATTAAAATAGCATTTTTTGCAGCAAGACCGATGAGTAAAATTATTCCAAGCTGCGCATAAATACTTAAAGGTAGTCCAAATAGATGTAAGCCCAATAAAGCTCCTAAAACCGCAAAAACAGTAGAAAACATAACAGAGAATGAGAGCATCCAACTCTCGTATTGAGCAACCAAAAATAAATAACAAAAAACAACAGCTAATGCTATTAAAATACCAATTAACCCTCTTGTTTCTGCTTCTTGTAGAGAAAGAGCTGTCCATTCAATATCAAATCCATTTGGTAAAACACTGTTAGCTATTTTTTCAAGTTTATCCATAGCGTCACCAGTGCTAACTTTGGGGCTAGAAAGGGCTGTGATAGGTGCTGATGTATATAAGTCATATCTGTTTATGATTTTAGGAGAAAGAACTGTTTTAGTGTTTACAAAACTATCAACTTTAATTAAATCTCCAAGGTTTGATTTTACATAAAGATTTTTAATACTTTCAATGTCTTTTCGATAATCAAAGTCTGCTTGCAAAATAACTCTATTAACTTGTCCGCTTAGTGTAAAATTGTTTATATAAGAAGAACCCAAGCTACTCTGTAATACAGAGAAAAAGCTATTAACAGGAATATTAAACATCTGAAGCTTGGTTCTATCAACTTCTAAAAATAAATGAGGGGTATTTGCTCTAAAGGTGCTAAAAACATAGGAAAAATCCTCATCTTTGTTTGTTGATGCTAAATATTTGTTTAATACTTCAGCAAGTTCAATAGGTGTTTTGTTGGTGTCTGTTGCTACAAGCTCTAAAGAGATACCATTACTCTGCCCAATACCAGGAATAGATGGAGGTGCAAAAAAGTTTAATTCAACTCCTTTATAGTTTTTAGACATGTTTCGTAACTTATTGCTAATACTATTAATAGATAAATCTTTTGTTGTTCTTTTGCTCCAATCTATTAATCCAACAACTCCAAGAGCAACATTTTCACCTCCTCCACCTAAAAGACTATACCCTGCAACCGTAATTACATATTTTACACCATCCATTTTTAATATTTTATCGCTCATGTCGCTTAATATGTCATTGGTTTGGTTTATGCTTGCAGTATTGTCAAGTTGTACGTTGGCAAAAATTATGCTTTGATCTTCGTCAGGAATAAAAGATGAAGCAGTGTATTTAAATGATAGATAAGTAGCCAGTATTGCAAGGAGTATTATAACAGTCGTAATGTATAAATGCTTAGCAAAAAAGCCAACAATTTTAACATAAATATCTCTAAAACTATCGAGCTTTTTATTGAAAAAATCAAAAAATGAACTCTTTTTTTCTTTTTTCTCCTTGTTTAAAAATATATAACATAAAGCAGGACTTAAAGTTAGAGCATTAAATGCAGAAAAGATTATAGATGTACCAATAGCAACAGCAAATTGTTGGTATATTTTTCCTGTAATTCCAGCCATTAGTCCAACAGGTACAAATATAGCAAGTAAAACAAACGTGGTTGCAACAACTGCACTACCAATTTGTTGCATAGCTTTAATTGAAGCTTTGTAAGAATTGAGGTTTTCATTAGCCATTAAGTATTGAACTCTTTCAACAACAATAATAGCGTCATCAACAACCAATCCAATAACTAAAATCATTGCAAAAAGTGTTAAAATATTTATATCAAAACCTAAGGCATAAATGACTATAAATGTAGCAACCAAAGAAACAGGTATTGTAAAAAGAGGAATGAGAGTTGTTTTTACTTTTTGTAAAAATAAATATGTAACCAATATTACTAAACCAAAGGTGATAAACAGTGTTTCAATAATAGCATCAATAGATGCTCTAACATAGTCTGTGGAATCATAGGCAACACTTATTTCAATATCTTTAGGAAAAGTTTTTTGCATCTTTTTTAGTTCTTCTCTTATAGTGGACATTGTATTTAAAGCATTTGTATTTGGTGTTTGATTAAGAGCAATAATTACAGCGGGCGAATTATTAAATTTTGATGATAAAGAATAAGTATCTTGTCCGAGTTCAATTCGAGCAACATCTTTCAAAAAAACAGTTCCACCATCATCAGATGTCGCAACAATAATATTTGAAAATTCTTCAACACTATCAAGCAATCCTCTTGCAGTAAGGCTTAACACAATGTTTGTTTCTTTAGAGCTAGGAGCAGAACCAATACTACCAACTGCTGCTTGAATATTTTGTTCTTTTACAGCATTAATAATATCATTACTACTTAATCCTAAGGCTGTAATTTTATCAATATCAAGCCATATTCGCATACTATATTTAGGACCAAAAATCTGTACTTGGCCAACTCCATAAAGTCTAGATAATTGATTTTTTATATTTGTATATGCAAAGTTACTTAAATATAAATCAGAAAAAGTTTTATTTGGTGAGCGAAGTACAATCATACCAAGCATATCAGCATTTTCAGAAGATACATCTAATCCTTCTTTAATAACCTCTTCGGGTAGTTCGTTATTTGCTTGTTGTAATCTATTTTGAACTTTTACTTGGGCAATATCTGGATTTGTTCCAATATCAAAAGTAACTGTTAATGTATATGAGCCATTGTCATCAGATGTTGATGACATGTAAAGCATATTTTCTACTCCGTTCATCTGATTTTCAATAGGAATAGCAACAGTGTTAACTAAAACATCTGCATTAGCTCCAAGATATGTTGTTTTAACATTTATTTGCGGTGGAGTAATGTTGGGAAATTGAGAAACAGGTAAAACTTTTATTGCTAATCCACCTAAAATAATTAAAACAATAGAAATAACTACTGCAAAGCGGGGGCGATTAATAAAAAACTCAGAAAACATGAGATATTCTCCAATTTTATATTTTTTCTACAATATTAAACTTAAGTTCAGTACCTTGTTTTATTTCGTCAACATTATCTAAAATAATAAAATCATTTTTATCAAAATTGTTTTCTATTGCATAAAAAGTATCTTTTTCTGCTAAAATATTAACTAAATGAGATTCTATTTTGTTGTTTTTGGCTATTAATAAGAAATTTCCATTTTCTTTCATTCTAATCAATGATTTGTCAACAATGATTATGTCTTTTAAAGTGTTATAAATTTCAACTGTAACAAAATTGTTTGGTAGTAATTCATTATCGTCATTTCTAAAATCAACATATACAGCAAGAGAGTTGGTTGCTTTATTAATTTTATTGTCTGTGTATTTGAATTTGCCATTATATTTAAATTCATTCCCATTAGCTATTTTTAGTTTTATTACGCTGTATTTAAAGGGGGTGTTGTTTTGTTTTATTAAATTTAAATATTCAACATCGGTTAAAGAAAAAACAACTCTAATAGGATTTGTCTGAACAATGTCTAAAAGGGCTCCGTTTTCAGGAGAGACATATTCCCCAACACTCAAATTATAATTGCCAATCAATCCAGAAATAGGGGCTTTAATAATAGTATAATTATAGTCAACTTCTGCTAGCTTGAGATTTGCAAGAGCATTTTTTAGCTTAGCTTCAGCTTGATGAAAATTATTTTTTGCATCGTCTCTTTCTATATCCGAAAAACTCTTTTTACCAGCCTTTAAAACTCTATCATAATAATTTTTATTATATTCGAAAGATGCCTTAGCCTGTAAAACATCAGCTTCAGCTGCATTTAATTTTGCTTTATATTCGCTTGGTTCAATAGTTAATAGTAGGTCCCCATCAACAACAGTATCTCCTTCATTTATATTTATTTTTTTTAAATAGCCATTAACATAAGGTTTTATTTCTACCTGATTAATAGCTACAGTGTTTCCAACATAAGATTTTTTTATTGTTAAATCTTTGGGTAAAATAGGTAAAACATTTATTGTGATACTATCATTTATCGGTATGTGTCTGATTTCTTTATGATGGAATTTATTATAAACAAAATATCCTAAGCCAAAAGAAATCAGACACATTACCAAAAGAATTAAAACATAAACATTTCGCAAAGACCTACTTTCTTGCATATAACCTCACCTTTTATTATATCTAATATTGTTGTGTAGAATAGATAATAAGAGATAAGGTTATTTCAAGTCTTACTGCATAAGTTCTATTGCTTTAGTTATTTTCTTTATAGAGTTAAGCTCAATCTGACGTACACGTTCTTTAGATATATTATATGTTTTACTCAAATCATCTAAAGTAATTGGTTTATCATAAAGCCTGCGCTTAAATAAAATATCTTTTTCTCTCGTATTTAAAACGTAAAGAGCCTTGTTAAACATTGTTTTTCTATATTTTGATGTTTCTGCATGAGCAAGAGCTTCTTCTTGGTTGGGTTTGTTATCGGATATAAAATCCATCCACTCATTAGCGCCATCGCTATCATTATCTATAACACTGTTAAGAGAGCCATCATGTGCTTTTAATCTCATATTCATATCAGTAACATCTTGCACACTAACATCAAGTGAGCGTGCAATATCATGTAAAACATTTTCAGAAAGCTCTCTATCATCAATTAAGTTTAGCTTATTCTTTATCTTTCTTAGGTTAAAAAACAATTTCTTTTGCGCCGCTGTAGTCCCTAGTTTTACAAGAGACCAAGAATTAAGGATATATTTTTGAACAGATGCTTTAATCCACCATAAAGCATAAGTAGAAAATCTAAAACCTTTTTCAGGTGCGAATTTATCAATAGCATACATTAGCCCAATATTTCCTTCAGAAATCATCTCTCCAATAGGTAAGCCATATCCTCTGTATTTAGAAACAACCTTAACAACCAATCTCAAATGAGAGGTGATGAGCTTATAAGCAATAGATTTATCTTTTGTTTGTTGATATAAAATAGCTAAATCATATTCTTCTTCTGGTGTTAAAATTGGAAATTTTTTTATAGATTGTAAATAACGAGATAAATTTTCTTCCGGTGAAAAGTCAAGTCCATTTAGAGTAAGTTGTTTTTCCATATTCTTTCTCCTAAAAATTGACTTTTAGGAGTGTATATATAAACATTTTTTTCCACAATCTAGACATTAGTTCTATTGTTTTTAGTAAAAAATTAAAGATTTATAACCAAAAACAAGACCAATTATCTATTTTCTTAGTTCTTCAATAAGATTACTCATATCCTCAGGAATGCTAGCTTCAAAATGCATAAATTGTTTACTCCTTGGATGGATAAAACCTAAAGAATATGCGTGCAAAGCTTGTCTTGGAAAGTTGTTTACTAATTTTTTTAATTCAATAGGTAATAATATACTTGTTTTCTTAGGTTTTTCATACACATCATCACCAACCAAATGATGCCCTGTGCTAGAAAGATGAACTCTAATCTGGTGCGTTCTTCCTGTTTCAAGATTACATTTTACTAAAGAAACAGCGTTTTTAAAGCTTTCAACCACCTCATAATGTGTGATAGCCCTTTTTCCCCCATTTTGAACAAGAGCCATTTTCTTTCTATCAAAAGAACTTCTTGCAATATTTCCTTCAATTGTTCCCTTTTTAGAGCTTGGAACCCCATAAACAAGAGCGTAATAAGTCCTTTCAATCGAGTGTTTGAAAAACTGTTCAGCTAAATCTTTATGAGCCATATCATTTTTTGCAACAACCAAAACACCGCTCGTGTATCTATCAATTCTATGTACAATACCAGGTCTTGCAACGCCACCAATGCCAGAAAGTGAATCTTTGCAGTGAAATAATAAAGCATTAACCAAAGTGTCTCTTGTTGCGCCAGCCGCAGGATGAACAGTCATTCCTTGAGGTTTATTAACTACAATTAAATCATCGTCTTCATATAAAACATCAAGTTTTATATCTTGTGCAATAGGTGTTGCCTCTTCTGGTGAAGGAATGTTTATCTGATAAATATCACCAAGTCTTGTCTTAAAATCTTTATCGGCAATAGTTTCATCATCACAAAAAACCTCACCCTTTAAGATGAGCTTTTGTATCATAGATCTAGATAAACAAGAAACCTCATCCGCTATAAATTTATCAATCCTAATGCCGATTTTTTCGTTACTTACAGGAGTTGTATAAAAAATATTGTTATTTTCTTCTGTCATATCATGCTTGTTAAATATATTTTCACCAATTGAACTGTAGAATACCCGAAACTAATATAAAATCAAGATGTAAATAAAAAAAAGGAGTTATTAGATGGCAGATAATAATTTAGATTCTTTTTTTGCAGAATTATCAGACAATGAACCTGAAAAAGAGACTTCATCTAAACCACAAGAAACATCAAACGCCAGTCTAGAAGACGAATTTGCTAGACTTTTAAATAATTTTATATCAGGAGAAGATGCTCCATCTTCACCAGAACCAAAGGCTCAATCAAATGCATCTTCAGAATTGGACGGATTTATAACTGAAGAAAAACAAAATCAAAACCTTGATAACTTTATAATAGCAGATTCTTCAAAGGATATATCATCATCTTTAGGAGAGGTAAAGGTTGATGTTTTGCCCGAAAAAAGCGAAGAAGAAATAATGTTGAAAACAGAAGAATATGAGCTTTCTAGGGCAATATATAACTTCCAAGATGGCATAAATGCTATCGCAGATAAAAAAAATCTAAAAACACCATCTATAGAATATGATTATAAAATGCTACACCCTAACTACAAACCAAGTGTAGGAAGAAAAATTGCTCAATATTTGCTAGATTGTTGGGATTTAATAAATAAATATGATCCAGAAAACATGAAAAAACTATCAAAAAATGCAACAGATGAAGAATTTCTGGTATTTGCAGAGGGTTTAACAGATACAGATATGCAATTAGTGATAATCTCATATGTAGAAATCCTAATAAACCTTGAAATATGTGAAGTAAAATATGAACAAATGAAAGAAATAGCGATAAAAAATAAAATAAAAAAAGAGCTATATGAAGAGTATATGCAACTTCAGGAGCGAAAAGCCATGTTTATTGAGAAGTTAAAACAACAAAATTTCCCAATAAACGTAGATGCTCTAATAAATAATTATTTCAAAGCAGCTCAAAAAGATGCAAAGGGGGCTTTTGAGGCATTAACAAAAAATCCAGCAATGTTTACGCCTATAGAATTTGATAAAATAAAGCCGAGATTCTTCGGGTTAATAAAAGTAGCGCCCGAAGATGGTATAAAATTTAATCAAAAAATCGGGGCATTTATTAAAAAAATAAAAATATAGTCGCTTAAATTTTAAAGTAGACAAACCATCTGTTTTGTGATAAAATCTACAAAAGACCTATAAAAAAGGAGAATAAAATGCCAGAAAATAGCGTAGTAGAACAAATGCAGAATGAAGCAGAAGAAAATGCTAAAAAAATGGAGGAATATGCTGCAGGAAAGGGCGATATAACTCCAAAAGAAGACAATGCTCCTAAAAAAGATAATGAAGATTCATCTCCTAAACCATCTGAGGACAATAAACCAAATCCAGATGCTGACAATACAGATAAAGATAAAACTAAACCAGATAATAAAGATGAAAAACAAGAAGAAAAACCTGTTCCTAAAGGTTCTACACCAAGAAAGTTAGATAAAACAGGAGAATCCTCTGCATATGAGGAAATTCCCGAATGCGATGTTTATGGCAATATAAAGCCTCAAGAATCAAAACCTAAAAAAGATAGCCCAACTCCACCATCCCATGGAAAACCAGTAAAAAGCGGGGATGAAAAGAATATAATGGAGATGTTTTGGAAAGAGTTTATATTAGCATCATACGATTGGGTTATAAATGCAGCAGTTGATACTGTTTTAGATTTCTCTGATTTTGTTTTCTATGGTTCTAAAGATGGTAAAGAGGCTCCCAAAAAAGAAAAAACGAATGTGTTTGCTATTGGTGAAAAAATACGAGAAACAACCAAAGACAAAATGCTAAAACGTAAAGAGATTTGTAACAATGCATATAACGAAATTCTTCAAAATCTAGAAAAAGATAAAAATAATGAGCGTGTAACTTGGGATGCTCTAAAAAAGGAACCAAGCTTTTTTAAAGAACTAAGTGCTATAAATAAGAAAAACCCGGCCGATAGAACTCCGGAAGAAAAAGAGAAATTGCAAGCATTTTTAAGAGTTCCTGGCGCAATGAACAAAATGATAGATATAGCTATCAAATCAAGAGAGTTAGCAATCGCTGCTGCCACATGTGAAACAGCTGCAGACAAAGAAAATGGAGATGGAATATCTTTAAAATTCACACAAGAACTTGGTAAGTTAGAAAAAGCCTTAAAAGCTAAAAATAAGGCAAATATTGCTGAATGTATTGAAAATTTAAGAAAAGAAGTTGATGGTAAAAATCCTACTTTTGATGAGGTTAGATCTGATTTGGAAACAATTAAACAATGCGCAAATACTGGTAGTTATAAGTCTGCATTAAAAACTGTTACCAAAATACGTGAAAAATCAAAAGAAGTAGCAGAAAATCCTGCTTTATGTGAGGCTAAAATTATACAAAGAGAAAAAATGTATTTTTCAGCTCTAGAGCAAGAACGTGAAAGAATTAGCCAATCATCAGCACATACTGTTTCAGAAGCATTTACAACAGATTTAGAGGCGCTAAATGTAGCTATTGCAGAAAAAGATACTTCTCCTGCAAACAAACTTGCTATCGTTAAAGAATTAATCACCCAAATGGATGAACAGCTAGATGCAAACATTCCAACCCAAAACAAAATCAAAGAAAGCTTGAAAAAAGCAAATAATGTTGTAAACGATACTAATATAACACCAGAAGATGCTATCGAAAAAATTAAAGAAGATATAGAAAAAATAACTACGGTTAATATTTCAGGAAATCCAAACAGATACACCGTGTCAAAAGAGTTTGCAGAAGAGGTGTATGACCTAAATTCAATGTTACAAGACAAAGAATTATCACCATTGCAAAAAATTACACAAATACAACAAATAACAACATCTATGAGTAATAGATTAGATGATGGTAATGCTGTTCAAAAAGCAATGAAGGATGAGCTTCAGAAAATACAAGACACAATAACATCTTCTTCGGATAATAGTGCTAAACTTGATTTAATTACAAAAAACATTGAAGTTATTACAACAACACATCGAGCAAACAATCCAATAATAAAGAAAAATAAAGAATATTTCACAGCAGTAGCAGATAGTGTAAATGCAACAAAAGCTTCTATAGAAGTATATCAAAAGAGTATTGTTGGCAGAGATGGTAAAAAAACTAAAATGAATCAAGCTAATCACAAGATGAAACTTACATTTATTGGAGGCTCTTCAAGGCAAGAAACGCAAGAGCAGACAAGAGAGCAAGAATTTAGTACTCAGTCAATGACACAAGAGATTATGAAAAATATCAATCAAAAAGGGAGATAGTTATTTATTATGAAAAAAAATAAAAAGTTTTTGAAATTGATTTTAATTTCTTGCTTTACGTTAGTTGTTTTCACTTACGTAGGGCGTTTTTTCTTTAAGCTGTTTTGGGGGTTTGATATTGTTTCATCGAGATCGTATGTTGTTCTTAGAAATTATTGGAACGAAGGTGGTAATTTTAAAGAATTCAAAGAGCTAAGCTTGTTGGTTTGTTTAATTTTATTACCGATTTTCTGGTTAAGATGCTCTATGAATATGTATAAAAAAGGTTTTTTCAAAACATTATTATCACCACTTGTAAAACTATACAGAAAGGTAACTCGCCCCAAAAGTATGGAGCCAGAACATGTTTCAATAAAAAATCTAGGTTTAAAAGAAAGAACTTTAGATGAAATTATTTCAGATAAAATTAAAGAAAACGGAGGAAATTCAGCATATAGTAAAGAATCAACAAATTTAAGACATTTAATATCAGCAAAAATTGAAGAAAATGAAAAACAATAATTTATTATTAACTAATACGCAAATATAATCAAGAAAACAAAATAGCCGGAGAAAAAGTTGAAAGTACTAGCAATAATATTAAAAACACTATTAATAGGCTATCTATGGAGTATAATATTCATAGATGGAATAAGGGTTTTATTGCTAATCAATTGGCATTTTGATATCTTCTTAAAAGAACATTGGTGGTTGTTAAAACACAAATGGAATAGTGGAGCTCCTATATCTAGCTCCGAAATTGTATTTTTTACTGTTATTCTAGGCGCTATCCCATTATGGATAACTGGATGGTTTGGGCTGTGTGCTATAAATTGGAAAAAGTGGTTAAAATACATAATCTTTAGTCCTTTGTATTTATATAGAAAGTTAACCCTAAAAACCAAAGCTCCAGTTGTAATCAAGAAAAAATCAATAAAAGAAGATATTACAATAGCTCCCAAAACTCCAATAATAAAAAAAGCACCAGCTAAAAAGCCTCTTCCGTCAGCAACATTAATGCAAAATAATATTAATAACAATATGATGGGAAGCGCATCTATGGGTGCAACACCTATGCCATCACCATCATCACATTCTTCATATTCTGCGCCTAATAAGAAAAAACAAGAGCAATCAGCTCCAATAGACCACGCATTGTTTAATTTTGATGATGACGATTTTGATTTAGATTTTGATTTTGAGAAAAAGGATAATAAAAAAGCAGAACCCGAAATACCTTCAGCATTAGTTGCTGATGAGCCAGTTAAAAAAGATACAATAGAAGCAACTGTTGTAGAAAAATCAACAAAAGAAGCAAAACCACAAAAATCAAATGATAAACCTAAAAAAGAAGCGCCAAAATCTGTAAAAACCGACTTAAATGGTACAAAAGAGTCTCATACTCCTGTTCTTGATGTCTTAAAACAAAAAGGTTATGATGTTATCCCATCAGCAATTATTAAAAGCACAACCATAGACTATATTGCAATATCTAAAAACCAATTGCTCTTATGTCTAGTAGATAGAGAATCAGGAGATTGGCTTGCAGATGAAGAAAAATTCAATGATGAAGAGCCATTATGGTTCTCAGAAAGCTCTCACAGGATATCACCTGTTCGTAAGCTAGATATTGCAAGAGATATAATAAAAACTAAATTAGCTGTTGCAGATTTTAATTTTGAAATTCAGTCATATGTAGTTATTCAATCAGGTAATATCATTAATGCAGAAGATATGTTTGATGTTTGGAAATCTATGAATATAAATGTAACAAGAATAAACAGAGGTTCTCCAAAAGAAATTCGCTTATTCTCAAAAGCTGTAGAAAATTGCGAGGATAGAACTGATAAATCAACAATTGAAAAACTTAAAAAATTAATTTATAGTATGGCATAATTATTAGTATAAGGGAGATAAAATGGCAAAAGAAAGAGGAAAAGAGTGGGAAGAGTATGATAATGCCGTCCAATGGATGACTATAACTGTTCTTATATCACTAGTTGTAGGTATAGTTCTTCTATATATAGCACAACCATTAGCATATTTGATGCAAAGTGGTATATCCAAAAAAAGTATGGAAATTGTTGTAAAGTTTATTCAGAAATCTTTTGTTGATCCCGGATTTCTCTTTGATAGATATGGGCGTTGGTTTAAAAATATTTATAAATATAGTGGACCATTTAAAATAAGCCTATGGGTTCCAATTCTTCCTTTTGTAGTAACTCCATTAATTATGATATTTGGAGCATTAAAATGCCCATATAAATTCCAATCAAACGTACATGGTTCAGCACATATTGCGACACTTCGTGATATTGAGCGTATGCCACTTCTTGGTTTTGATGGTTTTTGTATGGTTGTAGGTAAATTTGAAGGAAAATTATTAAAACTAAAAGAAACACTTTCAACACTATGTTGTGCTCCTCCAGGAACAGGTAAAACAGCCGGTGTAGTTATTCCAACAATTTTTAACTCAGAAGGTATGAGTATTATTGTAAACGACCCTAAGCCTGAGTTGTGTTATTCTACAACAGGTGCTCGTGCAAAAGTTGGTCCTGTGTTTGTAATCAACTGGGGTAAAGAAGATGACCCAGCAACCGGTGAATACTATCCAAGCTGGAATCCTTTATCTCCAGGAACTCTTCCTGCCGTTGGTCCAGAGCGAGATTTGTATATCGACTCAATGTGTAACACTCTTGTAGAAGATCCTAAAGGCGGTGGTGATGCTTATTGGTCACAAGCCGGTCGTGGTGCACTATGCGGACTTATACACTTTGTTGCTTCAAAATGTGAAAAAGCTCTAGCAAACGAAAAGTTTATTCAAAAAATCTACGAAGGTTCAATGACCGAAGAAGATAAAAAAGAGCTATTAGGGCACTATGAAGATATGCAAAATGGTAACTTAAAGACCAATGCAGTACGCGCAATTCAAGATTTGCAAAATGGTAGCCTAACCATCGAAAACTATCTTCCAATTGGAACATGGCGCTCATTCCCAGATAGATGGATAAATCACGAAGCATGCTTAGCGATGATTCTAGAATGGATTACAGCCGCTCAAATCGAGCAAAGTAATGAAATTAAACGCCGTATGGAAGAGGGCGACCAAATGGCAGCCATGGCAGACCTTATGGGTGAACTTTTAGATGATGCAACCAACGAGGCAAATGACTATGGTTATTCTCGTCGTTGTATAACAGAGTTGTCCGGTTTAAGAGCAAAACCAGATAAAGAACGTGGTTCTGTGTTGTCAACAGCATTTAACGGTATTCGTATCTTTAAAAACTCAGCCGTAGTTGCTCGTACAAGCTTCTCAGACATTAAGTTTAGAGATTTACGAGGAATGAAAGACCCTGTTACCGGTGAGTGGAAACCAATTTCAGTTTACTTGTCCGTAAACCAAACAGATGCTCAAGCCTTAAACCCAATTAGTGCTGTGTTTGTGGACCTTATGAGTGCATATTTGATTTCTAACCCACCAAACTTTGTAAACAAAACAGACGGCAAAATGGGACCATTCCCAACACTATTCGTGCTCGACGAGTTCCCTCAAATGCCAAAACTAAAAGCTGTAATTGATGGACCAGCGGTGGGTCGTGGTCAGAAAGTGTCATATTTACTTATCGGACAAGACTTAGGACAAATCTCCGGTAAATATGGTAAAGATGACCTTGAAACAGTTATCTCAACAACAGCTTGTAAAGTTATTTTATCACAAAACAACGAGCAAACCGCACAACGTTTCTCAAAAATGATTGGTAACAAAACAGTACAAACCACATCATACTCAAGAAACGAAGGTAGCTTAAACAAAGAGTTTAACCCATTTGCTAAAAACGTAAGCTATCAATTACAAGGTGTTTCTGCAATTAGCTCAAACGAATTGCTAAGTTTGCCAATGTTAAAACAAGTGGTATTAATGCAAGGTGCAATTGAAACTCCAATTATGGCAGATGCTCCTCGTTTTTATCTTGATAAAAAAATGTTGGCGCTATCTAAATTACCACATTCAGCTTGGGTGCCAGATTGGATTGTTGCGCAACGTTCATCAGAAAACGAGGATATACTCTCCAAACTTGGTGTAGATTATGATCCAGATGCAGAAGAAGTGGAATTTGAGGAAGATGAAGCGTAAACGGATATCAATTCCTGAAATACATGACTTTTCACTACCTACAGTATTAAAAAGTAGCGCAAAATTTGTGCTACTTTTTAAACAAACCATTTTAATATGGTGTTTAGTAAATTTTGCTTTTATCTATTTATTTAAGCTTATCCCAAACGGTTGGACAGATTCTTTAAGTATTTTATGGTTAGTAGCATATTACATTTATTGGAGTGTGTTTATTCGTTATATTTTACAGCATAAACCATATTTTTCATTAATAAGAATTTTTAATGGTTTAATTCCAGCAAGTAAAATAATGTTTATAAATATAAGCATATATATAATACTTGTTGTTGTTCCATATGTTCCATTGTTAATGGGTTTTAGAGATAAATACTTAGAGTTTTTTGAAAGCTATATGGGAATATTGCAAAGCAACGATACATTATCCGGAAAAGCTATGTTTTATGGCATAATGATATTATTATCACCATATACAATAACACGACCATACTTGGCGCTAATATCTTCGTTTGTCGGAAAAAGTCGTTCAATAATAGATGCATACAAAAAAACACATGGCTATTATTGGCGTTTTGTTTCATGTTCAATAGTAATGAGTTCATTATTTGCTTTATCGTTTTATGTAGATACAAAATACAAAATAGATACAATAACCTACGTAATGACCTTCTTTATGATATACTTTAATATCGTATTTATGAATATTTATAAATGTTTCTATAAAAGAAAACCCAAAGCTAAACAGTCATCTCAATAAATTCATCTTCAGAAATAACTTTAATACCAAGTTCTATAGCTTTTTTTAGTTTAGACCCAGCACTTTCTCCGGCAACAACAAAATCAGTAGTACTAGAAACCGAGCCAGAAACCTTTGCCCCTTGAGATAAAGCCTTGCTCTTTGCCTCATTTCTAGTAAATTTAACTAATGTCCCAGTAAAAACAATAGTTTTACCAGCAAGCAAAGAGTTGTCCGCTATAACCTCATAAAAATCATCAACACTAACAACTTTAAGTAGCTTATTTATAACTTCAATATTGTGCTCTTCCTTAAAAAATTCTACTATATCTAAAGCCATTTGAGGACCAATACCATCAATACTAATCAAAAGCGTAATATCTTTCTCTCTCATTGCATTCATAAAATCATTAAAGTTATGATAGTGTTTTGCAATTAAATAAGCGGTAGCTGTGCCAACTTGTCTAATTCCGAGCGCATAAATAAATTTTTGCAAGCTAATTTTTTTAGCCTTATTAATCGCCTCAAATAGGTTAGCAACAGATTTAGCTCCCCAGCCTTCACGTTTTTCAAGATTAAGCGTAGGGCCTACAGAAAAAAGGTCTAAAGGTTTATTTCTTTCTTCAAGCGTAAATATATCATAAGGAGTTTTAATAATTTCTTCTCTATAAAAGTCTTCAATAACCCTATAGCCAAAGCCCTCAATATTAAAAGCATCACGAGAAACAAAGTGCTTTAGTCTTTCAACAGCTTGTGCCGGACAAGTTAATCCGCCTGTGCATCTTCTAACAGCTTCATCTTCTTCTCTAATTGCATGAGCACCACACTCAGGGCATTTATCAGGAAAAACAAATTCATCAAGCTCTTTATCTCTTTTTTCTTTCAAAACTTCAACTATTTGAGGAATAACATCTCCTGCTCTTTGAATAACAACTATATCGCCAATGCGAATATCTTTTCTTTTTATTTCATCTTCATTATGTAAAGTTGCATGAGATACCAATACACCACCAACGTTAATAGGTTCTAAATCTGCAACAGGAGTAAGAGCACCTGTTCTTCCTACTTGAACTCTAATATTATTAAGTCTTGTAATAGCTTTTTCTGCAGGAAATTTATGAGCAACAGCCCACCTTGGAGTTCTTGTTAAAAATCCAAGTCTTTTTTGAAGCTCTAAATCGTTTACTTTATATACAATACCATCAATATCATAAGGTAAATTAGCTCGATTCTCCATTAGCGAATTAAAGCTTTTAAGTAATTCGTCTTCATTATTGCAAACCATATTATATGGATTAACTGGAAAACCTAGATTTTTAACATAATCTAAGAACTCAACTTGGGTTTTCCAAAAAACGTTGCTAACTTCACCCCAAGTATATACAACAAAACTAAGATTTCTCTTTTCTGTAATTCTTGCATCAAGTTGTCTTAAAGAGCCAGCCGCAGCGTTTCTAGGGTTAGCAAAAGTCTTTTTCTTTTCCTTTTCATTTTTCTCATTCAAAGCCAAAAATTGAGCCTTAGACATAAATACTTCACCTCTAACCTCAAACACATCTGGCACTTCTTTATCTAAATATAAGGGGAAACCCTCTATAACCCTCAAATTTTCAGTAATATCTTCACCAATTTTACCATCACCTCTAGTAGAACCTTTTACAAAAACACCGTTCTCATATTTTGCCGAAAAAGATAACCCATCCATCTTTGGTTCAGCAGTAAATACAATGTCATCACTAGAGTTTAAAAATCTTTTTATGCTAAGAATAAAATCATGTAACTCAATATCACTAAAAATATCAGCCAAAGAAAGCATAGGGACTTTCAGTTCAACTTTTTTGAACTCACCTTTTACTTTTGCTCCAACTCTTTTAGAAGGACTGTCGTCTCTAATTAAGTGAGGAAATTTTGCCTCCAATGCTCTGTTTCTGTGGCGAAGTTCGTCATATTTAGCATCATCTAAATAAGGCTCATCATTTTGATAATAGGCAATATCAGCCTTTTCAATTTCTTTAGCCAAGTATTCTAATTCTTTTTTAGCATCACTTTCAGAAATATTTTTAATATCAAACATTTTAGCCTCTTAAAAATCTAAATTACATATAATATATAAAAACTATTGACAAATTACCACAAATTAAGCATAATACCCCAAGTTTTTTTAATTAAGAGGATAAAATGATTATATCTCTAGCAATAAAGCAAATGAAGATAAAACGCGTGAAACATATTTCCCGCCGTATACCTTCGTATTGTTAGATATATATCTCTTAATAAAGGTTTCAAAGCGGGGAAAACCCCGCTTTTTTTAATGCAATTTTTAACGAGGAAAAAATGAACACAAATATAAAAAAATATGAAGTAAATAAAGAAATGGTTTGGCAAGGTGAACTTTCAAAAATCAATGGAAAGACACTTGATAAACCTGTTCATTTTTATATTCGTCCATTAAATATAAACAATGCCGAACAAATGGGTAATTTGTCAGAAAATATCTATAACAATCTTGGCGAGGGTCAGGAGTGCTTTATTCATAAACATACTAAAGAATATTACTATGATGTGTTCAAAAATCCAAACCTACGCTACATAGGTGTATTTGTTGGTTCAGAGTTGGTTGGTATGTCATATCTAAAAATCTGTAATACAAAAGAAGAGTTAGAAGATGAATTGCCAAACTCTAGTTATGATTTTTTTGATAATCACAATAATAGTAGTGCAAAAGTAGCGTCATTTGGTGCAGATTCTGTTTTGCCAGCATTTAGAGGTAATTCCCTAAATGCTATGATGATAAATTATCGTATGGAATTAGCATCAAATCTAGGCTGTACAGATTGTACTTCAATTGTAGATAGAAATAACCGTTGGAATATGACACCATATTTTGCAAATCGTTTTAATTTATTTTCAACAGCAATAGACCCGTCAGATGGTGGCAAAATTTCACTACTTCACAAACCAATGGGAAAAACAACTGTTCTATCAAACGTAAAAACAAGAATAACTTTACCATATAATCGTTTTGAATTAATAGATGATATGATTTCAAAAGGCTTTATTGGGGTAGAATTTGATAAAACAAATGCAAATGTTACATTTGCGCATTCAACATATTACAGACCATATATTCGCCAATCACTAGGCTTTTATGATGCATATAAGCAAAAAACTGCCTATGTAATATAAAAAAGTAGATTCTAACATAAGATTTCTCTTGCGAAGTATAATATTTTTGCTATTATGTATCTGTAATATTAATTTTTATTGGAGGTTACCATAGCTACAGAAAATACTAATGCGCCAGTACGTGAAGCTGACGGACCACGCATAAATAGAGAAATTAAAGCCAAAGAAGTTCGTTTAATCAATTATAATGGAGAGAACTTAGGTGTTGTTCCAACTCAAGAGGCTCTAAAGATAGCTCAAGAAGTTGGACTTGATTTGATAGAAATTTCACCACAAGTAAATCCACCAGTATGCAAAGTGCTTGATTATGGTAAATACAAGTATGAAATGCAAAAAAAGAAGAACGAAGCTAAGAAAAATCAAAAAGTGGTTAGTATTAAAGAGCTAAAACTCCGCCCAATGATTGAAACTCATGACTACGAAGTAAAATTAAAGCAAGCTAAAAAGTTCTTAAGTCAAGGAGATAAAGTAAAGTTCACCATGCGTTATAAAGGCCGTGAAATGTCTGCTAACGATATGGGTAAAGATATCTTAAATAAACTAATAGAAGATTTAGAAGGTTTGTGCAAAGTAGATGCCGCTCCAAAAACAGAGGGCAAACAAATGTTTATGATTGTATCACCAGCATAAAACATACTACATAAATATCTCATATATAAAGGCCACCTAGCAATAGTTGGCCATTTTTTTTACAAAAGTATTGACAAAAAATATTTTTGTGATAAAACATCCACTATGAGTGAGGCAAGCGCTCGGTATGTCCGCCAAAGTGATACATTGCCATATTGATTTTATTACATAGATTTCTTTTTTGTAGCTTATCAATGCTAATCGGACAGGCGTTAAGATAAGTCACAAAGAAAGGAATATGATATGACAAAATATATAGAATATTTTCAAGTAGAAGCCAAATGTCTATTAAAAGACTTTAAGAAAAACCTCCCAGAAGCAAAATCAAGATGTGAAAAATATTTTAATGGTAGAGATTCATTGTC
Source organism: Alphaproteobacteria bacterium (assembly GCA_045634545.1). Taxonomy (GTDB): domain Bacteria; phylum Pseudomonadota; class Alphaproteobacteria; order RF32; family CAG-239; genus CAG-267. The sequence continues at coordinate 1,253 of JAZRAL010000004.1, read as the reverse complement.
TTTAATGAATACTCAACACGTAATAGCCAAAGAATATGGTTTTGATAGTTGGAACGATCTAATTTCAAAAGAACCACACAAACTTGCAGAAGCACTAATTATTGCAAAAAACAAAACCTTTAATAGTCCGTTCAGATTATGGCATGGTGGACGTATCACAACAGGTTATGAAGAAAATAAATACAAACTACACGACCCAAAAGATTATCAATTAGAATATGATTCTAAAAAGAAAATATTTACACGAAACAATAGCGAATATGTGTCTTTTGAACACTTAGATGTTTCAAGTTATGACCTATCAGGCATAGACCCATTAAAAATACGTTATTCAGAAGGTACCAAATGGCCAGAAGTCCCAACCAAATTACCTCTCTGGTTTAATCCTAAAGAATTATTAGAATCTCGCAAAAACCCCGGATTAGGCATAAAAACACTCCACAAACTTGGCATAAAAGGTCAAGGGAAAAACATAGCTATAATTCACTGGGCAGGTTTATTTAATCATATTGAATATCATAATAATTTAAAAGGTTATGAAGAAATTGGTGAAAAGTTTTTAAGAAGTAGTTCTTCTGGTCTTCTTTCATCAATTGTTGGTAAAACATGCGGTATAGCGCCAAATGCTTATGCATACTATTATGCGGTTGATTTACTACAAACAGATGAAAAACCTAATGGTTCTCATATAAATTTTGCCAAAGCAATTAAAAAAGTTTTTGAGCTCCATAAAAAATTAAAACAAGAAGGAAAAAACGGAATAGATGTTATTCATTTTGAAAGGGATTTTGTTTCAGAAAACTTCCAAAGTTTAGAAGGTTATGAAGAAACCCTAAACGCAATAAAAGAGGCTGAAAATTTAGGTATTTTGTGTAATTGCGGTGGACGTATTAATTTTGCAAAAAACACTAAATTAAGACTTGGCCATATATATTGCAAATTAGATGGTGATGTTGAAAATCCTGATGATTATATCCCTTTGAGAAATAAAAATTCTAAATGGAAACTTATAGATAATTATCATGATGCCTTGTGCTTTCCATGTGGGGCTAAAACTGTAGCGCTAGATGTAAAAATGGACGAATATGTTTTTGAACATTATTCTAGTAAATTTGCATTAACTTACGCTTCAGGACTTTACCTTTTAGCTAAAAGCGTAAAAGAAACTATAACCCCATATGAGTTTTTTGAGCTAGGAATCAAAACAGGGACTTTCAAAAAAGGCGTTGGCACAATCATCAATCCAACTCGCT
>JAZRAL010000003.1:0-2282 GCA_045634545.1 Alphaproteobacteria bacterium | reverse complement strand
GTACTCCAAGGCGAACGTCCAATGGCATCTCAAAATAAACAAATCGGTATGTTCCACCTCGATGGCATTCCTGCTGCTCCACGTGGTGTACCTCAAATCGAAGTAACTTTCGATATCGATGCTAACGGTATCCTCAAAGTTTCGGCTAAAGACAAAGCTACTGGCAAAGAACAATCTATCCGTATCGAGGCTTCTTCTGGTCTTTCTGACGAAGAAATCAAACGCATGAAGGCTGAAGCTGAAGCTAATGCTGAAGCAGATAAAAAAGAAAAAGAACGTATCGACAAACTCAACCAAGCTGACGGTATGATTTTCCAAACAGAAAAACAACTTAAAGAACTTGGTGATAAACTCCCAGCGGACAAAAAAGCTCCTATCGAATCAGCTCTCGAACAACTCAAAGCTGCTCACAAAGAGCAAAACCTCGAAGCTATTGATAAAGCTATGGAAGCTCTCAACACAGCATTCCACGCTGCAAGTCAAGATATGTACAACGCTGCTAACGCACAAGGTGGTGCTCAACCAGGTCCTGATTTCAATGCAGGCGCTCAAGGTGGCAATCAAGCAGGCGACAACGTAACAGATGTTGACTTCGAGGAAGTAAAATAATCACACCTTATATATAATAGAGTAGAGGCGCAAAATTTTGTGCCTCTACTCTTTTTGCAAGAATAAGCATTTTTCATACTTAATTATCCTATTGTGTATATCAAAAAAAAATGTTAACTTTGCACTTCAATCTTGTGTGACAAAAAACACAATAAAAAATATTATAAATAATAAATTTAAAACAAACAATTATGAAAAAATTATCAATCTTATTGGCGATATTAGTATCGTTGACTTTTTCTTTTACATCTTGTGAACCTACAGGTACAGGAGATGAAAATGAACAAACAGTTAAATTGGAAATCGATACAACTGGTGCTTTGAACTTCCATTCAATGATTTTTTATAACTATGGTCCAGTAGCTCCAATCTTCCCTTCTTTGGTTTATTATTATTTTCAAGGTTTTACTGGTGATGTAACATATAACCCAGAAACAGGTCAGGCTACAGGTAATGGTTATTTGATGCAAATTAATCAAGCATGTTCTTATCACGAAAATTCTTTCCCTTTGGCAAATACATATACTCCATTTGAGTTAACTCCAGATAATGTTATTAAAGAGTTGTTCGAAGGTGCAACAGGTCAAATTTCGGTTTATGAAGTTATTGATGGTGTAATTCAAGAGTCTACTCCATTAGATTCTCGCAATTTCAAAGCCCAAATAATTGGTGATACAGAAAATCTTACATTTGCAGTAGAAGGTCAATTTGGAGAAGATCGCTTTGTGTTTACATTTAATGGTGTTCCAACAATTCTTGATTTTTCTAATTATACTTGCGAAGCAAATGATGAGGGTAAACTATTTAATGGTGAAGAAAAATATGCCAAAGCAGAAATTGTTTATTACGGCGAAACAGGTGTGCTTCCTGTAAATGTTATTGAAATTATTTTAGTTAATGCTCAAAATACTGGATTTGCTAATTTCTATTGCTATGGTTCGTTAGCAAATATTGAAAATGTATATGGCACTTTCAAAGTGGCAGCTAAACATGAAGAGGCTACAATGGCTAAAGGTCCTGGTATCTCAATGACAGAAGCTGTTGCGTTCCCTTCTTTCATCGCTCGTAACTATAGCTCAAATGGTGCTGACTTCTATTTTGTAAAAGATGGTTCGCTTACTGTTGAAGAAGGTAAAATCTCTTTTGATTTGACATCTGTTAATGGTTCTAAGATTACAACTAATTTCGAAGGTGAAATTGATATCAAATCTTATGAAGAAGCATATGGTCAAAATGCACCTAAAAAAGCAGCTGCTTTAATGAATATTTCTAAAGGATTTAAACTTACAAATCCTGGTGTAGTTAAATTTTAATTAATTTAAATATATCTAAAATGAAAGTAGAGACGTTTGTCTCTACTTTTTTTGTTGTCAATTTATCTCAAACCTTTCTATTGTGTTTTTACGCATTTTTTTATCAAAAAAACACGAAAAAAAACGAAATCGCGAAAAAAAGCTTTTGTAAGAGTCTTAAAAATTGCTATAAAGTCCATAAAAAGCGCCTTAAAAGATGTTTTATAACATAAAAAATGTCATAATATTAAAATTTTTCTTTTTGAAAAACAACAACTTATAAAAAACTTTCAAAAAAAGTATAAAAATATTTTGGTGGTTTCGGAAAATGTTGTACCTTTGCATCCGCAATCGAGAGAGATTGTCTGTGAGTTAAAACGA
>JAZRAL010000002.1:0-2424 GCA_045634545.1 Alphaproteobacteria bacterium | reverse complement strand
GAGAATCCAAAAATATGTTTTTTATATTTTTGCTGACGCAAAGGCATTTACATCCTGCGGATGTGGAGAACCGTGCTAACGGACTAACGGTAAATATATTTATAGGTAGGCAGGTAGGGACGGGTGTCCATAAGAGCGATTAGCTATTATGCCTTTGGGGCAGTGTTTTTAATGTTTTTTTCAAAATTAAAACACATTACGGGTTCGGCGTTTTTGATTACCTGAAAAATGTTTTCTCTATTTTCATTTTGTTTTCTTTATTTTTGTTTAAATATAAAATCAGATTCGTCTTGCGCAAACTGAATATTACAATTTCTACAAAAATCGTCAATTATTCCACAATTATTATTTAAAAAAGCCGTACCTTTGCACGCTGTTTTATTTTACGCGTGCTATACGCGTATATATCAGCCCCAAATAACCCGCAAAATACTAGTCCCCTAGCCCCCTAACAAAAAATCACCTCTAGTTAACTTAAGTTAAAAAGAAATATGAAAAGCGAAGATATTTTAGCATTGTTTGATAGCTTTGAGAAAGCAGCTACGCAAATAAACGGCATAGAGTGCTGGAGCGCTCGTAGTTTGTGTCTGTTATTGGGTTATACGGATTGGCGTAATTTCCTGAAGGCGATTGAAAAAGCAAAAGAGTCGTGTGTCAATGCAGGAGAGCAAGAATCCGACCATTTCGTTGGCGTCAACAAAATGGTATCCCTCGGGAGTGGCTCACAACGTTCCATCGAGGATATACTACTAACCCGCTATGCTTGTTATTTGATAGCTCAGAATGGCGATCCGCGTAAGCAAGAAGTATCTTTTGCACAGAATTATTTCGCAGTACAGACACGCCGCGCAGAATTGGTACAGCAGCGAATATTGGAGTCTGAACGTGTCTTAGCGCGAAAGAAACTGCGTGAGACAGAAAGTCGTTTATCGCAAGTAGTGTACGAACATGGGGTGGATGATAAAGGCTTTGCTATCATGCGTTCGAAAGGAGATGCCGCTTTGTTTGGAATGCCAACTAAGGATTTGAAATCTAAATTCGGATTAGAGAAGCAGAATAAGCCTTTAGCGGATGTCTTACCGACTATTGGTATTAAAGCAAAAGATTTGGCAGCTGAGATGACGAGTACAAATGTAGAGCATAAGAATATACATGGCTTAAATCCAATTACTAAGGAGCATGTGGACAATAATATCGCAGTCCGTGAGATGCTACGGAGCAGAGGTATTGAACCGGCTCAGTTACAACCGGCAGAGGATGTGAATAAAGTGGAGCGACGATTGAAATCCGAAGTTAAAAAGGCTCTTCAGAAAAAGAAATAAACTACTCCCCTAGATTAAGAATACCCTAGTGAACAAGGTTCTTGGTAATAAAAAGTCAATAGCGTAGTTGTTTATGGCTGGCGATTGAGAATGAGTAATTGTTTTTGTCCTTTTTGTAAGTGAGTAAAACGAACGCGTTTTTGTGAGGCGGATGATAAATATAACACGATAATGTAAAATTTATCTTTGTTTATCTCCGATGGACTCAATGCTGTTTGTTAGGGGACGGCAGACTTCTGCCGGCAAGAGAGAAAGATTATTAAGGCGCATTATATGCTCGCATATGAATGCGGATTGAGAAGATTACGCCCAAGGCCGCGTAGGCCAATAGGCATAGCGGGCGTAACAAAGAGCATAGAGGCCAGAGGTGTTTATTTAGGTTTATTTACCATTATAAATCATCCGCCGTCGTGTTTGGTTACCATTAAAATGTTTTTTATATTTTCATCCTATTTTCTTTGTTTTTTTCGAAATTAAACAGTCAAATACAAGTATTATCGCACAATATAGGCAATTATAGCCAAAATAATTGTAAACTAAAGATGGCAATTAGCACACCTTGCGCCGTGACTTGAACCCAAGCACCAAAAAACCGCAAAAAATAGCCAAAAAACGCCACTATTGATTATCAGGCACTTACGAAGAAAGTGCAAAAAAAGTGCAAAAAAAATGCACAAATATTTGGTCAGTTCAAAAAAAAGCAGTACCTTTGCACTCGCTTTTGAGAAACAGGTGTGTTTCTATTTTCTGCCGAAAGGGTATTAAAATTAAGTCTTAAGTCAAAAAGGTCTTAATTTTTTTTGCGCCCTAAAGGAAAAAGCAACGATCTTTGAAACAATGAAACAATTAGTGTAGTACAAGAAACTGAAAACAATATAAAAGTACAAGTACTTTTAATTTTAGGTTCCCGAATAAAATTCTACACTTGATAAATTCGATTATTCTGAGCTAACTTATAATTTTCTTTTTACAACGAAGAGTTTGATCCTGGCTCAGGATGAACGCTAGCGACAGGCCTAACACATGCAAGTCGAGGGGCAGCGCGGGAGAAGCTTGCTTTTCCTGGCGGCGACCGGCGCACGGGTGCGTAACAGGTGTGCAA
>JAZRAL010000001.1:0-21596 GCA_045634545.1 Alphaproteobacteria bacterium | reverse complement strand
AATTTCGCAACCGAATTCTTCTTCGAATGCCATAACTAATTCTACAGTATCCAAGCTATCAGCACCCAAATCATCAATAAAGTTTGCATTTTCTGTTACTTTTGTTTCTTCAACACCTAAATGTTCAGCAACAATTTTCTTAACACGATCAGCGGTATTAGTCATTAAATTCAACCTCTAAAAAATATTAAAACAAATCTTAGACTAAATGTCTGAGGCAACGCTACACACATTTTATTTATTTGACAAGCTTTTTTTTTGTTTTTTCAACTTTTGATAGGGGATAAAAGATATTAATTGTTATTTTTCAATAAGTTAATTTTTTAGAAAAATCGTAAAAATTTGGACGTTTTCCCTTTTTTTGAGGGTAAAAAGTACTATATTGAAGAGGAAAAATGAAGTTTTTTAGCAAAAAAGTGCAATAATTTGGGAGGATTTTATGAAAATATCAATTGTTGGGGCTGGAATGGTGGGAAGTACTATTCTTTATAGGCTTCTTATGATGGAGGGAATTGCAGAAATTGTTGTTATTGATATAAATAATGAAAAAGCAAAAGCTGAGTCGCTTGATTTATTGCATGCGGGAGTTTTTGAGAGGTCTAATAAAATAGTTTTTGGTGATTTTGATAGATTGGCAGAATCGGATATTGTGGTAATTTGCGCTGGTGCAAACCAAAAAGTAGGTGAAACAAGGCTTGAATTACAAGGAAGAAATGTAGAGATATTTAGAAAAATAGTGCCTGAGATAAAAAAATATGCAAGCAATAGTATTATTATTGTGGCAACAAATCCTGTTGATGTGATGACAGAAGTTGTTTTAAGAGTTGGTGATTTTAATAAGAGAAGAGTTTTGGGAACGGGGTGTGTGTTGGATAGTGCTAGATTTTGTAGTGTTTTGAGTAAAAAATTTAGAATTTCTCCCAAATCTATAAGAGCGAATGTTATTGGTGAACATGGTGATAGTAGTGTTTTACTTTGGAGTGAGATTGATGGCGTTATTAGGCAATTTGGTGGACTTAGTGATAAACAAAAAATTGATGTTACAGAGAAGGTTAAAAACTCTGCATATGAAATAATTAAAGGAAAAGGGGCTACTTATTATGGAATTGCGAGTGCTTGTGTTAGTATTATAGACGGGATTTTAAGTAATAGTAATAGAGTTTTTAATGTTTGTTCACATTTTGATAAAGCTTTAGGAGAGTACAATAATGTTTCGTTTTCGATGCCGTTTTTACTTAATAGAGATGGTGTTGTTAAGTTTTTTGTGCCAAGTATGAATGAAAATGAGAAAAAAAAGTTGTTGGCAAGTGTTAAGGTTATTAATGAGGCGAGTAATAAAATTTAAAAAATAGACAAAAAAGTGTTGCACAGGTGATTATTTTGTGATATAGTCTGTTCGATAACTTAAAAATTATGTGATATGAAAAAAAATTTAATTTTAGTGGTAATTTTGGCCACAGTAGGTGTTATGTTAACTATTAACATGTGTAGCAGTAATTCTCTTACTGAAGATAAGCAGAAAGGAAGTTTAATTAATCTTGACTATCATACGCCGGTAGAAAAGGTTGTTCGTCAAGATGGAAATTTTGTCGAGGTTGAAGGTGGAATGGTTTATTCTCTGCCGAGATATTGGCGAAACGATCTTCCGAATCTTGAAGGTAAAAACATCCAGATCAGAGGTACTCGTCATTTAAGGTTGGAAGGCATGCCTTTGTATATAAATGATGAGAAAGTTGTAGGTCACGATGTAACTTCTAGAGGTACAGCTATAAGACTTGTTACAGATTATGATACATACACTTATAGTGGTACGGTGTTGCTTGTGTATTCTGATACCTCAAGAACAGATGTATATCGCATTTATAGGCCACATAGATATGTAGCTAAGAAAAAGTAGCGATAGATTGTTAAAAAGAAAAATCCTCCGAAATCGGGGGATTTTTTTATCTTAAAATAATATTTAATAATGGTTTATATTAAACTACAAACTTCTTTGTTTTTGTTGCATACAATTTTTTAGTTCTTCTTCGGATTTTTCAGGATAATTTTTAAGAATTTCGTCTGCGGCGGTTAAGAAATTGATTGTTAGTTCTTGATTTAAAGATTGGGTTTTAGGTAACATGTCATTCATTATAACTGGTGTTAACTCCATCAATTTTTGTACAGTTTTTGATTCGTAAAAAGCTAGTAGTTCGTCAATTTCTGTTTCGGTGAAATTTTCTTCATAATAAGGTTTAATAAGATCAGTTAATTTTACTACATAAGATTGAAAAGCTTTTTTCATTTCGTCATTTAGAGCTTGTTTTCCTTCCTCATCTAGTTGAAATCCACATTTAATTAGAGCCAAGAGTTGTGGGAAAAAACTTTGACAGTATCTAATGCAGTACGATTATTGACTACGCTAATTAATTTATTGATTTTTTCATTTTTATCTGCATGTGCAGGGCTTATTGCAAAGAATATAGTGGCGATAAAAATAATTATTTTCTTCATTTTGTTTCTCCGTTGTCCTAAATATTTTAAAGGTATTTTCTTTATGATGTTAAACTTATATTGCTATATGAGTATGTCGATGATTTTAAATGAAAAAATATTAATTTTATGTAAAATTATAACTGTTGTTTGCTTTTTTTAATAAATGTTTTGGGTTGCAAAATGAGGAAAAATATTGTAAAATTGGTTATGTTTTGAGTATAAAGGGAAGAGTGATGAAAGAAGTAACTTTAGAAAGTCAATTGTTTGATATAATAAAAGATGAAAAGATGCCAGAGCATATTAAATTGGCAAAAATTGATATGCTTATAAAACTTGGCTTAGATGTTAATGCTAAATCTAGGGGAAAATCGGCGCTTATTTGGGCTAAAGAGAACAAAAATGATAAGGTTATAGAGTTTTTAAGCTTAAATGGGGCAAAAGAAGAAAGAATATCTAAAGAAGAAATTGTGCGCTTAAGTAAATTATTGCATAGTAGTTTTCCTAATATACAGAAAATGGAAAAATTAGTTGAACAAGGGGCTGATATTAATTATAGAGATGATGAGGTATATTTTACATTATTTATGAGATCAACTCTTGAAAAAAATGCAGAGGTTTTGGATTTTTTACTTTCAAATGGGCTTGATATTAATGCAAAACATGATGATGGGTGTACTGAATTAGCTAGGCGTTCTGCAAATAATGATGTTGAAGTAGTAAAAATGTTAATTGAAAAAGGGGCAGATTTAAATATAAGAGATAGTAAAGGATTGACAGCGCTAATGTGGGCAAGTTTTAATGGGAATATAAATGTTGTAGAATTATTAATAGATAGTGGCGCAAATATTAATGATTTAAGTGATATAGGGTGTAATGCTTTAGGTTATGCTGTTAAATGTGGGAATAAAAAAGTCGTAGAGTATTTGATAGAAAAAGGGGGGGATGCTAGTGTAAAAGATTGTAAAGGATACAAAATGACAACTTTTACAGAAGATGAAGAAATAAAGAAAATAATAAACAATGCTATAAAAGAAAAAAATAAAACAACAATAAATTCATCTTTTTTAGATAAAATAAAACAAAATTTTAGAAGGTAATGCAAATATGAAAGATGTAACTCTTGAAAGTCAATTGTTAGATATAATAAAAGATGAAAAGATGCCAGAGCATATTAAATTGGCAAAAATTGATATGCTTGTTAGGCTTGGTGTTGATGTGAATGGTAAATCAAGAGGAAAGTCAGCACTTATTTGGGCAAAAGAGCAAGGAGAAGAAAAAATATCTGAATTTTTATCTTATAACGGAGCTGTTGAGGAAAGAATATCTAAGGAAGAAGTAGAAAAAATTACCGGTGAGATGAGCAGAAACATAATTTGGAATTGTAATTTGGAAATGGTTAAAAGTTATATTGAAAAGGGGGCTGATATTAATTTAAAGCGTGGAACATTCAATAATACTAGTCTTTTTCTTGTTGCTTCACACGGTGATTTAGAATGTATGGAATATATGATTGATAATGGTGGGGATGTTAATGTTATAAATAATAAAGGACATAGTATTTTGGATTATGCTTTGGTAGATGGAAAAATTGAAATAGCGGAGCTTTTGGTAAAAAAAGGTTTTGATGCAAGTTCTAAAAATACAAAAGATATAACGATACTTATGATTTTAACAATGGATAAAGATAAACATGTATGGCATAAACGTGCTTTAGAATTAGCAATTGATGCTGGTGTAGATGTAAATTGGCAAGATTCTGATGGAAAAACAGCATTAATGATGGCTGTCGAAACGGGAGATATCGTTGGTATGACGGTATTGATAGAGAGAGGTGCTGATACTAAAATAGCTGATAAATATGGTAAAACAGCTATTATGTATACAAATGATGAAGTGGTAAAAGAGAAATTTATTGAGGCTAGAGTTAAAAAAATGAAAGAATTGGCTAAAAATAAATCAACAACATTTAGTAAAAATATTTTGGATAGGTAAAAGATATATTTTTTCTTGCATTGGTAAAAAAGTTTTTATATAAACTTGGATAGTGTCGGCGTAGCTCATCAGGATAGAGCAACAGTTTCCTAAACTGTGGGTAGTGGGTTCGAGTCCCGCCGCTGACACCATTTTTTTTAGATGTTTATTAGTTTAGGCGGGCTCGAACCAAGGTTCGTTCTTGCTCGTAAGTGTTGAATGTATCAACACTAACTCGCTTCGGTCACTCTGATTGTTTCCATTTGATTTTGTTATGTTTTCACATAACATCAAATGGACAATCTATCGCCTTCGGGCAAAAAACAATTCACTGAAGTGTTTTTTGCTCCTTAGCCCGCCGCTGAACCATTTTTTTGGGGGATTTGTATAAGTATTGTCATAATCGTAAATTTTAAAACTTATGTACCTTTTGTTTTTATAAGGAGGAGAAAATGAGTTTTTGGGAAAGAATAAAAGATTTATTGATGAGGCGTATTTCTGATGAAGAAATAGCGAAGTATGAGTGGATTCAATGTCCAAAATGTTTAGTTAATATACGTAAAGAAGATTTAATAGATAATGATATGGTGTGTCTAAGTTGTTCTGTCAAAATAACAATTGAAGAAGATAAGAATAGTTAAAGTAATTTTTATTTACTCATTTTTAGATTGAAAATATATCATCCTATTTATGATAAAATAGGGTATATTTTTTATAATGAGGATTTATTTATGGGTAAGTTTGGTCATTATATTGCAGGGTTAAGTGTTGTATCTGTGTTAAGCGGTGCAGCGGTTGCTGAGTTTGAGGCTAAAAATCAAGATAATGAAAATAATGAAAATAAAATAGAATATGCAGAAAGTCGCTTGGCTCAAGATATGAAAAATGCATGTAAATAGGGGGCAAAGGCTTTTGCTGAGTTTTTGTCGGTAATTGGTAAAAAAAATGGGATTTTTTCTTCTAAGGAAGAGCGTTGTAATTTTTTGGCTAAAGAAAGACAAAAACGTGTTGAAATGGAAAAAATACATGGTAAAACAATAGATAGTTCTCAATCTGTAAAAAAAGCAGATAGTGAACATATTAAAGAAATCCATATAAATGATTTGCTAAAAATGTCTGGACGCGGATAAAGTATGATAATTAAAGATGAGGGATATATTTTAAGTGCTATTAAGTATGGGGAAAAGGCGCTTATTGTAACTGTATTTTCAAAATCTAAGGGAAAAATTATAGGTTTTTGCTCTGATGGTATGAGTAAAAAAAATAGGGGTATCTTTCAGACGGGTAATAAAATATTTTTTGAGTCTTCGGCAAGATTAGAAGAAAATATGAAAAGGCTTTTTAGGGTGGAACTTCTTGAGCCTAATGCTGTTAATATGATGACAGATTTTAATAAACTTGAGTTAATGACGGCGGTGGTGCCAATTATACAAAAAGTCTTAAATGAAAATGAGGAAGTTTGCCCTCTTTATGAAGTAGTGGGAAAGTTTTTTAGTGCAAAAGACTTAAAAGAAATGCTTATGTGGTATGCATATTTTGAATTTTATGCGTTGGAATACTTAGGTTTGGGGCTTGCTCTTGATTGTTGTGCTGTAACGGGGCAGACAAATGGATTAGTTTATGTTTCTCCAAGAACTGGCAAGGCGGTTTGTCGTGAAGTAGGGGAGCCTTATAGGGATAAATTGTTTAAATATCCGCAATTTGTTGTGGATAAAAGTGATAGTCCGTCTTATAAGGAAATTTTTAATGTGTTACAAATGACTGAATATTTCTTAAAAGAGAACTTTTTTAAGTTTCATAATATCAAAATGCCAGAAACTCGTAGTAAAATATGGAAGTTATTGGAAGAACAAATTAGTGAAGCTTAAGTGTAAAATATAAATTGAGGATATAATGGAAGAAGTTTTAGAAGAAGAACGCATTTACAACGTGAAATTAAAAGAAGAATTAAGTAAACGCTACTTGTCATATGCAATGTCTACTATTGTTGCACGTTCGCTTCCTGATGTTAGAGATGGATTAAAACCTGTGCATAGACGTTTAATGTATGCTATGCGTCAATTAAAATTGGATCCAAAATCTGGATTTAAGAAATGCGCAAGAGTGGTTGGTGATGTTATCGGTAAATACCACCCTCATGGTGATAGTGCTGTTTATGGAGCTATGGTGCGTTTGGCTCAAGACTTTTCTGTTCGATATCCTTTGGTTGATGGTCAGGGTAACTTTGGTAATGTTGATGGTGACGGAGCTGCGGCAATGCGTTATACAGAGGCAAGACTTACTGAATTTGCTATTGCACTTATGGAAGGTTTAGGCGAAAACGCAGTTGACTTTATGGATACTTATGATGGTGAAGAACAAGAGCCTGTTGTAATGCCGGCGGCTGTTCCTAATCTTTTATGTAATGGTACTTCTGGTATTGCTGTTGGTATGGCGACAAATATTCCTCCTCATAACTTGAGCGAAGTGGCTGATGCGCTTTTGTACTTAATTAAAAATCCAGAATGTGAAATAAAAGATTTAGTAAAATATGTTAAGGGTCCTGATTTTCCAACCGGTGGACTTATTATTGCTGATAATAAAGCTATAATTGATGCTTATACTCATGGTAAAGGTTATTTTAGAATTAGAGCTAAATGGGAAAAAGAAGATTTAGGGCATGGACAGTATCAAATTGTTGTTACTGAAATTCCATATCAAGTTGTTAAATCAAAATTGATTGAAAAAATTGCTCAACTTTTAGAAGATAAAAAGCTACCTTTGCTTTCTGATGTTAGAGATGAGTCAGCACAAGATATTAGAATCGTATTAGAACCTAAGAATCGTGCAGTTGATGCTAATTTGCTAATGGAGCATTTATTTAAGCAAACAGAACTTGAAACAAGATTTGCTATGAATATGAATGTTTTGTCTTCTGATGGTGTGCCAAAGGTTATGAGCCTAAAAGAGGTGTTAAAAGAATATCTTGACCACAGGCACAAGGTTTTGGTTAGAAAATCTCAGTATCGTCTTCAAAAAATTATTGCAAGGCTTGAGATTTTATCTGGGTATTTGGTTGCATACTTAAATCTTGATGAAGTTATTCGTATCATTAGAGAAGAAGATGATTCTAAAGCTAAATTAATGGAGACCTTTGGCTTAACAGATAATCAGGCAGAAGCTATTCTTAATATGAAACTTCGCAATCTTCGTAAACTTGAAGAAGAAGAAATTAGAGCCGAATTTGATGAACTAACAGAAGAGAAAAATGGGCTTGAGAAGTTATTGTCTGATGAAGGACTTCGTTTTGAAAAATTGGCTGAAGAATTTAATTTGATGAAAGAAAAGTTTGGTAAGAAAACTCTTCTTGGTCGTCGTCGTAGCCAGTTTGCTGATATGCCTGATGATGTTGATATGCCAATAGAGGCTATGGTTGAAAAAGAACCTATTACTGTTATTCTGTCTCAAAAAGGTTGGATTAGAAGTATGAAGGGATATATTCCTTTAACTGATGAATTCAAATTTAAAGAAGATGATAGTTTGCTTACCGTTATTCATGCATATACAACAGATAAAATTATCTTGTTTGATACATCTGGTAAATTCTTTAATATTAATGCAAACGAAATTCCATCAGGACGTGGTTTTGGACAACCAGTTAGGTTGATGGTTGACCTTGGTGTTCAAGATAATGTTTGCGCTATGTTTGTATTTGAAAAAGGTGCGAAATATATCGTTTCTTCTGATTATGGACATGGTTTTGTTATTGATGAAAGCCATATTCTTGCTCAAACTCGTAATGGTCGTAAAATCCTTAACCTTGCTGAGGGTGAAGTTGCTCAATTCTGCAAGAAAATTGAGGGTGATATGGTTGCCGTTGTGGGTGAAAATAGAAAACTCTTAGTATTTAAATTAGAGGAAATTCCTTCTATGGCTCGTGGTCGTGGTGTTACTTTGCAAAAATATCAGGGTTGCAAGATGAGTGATATTCAGACCTTTAAGGAAGAAGATGGTTTTTGTTATAATCGCTCTGGCGGTGTTGCAAATGAGAAAGAGCTTCTTACATGGCTTGGACATAGGGCGCAAGTTGGACGTCTAGTTCCATTTGGATTTCCTAAGTCTAATAAGTTCTTCAAATAAAATAAAGGGGAAAATTTTGGTATCTAAAGCGGTCTTTTCGTGTAAATAAAAATTCATGTAGTTCTATCTACACTAAAATTTTTATTTCCCTTAAGCCCATCTTTATCTATCCAAAATTTTCCGCCTTTATTGTGGGGAAGGTGTATCTAAGGCGATTTTTCGGGTAAATGAAAATTCATGTACTTTTTTGTACACTAAAATTTTGAGCGATCCTTATTTTTTGCCTTTATTGTGGGGAGAAGGATACAAAAAAAGCGAGGATTACCTCGCTCTTTTTTTATTTTGAAACAATAACCATAGCTTCTCTTAATATTCTATCGTGGATAGTGTATCCTTTTTGTAATTCAGATAAAATTGTGCCAGGTTCTGTTTTTTTATCTTCTATTTCTTGAACTACTCGTTCAAAGTTTGGATCAAACTTTTCGCCAATGTGTGAGAATGGTTTAATACCAAATTTTTCAAATACTCTTAGTAATTCATTTTCGGTTAATTTTACGCCTTCAAGCATGCCTTTACATTCATCACTTGCGCCGTTCATTGCACTAATTGCTCTTTCTAAATTGTCGGCAACGCCAAGTAATTCTTTGGCAAATGAACCTACTGCAAATTTAATAGTTTTTTCGGTTTCTAAAGAATTGCGCTTTTTCATATTTTCCATTTCTGCATATAGGCGCACATAATCATCTTTTAATTTTAAGTAATCTTGTTCTAATTGGTTTACAGGTTCGGTTGTTTCTTCTTGTGGCTCGTTTTCGTTATTTGTATCTATTACTTCTTCTAATTTATCTTCAACCAATTCGGTGTCTTGCTGTTTTTCTTTTGCGTTAGCGTTCATAATACCCTCATTAAAAAGTAAATATAATTTTGTTATTGCTAATTTAGGAATTATTTTTTTGCAAGTCAAGAGTGATTGGTCTTTTTTAGCAAATAATAACTTAATTATCTAACATTTCGTATATAAATGTGCCAAGAGCGATGGCTTCTAGTGTGTATATGGTATTTTGAATGGTTTCTTTATAGTTGTAATGAAAGTGTTCGTTTGATTTTGATTGTTGCCATGCGAGGTACTTGGGATAGCTTGAAGTTACAACAGGTGATTTTATAGAAACCCTTGAATCATACCAGGTGTTGGGCTTTGCTCTTTTTACATATTGGGGGATATGTATGTGATTTGTTGAAATATGCCCATGTGGCTTTGTTGTTATTAATTCTAGATATGAATTTGCATGCGCTAAAGGGGTAAGTAAAGACGTTACCCCTAATGTTATGATTATTTTTGTTATAAGTTGTTTCATTGTTTATCTTTTGTGTTTTCCAGGTTTTCCTGGTTTGTGATGTTTAATTGGTTGATGATGACGTGGTGGTTGTGGTTTGAATTTATGATGATGTTTATCATGATGTCTAAAACCATTGTATATTAATCCACCAACAACTGCTGTTGTGATACCAGCGGCAAGTACTCTTGCTGTTGTATTATTATCATAATAGTAGCTGTTTTCTACTATTGGGGATTGTCTTACAACAGTTAATGGTTGAGTTGTTGTAGTTGTTGTCGTTGTATATGTGGTTGGATTTGTATAAATTTGTTTTGTAACGTAGCCATTGTCATCTATCACAACAATTGATTCAGCATTGGCTGAAGTTGAAGCTATAAGTGTTATAAGTAATGTATAAATTAACTTTTTCATGTCTACCTCTCTTTGTTATGTTATACATACATACTAATACGTATATTTAATTTAAAATGCAAGAGTTTTTTTTATTATTTGTGTATTTATCTTGTAAGTTCTTGAAAATTAAGGATTGTTTTTTTGCTTTTTTGAGCTCTTTAGGGTTAAAGATATAATAGAAGATATAGCAAAAATGAATATAGACAAACCTCTATATGCCATTAAAGGGTGCACAAATGAGTGATTCTGAAATAATGCATACCATAAAAAAGGTATAGTCGACAGCAATAACAATAAAAGTTGGCGATAATCTTTATTTAGTGTATATTCTTTTTTTAATAAGAATATTAGGGTGATTAGTAATAAATAAGTTGTAATAACAATAAATGTTGAGGAGCTTTTTAGTTCATAAAAATTTCTTTTTAGTGTTACGGTGTAACCTCTTTGAATTAGTCCTGTTTCGATGTATGTATCGCCATTTATTCTCCAGAGAAGGCTTGGGTATATATCATTAAAGATGTTATTTTCGGTAATTATTGAGGTAATTATCCATTTTTGTAATATCATAAATGAAAAGCCAAAACTAAAAGTAAGGCATAGTATAATAATGTTTTTTAAATCATTTTTTAGGGTGGTTTTGCTTTTTAGGCAAAAAATTATGAGTGGTAGACCTAGACTAACAATTGGCGCAGAAAGCATATCAAAATATGCTGTAAATATTCCAGAAAATAAAAATATCTTATAGGGTTTTATGTTGGTTATAAGTAGAACTATAATAGCAATTAAGGTTATATAATATATATTTATATAAGGAAGAGAGGTTAACATTGTAATGGGGTTTAGGAAAAATATGCTTAGAGTGTATGATAAAGCAATTTTTATACCAAGTTTTTTGTTGATGATAACAAGAGTTGTTAAAAATAGAAGGAGACCAATGACTAGATTTAGTTGTCGTATTTGCGATAAATCTAATATATTAAGTAATGGGCGCAATATTGGGATATAACCATGCCAATAGCGTGGATATGTTAGAACGGTTGCAGAAGCTGAACTGTTATGAAAAGATGATGCAAATAAATTTGCATGATTGTTTGAGTGATTGTATTCAGCTCTTGGATTTGTTGATGCATGTAAAATAGCATTTTCTGTATCTGAAAAGCTGGCAATGTTTAACATTAATGATGTTGTAAAATTATCTTTTTTTGAACCGGGGAGTGTTGTGTTTATTCTTGGAAATATGTCATTTTCTTGTAATAATATTAATGCTGATTGACGTATGTTGGGTTTTGATTTTTTTGTATCTATTAAATAACTAGAATAGATTAGTGTAAAACCAATTAAGGCGGATAGCAAAACGGTGGTTATGCAATAAAATATTGGTTTAATATGTGACATCTTAATATTCATAAGAAAAAGTTATATAAATATTTTTAAAAAAAAGTTAAGCAAAAAAATAGGGGGCTTTTTGCCCCCTTTGATAATTAATTGCGCTTTTTTAGTGCTGGGAACAAGATTACATCTCGAATAGTTGAGCTGTTGGTTAATAATCTTGCTAGGCGTTCCATACCCATTCCCATACCAGTTGTTGGAACAAAGCCATAAGACAATGCATCAACAAAGCTTTCATCTAGCATTTGTGCTTCATCATCACCAAGATCGCGTTCTTTCATTTGATTTTGGAAGCGCTCTAATTGCTCTAATGGGTTAGATAATTCTGAATATGCACATCCAAGTTCTGTTGAAAGCAAATAAACATCAAAGTGTTCTGTTAAGCGTGGATTGTCGCGATGTGTTTTTGCAAGTGGTGAAATGTCTTTTGGCATATCTGATACTAAAATTGGCTCAATAAGTGTGTGCTCAACTTTTTCATCAAATACTTCTTGAACAACTTTACCCCAGTTTGTGCAGTGGTCTGCATCTACACCAACTGATGCGGCAAGTTTGCGTGCATCTTCTAGTGTTTCAACACTTAAGAAATCTGCGCTAGTTTCACGTTTAATCAAATCAATGATTGATACTTTTGGAATTGGTTTTGAAAAGTCTATTTCATGTTCGCCAATAGTGATTTTTTCGGTGCCAAATACTTTTTTTACTACAAAACGCAATAAATCAGAAATAAGTATTGCCATGTCATTGTAATCACCATAAGCCATATATGCTTCAAGTGCAGAGAACTCTGGAACATGGTTTTTATCTATACCTTCGTTGCGGAAGTTTTTACCAATTTCAAAAACTCTATCAATACCGCCAACGATTAGCTTTTTCAAATATAATTCAGGTGCGATACGAAGATAAAAATCATTATCTAGTGCATTATAGTGAGTAACAAATGGTTTTGCATTTGCACCACCTAAAATTGGGTGAAGTGTAGGAGTTTCTACTTCTAAAAATTCGTTTTGATTGAAAAATACACGAACTGCAGAAACAATTTTGCAACGTGTAATCAACACATTTTTGGCATCATCATTGATTATCATATCAACATAACGTTTACGGTAACGTGTTTCTACGTCTGTTAAACCATGGAATTTTTCTGGTAATGGTTCTAATGATTTGGCGATAATGTCAAATTTTGTAGCAGCAACAGAAAGTTCGCCTCTTGGAGTACGTCTAATAAAGCCTGTTACACCAACAACATCACCAATATCTAAGCACTTTAGTAATTTTAAATTTTCTTCATCTAAATTACACTTGTGGCAGAATAATTGAATGTTTCCTGATTTATCTTTCATATCAATAAACATTCCGTCATTTCTAACAGCCATTGCACGACCTGCAACAGTAACTACATCTTCTGTATGTTCTCCTGCTGCTAAATCTTTATATTTTTCTTGTAAGTCTTTGGCATAGCTATCAGGTTTAAAATTATAAGGATAAGGATTATATCCCATTTCATTTAAGCGCTCAAGTTTATTGATGCGACTTTGTCTTTGCTCGCTTATTTCTTCTGCCATTTTAATCTCTCTATATTAGTTATAAGTTAAATCAAGGAGGTTATAGCAAAGTTGTTCTTTTTTTTCAAGTAAATTTTTTGGGGGATGTACTAAATAGCCATCGCAATCATAAAAAACTTCTTTATGCATGTCTTATGCAGGGGATGCGTTAAAGATTTGTAATGTGTTTACGTTTTTTTTAAATATTTAGTTTTAGGATTTTTAAAAATATTTTGGGAGCAATAGTATGAAAAAAATAGTTTTTTTAGGTTTGTTTTTAGCTTTAATTGGAGGGGGTATCTTCTATTATAATAACTATTATTTTTATGCTCAAAGTATTTTGGATAATTCTATATTTAAAGAAAAGAAATTTGATGTAAAAGTTCAAGAGATTGCAAGTTCTGATAATAAAATAAAAGCTTACTTATTAAAAGACGAAACTGTTCCATTGGTGGCGATTAATTTAGGTTTTAAGAAAATGGGGCGAGCTTATGAGAAACAAAATGGTATCGGTCTTGTTTGTGAAGGTGTTTTTCTTGATGGGGCAGGGGAATTTGATAGAAAAAAACTTCGTAAAATAATGAAAGAAAAAGGAATAAAAATGGGCTTTAGTGTTGGGCGTGATGATGCAGAGCTTTCTTTGTCTTATGTGAAAGATTTTGAAAAAGATGCTTGGAAAATATTAAAAGAGGTTATTTATAACCAGCACTTAAAAATAGAAGATATAAATCTTATAAAAGAACAGATTAAAGCACAAAGAAAAAGTGATGATGAGAATCCTCAAAGCAAGTTAAATAAATTAATATCAAAAGAGTTTTTTGGTTCTCATCCTTATGGAAGAGAGAATTATCCAAATGATGATGAGCTTTTGATGATTACAGATAAAGATATAAGAAATTATCTTAAAAATTATATGGCAAAAGATGTTATAAGCGTGGGGATTGCAGGTAGTATTGACGAAATAAAAGTAAAAGAATTTTTAGATGATGTTTTGGGTGATTTGGAAGAAAATACTAGCGCAGTTGATTTGCCTGAATTTACTCCGTTATATAATAATGAAGTAAAAAGTGTGCAATTAGAACACTCAAAACAAAGTTTTGTATTACATGTAAGCAAGGGTATTAAAAGATTAGATGATGACTTTTATCCTTTTTATGTGGCTGATTTTATTTTTGGTGGGGCAGGTCTTAATTCTAGATTAAGTCAAGAAATGCGTGAAAGAAATGGTTTAACATACGGTATTTACAGCTATTTATCACAAAGTGACGGGGTGGATACTTGGAATGTTTTTTATTCTGCAACACCTAATAATATGGAAAAAATAGAAAATAAATTAAATGAGGAATATAAAAAGTTTTTTGATAATGGAATTAATAAAGACGAGTTAGAGCTTGCAAAAAATAGTTTAATGTCTTCTTTTAATCTTAGGTTTGCAAGTTTGTTTAATATTGCAGGACAGCTTCAAGTTATGATGGCGGAAAATTTGGGGCGTGATTTTCTAGAAAAAAGGCAAGATGTGATAAAAAATATAAAGCTAGAAGATGTAAATAGAGTGATAAAACAAAGAATAGGAAGAAAGAGAGTTGTTTTTGTTGCTAGAGGTGAAGTTTTGTGATAAAAAAGTTATATGTTAACAAGGTGGAGCCAAAAATCTCTAATGAAATAACCCTTGAAAGTCAGCTTTTTGATAAAATTAAGTTTATGCTTTGACAAATATAAAAAATAAAGTTTGATTTAATATATTTTAACTTTTTAAATTTTATTATTAGGGTGAAAAGTGCTTGAATTTAAAGGGAAAAGTTATGCGATATGTTATAGAAATTGAAAAAAGTCGAAAGTCCTTTTTTATACAAGTTGCTTTATTTTTTTTAGTTGATTTGTTTTTTGTAAGCTTATTGTTTTTTTATAAAAAATTTGATTTCTTGTTTGTGGTTTTATTTGTTTTCTTGGGGTTGTTTTTGTGGCAAGGAATTAAGTTTATTTGTGATTTTTTTCAAAAAAATGTGGAATATAGTCTTTGGTTTAAGGATAAACAATTATTTAATGGGCTAAAGTTTGATAGAGATAATGGTGTTAATGATTTAGTGTTAAATAAGCTTTCGTTTGTTCCGTTTTTTCAAAAAAAGGAAAGTTTGAATTCTTTGAAAGGGGAAACTTTTTTATTATCTGAAGAGTTTTTGTATGGTGAAAAAAAGGTATTTGGGATTAATTTTAAGCAAACAAAACTTGAAGGTATATTCTTAGTTATATCTAATTTTTTAGATGATGTTAAAGGTGAAATTTTAAGTGATGGCAAGGAGTTTGGACTAAAAATTGAAGATGTTCAAAAAAGAGATGAAATAAAGAAGGTGTTATGTAATTTAATGGAGATATTTGGGGCGAAAAAATGTATATTTGAAAAATTTGAGGAGAAATTATATATTTTTTTTGAAACGGATAAAAAAATATTATATCAATTTTCTATATGTAGGAGGTTTGATGTAGGTTTGTTTGTTTCAAGGAATAGTATTATTACAAAAAAGATAGATGAGCTTATTAAAAGTTTTGAAATGTAAGTTATTTTGGGAGAAAATTTATGAGTTTTAAAGGTTTGCTTTTGAGTGGTTTTGTGGGGATGTTTGCGTTGAATGCGAGCGCATTTACTGAAATTACTATTTATAACCAAGATTTAGCTATGGTGAAAAAGGATAAAGAGGTTGAGTTAAATCTTGGAGTAAATGATGTTTATTTTGATGAAATTGCAAGAACAGCAAAGCCTGAAAGTGTGATTATTTATGGTGATGATTTTAATGTTATAGAGCAAAATTTTTCAAATAGTACTCTAAATTACAGTAACATGTTAAAGGCAAATATTGGTAAAAATGTAAAGACTTTGCGTATTAATCCAATTAATGGAAGAGATGAATTTAATAATGCTGAGATATTGGCTGTTGAAGGTGATAATCCAATTTTGAGATTTGATTATGGAATTGAAACAAGATTTTCTGGCCAAGTTGTGTTTGATGAACTTCCAGGAGGTCTTAGTAATAGTACTGTTTTAGATGCAAAAATTGAGGCAGACAAAAAGGGGAAACATGAAATTGCTTTGGCTTATTTAGCTGGAGGTTTTAAGTGGGATGCTAACTATGTTGCAAAAGTAAAAAATGGAGAAAAATTAGAAATATTAGGAAGAGTTGCTCTTCATAATAACTCAGGAAGTGATTATGAAAAAGTTGGTATTAATTTGGTTGCAGGTGAGGTTAATACAGTTAAAGAAGTTATGCCAAGAATGATGAAGACTTTCATGAGTAGAGGTTTGGCTGTTAATTCTGTTGATTTAGCAGCAAGTGCTGTGATTGATAGTCCTGAAAGCTTGAATGGTTTTTATCTTTACAAACTTCCTTTTGAAACATCTCTTAGAGATGGTGAGCATAAAATGGTTTCTTTTTTGGATGCTAAAGAAGTTAGTTATCAAAAAGAAGATGTGCTTAATTCTCCTTTATCATTTGGGATAAATAAAGATAGTTTTAAGGATGAACGTCCTTTGATGACTTATAAGTTTAAGAATATTCAAAATGATGGTTTAGGAGTGCCTTTACCTGAAGGAAAAATTAGTTTTTATGATACAGATAAAGATGGCGAATTGCAATTTGTTGGTGAAGATAGAATAAACAACACTGCAAAAGAGCAAGAGGTTACATTAAATATGGGTAAAAACTTTGATGTTTTTGCTAAAGGTGAAATAGTTGATATGCATAAAGTTGGCGAAAGAAAGTATAAGAAAAATCCGTCAGATAGATGCGTAACTGTTGAAAATATGTATATTTATGAAGTAGAATATGAGGTTACAAACTCTTCAAAATATGCAACTAATTTTGTGTTAAAACAGCCTCTTTATAATGACGGTACTATTTTTAAAGAAAGCGTTCAGGGTGAAAAGTTAAGTGACAATATTTATCAATGGAAATTAAATATTGCACCTAATGAAACAGCAAAAATTACAGCAAGCGTAAAAGGGCATTTAGATGTAAAAGATTGTAATTAAGCATTTTATTATAATCCTTTTAAGCAGTCTTTTTTAGGCTGCTTTTTTTTAGGAAAAAAGACGAATTCTCCGATTCGTGAAAAAATGCTTTAAAACACATTTAAATTAAAAAATGTTTAAAATAGGGGTTGACTATAAAAAAAAATATGGTAGTTTTGGCGCAACTAACTTTGGGGGTAGTGTATGCTATCCCGATTGTTTGTATTGTCTTTTTTAGATAAATATCAATGGGTTAAGCGCTGTTTGATGTGCTTAATGTGTTGAGAATCGTCTAAAACGAGGCAAGTCGTTTTAATAATTTAACTTTTAAGGAAATTTGTGATGCCTACAATTAATCAGTTAATTCGTAAATCACGAACACCAAAAGAGAAGAGAAACAAAGTCCCAGCTCTCGATGCGTGTCCACAAAAAAGAGGTGTTTGTACAAGGGTTTATACAACTACCCCTAAAAAACCAAACTCAGCTTTGCGTAAAGTAGCACGTGTACGTTTGACTAACGGCTCTGAAGTAATCAGCTACATCCCTGGTGAAGGTCATAATCTTCAAGAACACTCAGTGGTGCTGATTAGAGGAGGCCGTGTGAAAGACTTGCCTGGTGTTCGTTATCATATCATTCGTGGTACCTTGGATACTCAAGGAATTGCTAAACGTCGTCAACGTCGTTCTTTATACGGCGCTAAGAGACCTAAATAGGAGAATGCCAGATGTCACGTCGTCATAGTGCTATAAAAAGAATTGTACTTCCTGATGCTAAATATGGTGATCAGGTTGTTGCGAAATTTATTAACAACGTAATGGAACAAGGTAAAAAAGCCGTTGCAGAAAAAATCGTTTACTCTGCATTTGATATTATGGCTCAAAAATCAAAGCAAGAAGCTTTGAGCGTGTTCCATGAAGCTATTGAAAACGTTAAACCTGTTGTGGAAGTTCGTTCTCGCCGTGTTGGTGGTGCAACTTACCAAGTTCCATGTGAAGTTAGAGCAGACCGTCGTCAAGCTCTTGCTATCCGTTGGATTATTGCAGCTGCTAAAAAGCGTTCTGAAACAACCATGACAGAAAAACTTGCAAACGAGCTTTTGGATGCTTTTGCAAATCGTGGTGCTGCCGTTAAAAAACGTGAAGATACCCACAAAATGGCTGAAGCTAATAAGGCTTTCTCACATTACAAGTTCTAATATTATAGGAAAAATAAGACAATGGCTCGTACACATACATTACAAATGTACAGAAATATCGGTATCATGGCACATATTGATGCCGGTAAAACAACTACTACAGAGCGTATCTTATTCTATACTGGTGTAAATCACAAAATCGGTGAAACACACGATGGTGCTGCTACTATGGACTGGATGGAGCAAGAGCAAGAAAGAGGTATTACAATTACTTCTGCTGCTACTACTTGCTATTGGAAAGGTCATAGAGTGAACATTATTGATACTCCTGGACACGTGGATTTTACAGTAGAGGTAGAACGTTCTTTACGCGTATTAGACGGTGCAATCACAGTATTTGACTCAGTTGCTGGTGTTGAACCTCAATCTGAAACAGTTTGGAGACAAGCTGATAAGTACAATGTTCCAAGAATCTGTTTCTGTAACAAAATGGACAGAATTGGTGCTAACTTCTATCGTTGCTTGGATATGATTGTTGATCGTTTAGGCGCTCAACCTTTAGCTTTGCAATTACCAATTGGTGCAGAAGATGAATTCCAAGGTGTGGTTGATTTATTAAATATGAATGCAATCATTTACACTGGTAATACAGCTGATAGCCCAATTGAAATTAAAGAAATTCCAGCAGAATTGAAAGATAAAGCTGAAGAATATCACTCAAAATTAGTTGAAATGGCAGTTGAACAAGATGATCAAGCTATGGAAGACTATTTTGAAGGTAAAGAAATTTCTGTTGAAACATTGAAGAAATGTATTCGTAAAGGTACATTGTCTATGGCTTTTGTTCCAGTATTATGTGGAACAGCATTTAAGAACAAAGGTGTTCAACCATTACTTGATGCAGTAATTGATTATCTTCCATCTCCTTTAGATTTGCCTGCAACAGAAGGTGTAAAACCAGGAACAGAAGATGTTATTACTCGTAAAGCAGAAGATAATGAACCATTATCAGCTTTGGCATTCAAAATTATGAATGACCCATTCGTTGGTTCTTTAACATTTACACGTATTTATTCTGGTACTTTAACAGCGGGTTCTTATGTTTATAACTCTGTTAAAGACAAGAAAGAAAGAATCGGTCGTATGCTTTTGATGCATGCTAATAAACGTGAAGATATCAAAGAAGCTCATGCAGGTGATATCGTTGCGTTAGCTGGTTTGAAAGATACTACAACTGGTGATACTTTATGTGATAATTCTAACCCAGTTGTGTTAGAAAACATGGTATTCCCAGATCCAGTTATCGAACTTGCAGTTGAACCAAAAACTAAAGCTGACGTTGAAAAAATGGGCTTAGCTTTGGCTAGACTTGCTATGGAAGACCCTTCATTTAAAGTATCTTCTGACCCTGATTCTGGTCAAACAATCATTAGAGGTATGGGTGAGTTACACCTAGACATTATTGTTGATCGTTTGAAGAGAGAATTTAAAGTAGATGCTAACGTTGGTAACCCACAAGTTGCTTACCGTGAAACCATTACAAAACCTTGTGATATTGAATATACTCACAAGAAACAATCTGGTGGTGCAGGTCAATTTGCTAAGGTTAAAATTAAATTTGAACCAATGGAAGGCTATACAGGATTTGAATTTAACAACACTGTTGTTGGTGGTAACGTTCCAAAAGAATATATCCCAGGTGTTGAAAAAGGTCTTCGTTCTGCTATGGATGCTGGTGTTATCGCTGGCTACCCAGTAACAGGTGTTAAGTGTACATTGTATGATGGAGCTTATCACGAGGTTGACTCTAACGTTATGTGTTTCGAAATCGCTGCACGTGCTGCTTTCAGAGATGGTATGCGTCAAGCTGATGCTAGACTTTTAGAGCCTATCATGAAAGTAGAAGTTGTTACTCCAGAAGAATATATGGGTGACATTATCGGTGATTTGAACTCACGTCGCGGTATGGTAAATGGTATGGATCAACGTGGTAATGCACGTGTGGTTGATGCTCATGTACCATTAGCTAACATGTTTGGTTATGTAAATACATTACGTTCTTTGTCTCAAGGTCGTGCACAATTTACAATGATCTTTGACCATTATGCTGAAGTTCCACGCGAAATCGCTGAAACAGTAAAAGCTAAAAATGGCTAATATTTAACCGGAACTGCTGTCTTTTTTAGATGGCAGTTCCAAAAATTTAATTTCGGGAAACCGATAAAATAAAAATCTTTTTGTTTATATTTTAGGAGAAGATTAAGATGGCAAAAGAGAAGTTTGAACGCAGTAAGCCACACTGCAACATTGGAACTATCGGTCACGTTGACCATGGTAAAACAACATTAACAGCGGCTATTACAAAAGTATTGGCAGAAGCTGGTTCATCTGAGTTTGTAGATTATGCAAACATTGATAAGGCTCCAGAAGAAAGAGCACGTGGTATTACCATTAATACATCACACGTAGAATACGAAACAGCAAACCGTCACTATGCACACGTTGACTGTCCAGGTCACGCAGACTATGTAAAAAACATGATTACAGGTGCTGCACAAATGGATGGTGCAATTTTGGTTGTGTCTTCAGCTGATGGTCCAATGCCACAAACACGTGAACACATTTTGCTTGCACGTCAAGTAGGTGTTCCAGCGATTGTAGTATTCATGAACAAAGTAGACCAAGTAGATGATCCAGAATTGTTAGAATTGGTTGAAATGGAAATTCGTGATTTGTTAAGCTCATATGAATTCCCTGGTGATGAAATTCCAATCGTTAAAGGTTCAGCTTTAGCAGTATTAGAAGATAGCAACACAACAATCGGTCGTGATGCAGTTCTTGAATTGATGAAACAAGTAGACGCTTACATTCCACAACCAGAACGTCCAAAAGATTTACCATTCTTGATGCCAATTGAAGACGTATTCTCAATTTCTGGTCGTGGTACAGTTGTTACAGGTCGTGTTGAACGTGGTGTATTACACGTTGGTGACGAAATCGAAATCGTAGGTATTCGTCCAACAGCAAAAACAACATGTACAGGTGTCGAAATGTTCCGTAAGTTGTTAGACCAAGGTGAAGCTGGTGATAACATCGGTGTATTACTTCGTGGTACAAAGAGAGAAGAAGTTGAACGTGGTCAAGTATTGGCTGCTCCTGGTTCAATCACACCACATACAAAATTCGTATGCGAATGCTACATTTTGACAAAAGAAGAAGGTGGTCGTCATACTCCATTCTTCAACAACTATCGTCCACAATTCTATTTCCGTACAACAGACGTAACAGG